>CAYGNN010000077.1:3434-11717 GCA_964351165.1 uncultured Phycisphaeraceae bacterium
TCGTGCTGGAGTGCGGCGAGCGGGTTCGTCATCGGTTCGGTCGTTGTCGTCACGAAGTCACTTTCTTTGGGGTATTCGTTGGTGTTCCGTTGTTGCTGGCGCCGCGGTCGCCGCTGACCGGGTCGAACATCCGCTCGCCTGGCAGCGGCGTGAACCCCACGGTGTCGCCATCGCGGGCGCGGAGGACGCGCATCGCCTCGTCGCTGATGCGCACCTTGCCGCCTTCGACCTTGCATGGGACCATGACGGCGCGGAAGACGCCGTCGCCGCCATCCGCGTGATCGGTGCTCACGAAGCACATTGTCTCTGCGTCCTTGAACGCGAGGCCGCCGCTCGCTTCGAGCGTGGTCGTGTCGCGGACGAGCGTGATCTCATCCGTCTTTGCGTGCAGGTGAGGGCCGCCATCGAAGGGGTCCACGCGGTCGTGGTACTCGAAGCCGAGCTTCTCCAGCATCGCGCGCGCCGGCTGCGTGTCGCGCCCGACCTGCGCGATCCCGGACCGCGCCATCGCAGGCAGCATCGTCAGGTAGATCTCCTCCCTGGGGAGCAGCGACGTCATGAACTCGCGCGACTTCTGGCAGAACCGGTCCGCCTCGTCGTAGCTCAGGTTGATGAACTTCTGCGTGAACTCTTCCCAGAAGACGTTGCGACCATCGGACGTCACAGGCGCCATCATCTCCGCGAGCACCTGATCCTGGAACCGCTCGCGGTGCAGCCCCAGGTAGTGGAAGCGGATGAGGCTGAGCTGCTTGCCGACCTTCGAGGGGTGGCCCCGGTAGCTGGGGCCGAGGATCAGCCCACCGATCTCAGTCGGGCCTGTCTCGTCGAGCACCAGCTGCGCCGTCACGTGCGTCGTGCCCTGCTGCAGATCCTCGGAGAAGAAGTGCTTCTTGCGCAGCTGGAAGACGACGTTGGGCGAGCCGGCGCTGCCCATCTTGGCGATGAGCGAGCTTGTGCCGATCACGTTCCCTGTCTGCGAGTCCTCCGCGGAGAACATGAACTGCGGCGACTGCCCAGCAGCGCCGCCCAGGTTGTGGATCTCGCGCGCCTGCGTCACCTGCTCCGGCGCCTCGCCCTGGCGGACGGTGCGGAACGACCGCCGGCTCCACCGGATCTTGTCGCCGATGACCTCCTTGTCAGGCGGCAGATTGATGAAGTGGACCATCTTCGCGAGCTTCATGAAGATCGCGCGATCATCAGGGTGGGACTGGCGGATCAGAAACATGAGTGCAAGTGCTCCTGCGGCGCGGCGTGCGCCGTTGACCGGTGATCTTAGCCGGCGACCTTCGCCATCGAACGCTCAACGACCTCGAAGACCCTGGGCCAGTCCTCCAGCTTGAAGACGCCCAGCGCCGGGAGCATCCGGACGTGGAAGGGGCCATGGCCGCAGTAGAACGCCACGACGCCCTCATCGAAGAGCACCTTGCACAGCTTGCCGGCCTTGTCCTTGTCGCCGCCGAAGGGCGTGAAGCGGAGCATGCCGCCGTAACCGCCAGCTGTTGAGGGCACGCCTGGAACGTCGGGGAACCAGCCGGGGTGCTTCGCCTTGAGCGCCTCGACCTGCTCGACGAACGCGTTGTGGTGCTGCGCGATCCTGCCTTCTGGGCCGTAGTAGTCGCCCTCCGCCAGGCGCTCGACGATCTGGCGTCCGACGCGCAGCGGCGCTGAACCACCCAGGAACGTGCCGCTGAGCAGCCCCGCCTTGGGGTTGTAGCGCTCGGAGTAGAGCGTCGCGCACACCTGCGTCATCTTGCCGACGGTGCAGATGTCGATGAACTCGCCCAGCCCCAGCGACTCGAAGGCGAAGAGCGATTCGGTGCGGCCGAACGTCTGCACCTCGTCCGCCCAGACCGCGATGCCCTTGTCGCGGCACACCTCCATGAGCGCCCGGAGGAACTCAGGCGGCGCGAAGTTGAAGCCGCCCTCGCCCTGGATCGGCTCCATCACGAAGCACGCGTGCTGCTTGGGGTACCTGGTGATGAACTCTTCCAGCTGCGACACCGCGTAGTCGATCGCCTGCGTCGTCGCGGAGAGGTCCCCAGCCTTGTTGATCCGCTTGAGCGCCTTGTCGAAGAAGGGCATGTAATCGATCTGCGTGCTCAGGGGGATGCCGTCACGACCGCCTGCGGAATCGCCGATCTGCGCCATCGTCGTGGAGCGGCCCATGAAGCAGTGGCTGAAGGCGAGGACGCGCGACGCCGGGGCGTGCTTCTGGAAGGCGACCTTCAGCGCGTTCTCGTTCGCCATCGCGCCGCTGGTCGAGAAGAAGCAGTGCGCCAGCTCGCTCGTCCGCGAGGCGTACTTCACCAGCGTCTCCGCGTAGCGGATCGCGTCCTCGTTCATCTGCAGGTGGCCCTGCATGACCGTGTCGCCAGCCGCCGCCTCGAGCGCCGCGCGGACCAGCTCCGGCTCGCTGTGGCCGAAGAAGTGGACGCCGATGCCGTTGATCATGTCCCACTTCACCGAACCGTCCGCCAGCTCGACGAGCGCGCCGTTGCCGATGCCGGAGCCGATGTAGTCGTAGTACAGCCCCCGGCCTCGTGCGCCTGCGACAGCCTTGGCCAGCTCGTCGAAGTGCACGCGGCTCTCGCTGTCGGGGCCCTTCACGTCCGTGATCGCGGACTGCCGCTCGCGGAGTTCTTCGACGATCGCGTCGATCGAACGCGCGACAGCGTCGCTCTGGAGGAACTGCGACCCGAGGGTCCCGGACTGCTGCGTGGTGGTGGTCATCGTTCGGTCTTTCTGAGTGAAGCCTTGGCCTACAGGGCCGCGTGCTCCGGTGCGTATCAGTTATGTTGCGAGGGCGCCCTGCCGGAGCCTGTTCAGCAGCACCGCCATCAGCTGGCTGCGATCGACGAGGCTCGAGAGATCAATCCATTCGTCCGGCGTGTGCAAGCCGCCGCCCCGGACGCCCAGCGTGTCGATCGTCGGCACGCCCTCGTCCTGCAGGATGTTCCCATCACAGACACCGCCGGTCTTGGCGAAGGGCATCGCCTGCCCCAGCGACTCGGCGCACGTGCGCGCCAGGTTGGCGAACCGCTCGACCGCTTCCGTCTGCGGTTTCGCAGGACGGTTGAAAGAGCAGTCGATGCGCACGCTCGGCATCGCGTCCTCGCTTGTCTGTAAGGCTTCCAGTTTCACCCTGATTTCATCGGCGATCGCGTTGGTCGGGAATCGCACGTTCCCCCAGGCGCGGGCCAGATCAGGCACCGCGTTCGAGGCAGCGCCCCCCAGGAGCGGTCCGATATTCAGGATCACCCCCCGGTCAGGCTCCGGCATCTCAGCGATCCTGACCAGCATCCGCGCCAGCTCGTTCACCGCGCTGACGCCCTCGGTGAAGGCCCGACCAACGTGCGCCGACTTCCCGCGCGTCTCCACGCGGAACGCCCCGCTCCCGAAGCGCTCGACGACCAGCTCGCCGCCAGGCAGCGCCGGCTCCGTCGCGATCCCGATGTCCGCCTCCCGCGCCAGGTCCCGCAGGATCTGCTCGCTCGCGTAGCTGCCGATCTCCTCGTCGCTGGTCAGCGCGAGCGTGATGTTGGGGGCAATCCCTGCCTCCGCCAGCGCCTCGAGTGCGTTGATCGTGGTCAGCACGCCGCCCTTCATGTCCACGACGCCAGGGCCGACCGCTGTCTTGCCATCAGGGGCGATCGTCATCGTCTGAAAAGATCCATTCGGATCGAAGACCGTGTCCAGGTGGCACGCGATCAGGATGCGTGGCCCGTCGCCCTCGAACCGCAGCACCGCGGTCGAAGGCGGCGTCCTGGCCGGCGTTGTGTCGTCCGCGTGGGCGCCGAAGTCCAACCAGACTGGCCGAGCCTCGCCGGAGCGCATCTCGACGCTGGGGCCCAGCTTCGCGAGCCGCTCGAGCAGGATGCCCCGATATTCATCGAGCCCGGGGTCGTGCCCCCCACCGGTGGGGATCGAGACGTGGTGCGCCAGATCCGCGACCATCGCCTCGTGCCGGCCTGCGAGGAACCCCCGCATGCGGGTCTCGGCCTCGTTCAATTGTGCGGATGCCTGCGGCAATGGACGACCTCCTCCGGTGGGGTGAGACCACCGAGTCTAGCCGCAGTCAAGGGATCACCCGCCTCTGAGAGTCTCTCAGGGCGATTCGATCGCCGATATCGCTGAATTCACTATCGAAATCTCGCCCCGGCTGAGGACTTCAGGCCGAGACCATCGGCCGCCCACCAGCTCGGCGCCAGGCGCTGAGCTGCCCCAGGTGGATGCACTCGTGCTTGATCATCAGGTGCACCGCAACATGCGCGACCGTCGGGAAGCGCTCCGCGAACCGCGCGATCGTCGGCTTGCTGTGCAGCACCTCGCGCTCGGCGTACCGGAAGACCTCCTCCGCGCCCTCGTGCAGCTCGCTGTACCGCTCCACCAGCCGGTCCTTGGGCAAGTACGCCTTCGGGTCATCGAGCGGCACGCTCTTCTTCCCGTGCTTGTGATCGATCGGGTCATCGGGGACGCCCCCATCGAGCATGGTCATCAGCACCGGCATGTACACGTTCAGGTGCGAGAGCACCCACGCCGGATGGTTCATCACGACGCCTGGCACAGGCTGCGCGAGCATCTCCGCCTCGTCGAGGTCATCAACAAGCGCGAGCGCGTAGCGCCGCTGCGAGGCCCAGGAGTTGAGGATCCCGGAGCGGATCGCGCCCAGGGCGTCGGTATGTTCGGAGGTGGTCATCCAGGCATTCTACCACAGCGCACAAGAACGCCGCTCGCAATCCGTCCCTGTTCAGGGCCGAACCGCGAGCGGCGCGTGGCTCACTGGTTGCCCAGGCGAGGCCTGGCAGCTGGTCAGTTGTCGAAGTCGGCGTTCTCCATCGACTCCGTCTCGACCGTGGCGAACTCCGCCAGCGATTCGGAATCGGGGGCCGCCATCGCGCGGATCGCCGCGTCGAAGGTGGACTGGTTGGTCAGGCCAGCGGACTTGGCGCTCGCCATCGCCTCATCGATGGGCATCCCCTGGTAGCGGACGAGGTACGCCGCCCAGATCCCGCCGACCTCTTCCATCGAGCCGCCGTGGATCAGGACCTGACGGTTCGTGCCCTGCAGCGCCTCAGCGAGCGCCGCGACGGCCTCAGGCGTGATCATGTCCGCCTCGACCGGGATGGAGAAATACTCCATGCCGAGCTCGAAGGCGACCTGCGGCTCATCGAAGTGGACGTACATCTCGTTCTGCTCCTGCGGGCGCAGGTTGATCACCGTGCGCACGCCGCGGTCGCGGGCCTCGCGCAGGCCGATCAGGTCGGGCTGGCCGGCGAACCAGAAGTTGCCATCGCGGTGCAGACCGTTCTGGAACCCCCAGATGTCGGTGCTGGCGACGGACGCCTTGCTGCCAGGAGTGAAGCTCGAAGAACTGCTACAGCCAACAAGAGCGGTCGCCGCGATCGCGGTGATGCCCATCCAGAAATGCGGTCGCATGCCAATGCCTCCGTTTGCGGTCCGGGATCGCGGCAACACGCCGGTTCACCGTTCCGCGCAGACAACAGGGGTATCGACAGGTTCCGTCCCAGCCTGAGCCGACTTCACAAACCGGAACCGATCGCACGGATCCGCGATGGTGCAGGCGATGCAGCCCGACCACCGCGCGAATCGTCCGAGAAAACCAGCCTCGATTCACTCCGCCCAGTGGTAGCCGATCTCGCGATCGAGCAGCAACTCCAGCGGCATCGGCCGATAAGTCAGACCCGACCCAACCGCGATCGCCTCCTCCAGCTCGTACCCCCGGTGCTTGATGAGGTACGCCATGTACAGGTGCGTCGCCCGACCTCCGGAAGCGCAGTGGATCAGCGCCTTCCCATCGTGCCGCTCCAGCGCCTCGGCGAACGTGTCCACCGCTTCCGGCGGATACACGCGGTCCCGGCCGCCCATCGGGATGTAGACGTAGTCCATCCCCGCCTCGGCGCAGACCGCCGCCTCATCAAAGTCAACGCGCTCCATCTCGGATTCCATCCGTAGGTTGATGACGACCGTCACGCCATCTTCCGCGAACCCTCGCAGCGCCTCCGCCGAGGGCTGCGACGCGACGCAGAAGACGCCGTCGATGTAGCAGCGCGAAACGCCGTCCACGTCCTCCAGTTCGTAGGGGTCCCCCACCGTCGCCCGGTCGAGCGTCGCCACCGAACCAGGCGTCTCCCAGTCGATCTCCGCTGTCCTGGGCGCCGACTGGCAACCAACGATGCACGCGCTCGACAGCGCGCACAATGAAATCCCCACGATTCTCGATCGCATGATGCAGGTCTCCTGTTCGCGGCGCGGCATGCGCCTGCTGCAGGTTCCTACCGATGCGGAGGTCCGCTGATGCACGAATCACGCACCTGGTTTTCTCCGCCGCGGTACGACACGCTAGGATTCAGCGATCCCTCCGTGCAATCCTCAACAGCCAAGGAGCCCACATGACCATCCGCCAGCTCTGCACCATCCCCTTCGCCGCGTTCGCGCTCATCTTCAGCGTCGGCTGCATGAACCACCATGCCCACGTCGATCGCGCCATCGCGGTCATGACGCCCACGCAGGGCAACAACGTCCGCGGCACCGTCGAGTTCCACAAGGCCGACAATGGCGTCCGCGTCGTCGCCAGCATCACCGGACTCACCCCCGGCGATCACGGCTTCCACATCCACCACTGGGGCGACATCACCGCCGCAGATGGGACCGCAACCGGGGGCCACTTCGACCCCTTCGGCCACGACCACGGCGCCCGCGACGCGGACGTCAAGCACATCGGCGACCTGGGCAACCTGAGCGCCGACCGCAACGGCGTCGCCACCTACGACTGGACCGACCCCGACATGAGCATCGCCCTCATCATCGGCCGAGGCGTCATCATCCACGCCGAGCCAGACGACTACGGCCAGCCCACCGGCAACGCCGGCGCCCGCGTCGCGCAGGGCGTGATCGGTGTCGCAAAGCCGGCCGAAGGGCATGGGCACGAGCACTGAGTGCGCCAACGCAGAATCACTGCCGCCTCGTGTAGTTGATCTCCCACAGCGTGGACCACGTCGCGCCCTGGTCGTCGGAGCCTTCGTAGGTCCAGACCAGCGCATCGTCGGTGATGTCGTGCCAGCGCATGCGCGAGAGCCGGCCGGGGTTCTTCATGTCCTCCGCGTTGCTCAAGGTGAGGATCATCTGATCCCCCTCCCAGCCGCCGACGAACGACAGGTACGCGCCGGTGCTGTCCATCCAGAACTGATTCCAGACGCGCTTGCCGGGGTCCCAGACGCTCAGGCTCCCGCCGGTGAAGCCGGTCCCGTCCGCCGCGGCAAAGTCCTCACGGATCGCCCAGCCGCTGTTGACCGACTCGATCGTGTTCGTCCCAGCGCCGCCTGGCCACTGCAGATCCCACTCGCCCAGCCAGAAATCAAACTGCGACCACTCGGCGGGGCGCTCCCTCTGCACTGCGCTCGGGCGCCGCTCGAGGCTCGTCTGCTCGGTGCGCTCCAGGAACTCAACCGGCACAAACTCCATCGGCGGTTCTGTTCCGAACCCCATCCGCACGATGCTCCACCAGATTAGCGGCCGGTCTGGATCGTCAACATCGAAGACCTCGAATGGCCCGTCTTCCTTCGCCCTGGTCAGGAGGAACGCGCCGACCTGCATCGGACGCCTGATGTTCTGACCGATATCGATCGGCCCGGTCAGGACGCGGAACCCCTGCTCCGTGAACGACGCGACACCGAAGTTGACTCGTCCGAAGGGGAGCACGGAGATGTACCGCCAGCCATCCCCACCCCAGCCGTACCAGCGGATCTCGTTCTCGCCGCTGGCGGAATACCGCCGGGCCCACGCGACGTCGTACGCGCGCGTTTCTTCGAGCACCATCCCGCCAAACCGGGAGCGGTACATCGCCAGCCCTGTAGGCCCCTGCGGCTCAAAGCCGTTTGCATAGCTGCGGATCGCCCAGTTCCCGAGCACGAATCCCAGGTGTTCGGCGACCGGGTTGGGCGCCGCGTCGCCCTCATCCGCTTGCGCTTGCTGCGCAGCAGGGCCGGCGCAGGAAACCTGCAATCCGGCCAGGAACATCGCGAGAATCAGGATCAACGATCTCATCAGGGAGCCCCCTCTCCAGTGTGCTACGCCCGCACAACCGAGGAGTTCGGTTTTCAGCAACCGAGTATAAGTATCGCGCATCCAACCCCGAAACCTCCCGAGATCGCCCCACGATGCCCATCCAGACCCGCCGAATCTACGACGACCCCAAACGCACCGACGGCTACCGCGTCCTCATCGACCGCCTCTGGCCGCGGGGGATGACGAAGGAAGCCGCGC
>CAYGNN010000078.1:0-2224 GCA_964351165.1 uncultured Phycisphaeraceae bacterium
TCGCCGTGGAGCATGGACTCCTGCATCAGCTGGATCGCGGCGCTGTCGCCTCCGACGACGTCGGTGGACTGCATGGGGCCTTCGGCGCCCTCGTGGGGCGGGGCGAGGCGGAAGCAGAGGGTGTAGCAGCCGTAGTCGATGTTGGGGTCGGGGAGCTCGCAGTCGCCTGGGGCGCGTTCGACGGTGTCGTCGGCGTAGAGGTCGAGGCCTACCCAGAGGAGTCTGCTGCGCTGGTCCTCGCCGGCGATGGCGAAGTTCGCGCGGCCCCTGTAATCGGCGATGATCTGGAGTTCGTCGTAGCCGGTCTCGGGGCTGTACTCGTTGGAGTCCCAGATGATGTTGCAGTTCTTGTCGACCCAGACCATGACGGTGTCGGTGGGCATGCACTCGCAGTTGAGGCCACCGATCTGCGAGATGAAGTAGTCGCAGAAGGGGACGAGGCCTTCGAGGTGGAAGACGTCCTGGTCGGGCAGCGCGGCGATGCCGCCGGTGGTGTTGTTGATGTTGATGTTGGCGAAGGTGGCGTCCAGGGGGACATCGAAGTTGATATAGAACGCCTCGGCGCCGGTCTCGAAGCGGTTGGTGTAGGTTTCTTCGCCGGCCAGACCGTCACCGGCGTTGATGAAGGTGACGGTCAGGGTGAACTCGCCGATCTGGTGGTGTGGCGCGTTCTGGAAATAGCCGTTGAAGTCGCCGTCCAGGCCATCGGGGCGGCCGGTGACGCCGATGCGGAGCGAGCGTGTGCCGTTGCCGTTGTCGATAAAGCCGTTGCCTCCGGCGACGCCGGCCAGTCCTGAGGCCCAGCCGTTGCCGTGCTTGGAGCTGTTGTCGTCGGCGTTGACGATGTTGAGCTGCTTGTCGAAGAGCACCATGAAAGTGTCTGGCTCGCAGTCGGGGTACTCGCGTTTCTCGAGCGATCCGATGATGTAGGCGCCTGGGTAGGGGAAGAACGTTTGCGCAGGCGGGCAGAAGGCGTTGACCTCCTCGTCGCAGTCGGCCGGGTCTTCCAGGAGGAAGGGGGTCGGCGCCTGCCGGTCGATGGTGATCACGATGTCGTACGCGCCGGCAACGGTTTCGACCTGTTGGAAACCGCCGGTGCGTTCTTCGGTGGATGCGTTTTCGACGCCATCGAGGTCGGTGTCGCACGCGAGACCGACACCGATGTAGATCGGTCCGTCGGCGTCGGTCAGAAACGTCATGGTGGGGTTGGCGCCGACGCCTGGTGCGCTGAGGAGGCTCGCGCCGGGGGTGTAGGCGTGGAGCCTGAGGTTGAGGTCGGCGGAGTTCTGGTGCTCGTCGGTCTGGGCGCGCACGAGCGTGATGGTCACGGCGTCGTTGGCGTTGGCGTCGATCATGAAGAAATCGACGTCGAGGCGAGCGTCGGAATCGACGAGTTCGGCGCGGTATTCGGTCTGCCCGCCGATGGTTGTCTCCAGCGCCTCGGCGCCGGCCATGTCGTCGTTGACAGGGTCGTTATCGATCGACGCGAGCGACATCGACGCGATGCAAAGGGGCATCGACGCAAGAACGGCGCTGGCCAGGCGGCGCCGAGAAGTGGCACAAATCAGCATTGCAATCGCTCCTCCCAGAGCGGAGCCGGTGGGAACAAATCCGGCTCTCGTCACTCCGTTTTACCGGACTGATGGGCACTTTGACAAGCGATTTCAGCCGCTGGGAAGCATTCATTTCGGACGGTTCTGGAGGTCCGATAATTTCAACTGCGGCGCGTCCTGTATCGCGTGCAGCGGGGGCCTCCGATCGCCGATTATCAACGCATGAACCAGCCCTTCCGAGTCGTCCCTCGCGCCGCTGCCGGCCTCCTGCTCGCGAGCCTGATCGGCCTTGCCGGCTGCGAGGCGAACAAGCCGCGCACCGAGGCGGAGGCGGTGCGCGAGTTTGCGCAGCGCATCGTCGATGGCGGCTTCGTGAAGATGACCGACGTGACAGCGAAGTCGTACGACCCGACCAACTACGACCTGATCGACGTCGAGATCACCGACGGCGAGCGGATCATCCGCGCGGCGCGCGCCGAGATCCTGATCAGCCGGGAGTTCGATACGGTCTCGCTGCGGCTGATCGATGTCGTCGCGGCGGACCCGACGCCCGGTGTCGAGGGGATCATCTCGATGGATTCGCTGATGACGGAGCCGGTCAAGCTCGCGTACGAAGTGATCGATTGAGCGGTCGCGCGGAGCGCATAAAAATCCCGGGATTCGCGTTCGCT
>CAYGNN010000078.1:2324-4423 GCA_964351165.1 uncultured Phycisphaeraceae bacterium
CTGCTGCTGACGCATCTCGTGGCGTGCGAGGGCATCGGCGCGTCGGCGCTGCACGTCGTTCTCGACGAAGGCCTGCTGCTCGGGGGTCAGGATCTCCCAGATCTGCGCCTGCTGCGGCTCGGCGCTGGGGCGGGTCTGCATCAGCGCTTTGAGCTGCTCTTTGGTCGCTTCATCGAGGGGGGCGCGGTGGCCCCTTCGTTCGGCGCGGTGGTCGAGGCGCTCGGCCTTCTCGGTGCGGTCGATCCGGCGGTCGAGGGGTTGACCGGGCCTGGGACGCTCATCGGCGCGCGCCGGGTCGGAGGCGCCGCGGCGGCCTCTGGCCTGATCGCCTGGGCGCCTGCTGTTGCGCAGCTCACGCAGCTCTTCGCTGTGCTCGGCGTTCCACGCGGCCACCGCGTCGCGGTGCTCGCGGAGCATGACCTCGACCACGGCGCTCTGCCCCTCGTTGAGGCGGAGTTCCTCGGCGACGCCTTGGCGTTCGAGGCTGCGGACGCTCTGGATGAACTCGCGCATCGAGATGGGGCGGTCGTCGGGGCGCGATTCCGCAGCGCCGGCCATCGGGCGCCCTGCGAAGGAATCAGCAGCGCCGGGGACGTGGTTGTCGGTGACGGCGGGGCCGCGGAGGAGGTCGGCGTCGGTCGCGGTCTGGTCCTGCGCGGTGGCGGCGCCCGCGAGCGTGGCCAGCAGGGCGATGGTTGCGATATTGCGTGAGCGGTTGGTCATTGGGGGTTGCTCCGATCCGGCGTGATTGCCGCCTGGGAGAACGCTGCTGCCGCGGCGGTATTGCATCATCGAAGTGATACGGCCATCGCTGCACTCTGGTGCGGCGATGACGACTATGATCGGACAGTTTCGCCTCGGAGCGGTGGGAATGCCCGTCTCTATCGCTCCGGTGCGTGTCCGATGGTGTTTTTCGGACGATCGCGGCTGACGTGACGGGCGACAGAATTGGTCCCGCAATGAACAAAGAGCAGGCGACAGCGGCCCTCCATCAGGCCATCGGCGAGCAGGCGATCCGCAGGGTCGCGGCGTGCGACGGGATCGTCGCGTGCGACATCGCCGTGAAACCAGGGACCGACGACGCGGCGAAGGCGGAGCTGACCAAGAAGGCCAGGGTCGCGCTGTACCGAGCAGCGGCCGAGCAGGGCGTGAAGATCGAGCAGCTGAACGCGACGTTTGTCGAGGATGCCGATTCGCCGGCGCCCGGCGCGGCGCCCGCTGGTCAGAAGCCGCAGGCAGCGCCGGCGCAGTCGCCCCCTGGGGCGGTGGGCGGCGCGCACAAGCAGGCGCCGCAACCTGCGGCGCTGCCCAACGTGAAGCGGATCATCGCGATCGGCGCAGGGAAGGGCGGTGTTGGCAAATCAACAGTCGCGGTGAACATGGCGGTGGGGCTCGCGCGCACCGGGCGCGCGGTTGGGCTGATGGATGGCGATATCTACGGGCCTTCGCTCCCCACGATGCTGGGGCTGGGGTCGAT
Organism: uncultured Phycisphaeraceae bacterium; assembly: GCA_964351165.1. Lineage (GTDB taxonomy): Bacteria > Planctomycetota > Phycisphaerae > Phycisphaerales > UBA1924 > JACKHE01. The sequence goes on from CAYGNN010000078.1 coordinate 3,802, forward strand.
CGAGCAGAGCGTGCACGAGGGGATGATCCAGCCTTTCAATGTGCACGGCGTGAAGGCTGTGACGATCGGGAAGCTGGTCGAGCCGGAGAAGCCCCTGATCTGGCGCGGGCCGATGGCGCACGGGGCGTTCAAGCAGTTGATCGAGCAGACGCGGTGGGGGGATCTGGACGACCTGGTGATCGACCTGCCGCCGGGGACTGGGGACGTGATGCTGACGCTGGCGCAGACGCTGGCGGTTGATGGGGCGGTGGTTGTATGCACCCCCCAGAAGGTGGCGCAGGACGACGCGGTGCGCGCCGTGCGGATGTTCCAGACGCTGGGCGTCGAGGTGATCGGCGTCGTCGAGAACATGAGCTACTTCATCGGCGACGACGGCAAGGAGTACGACATCTTCGGCCGCGGCGGGGCCGAGATCATGGCGCAGCGGATGGGATTGCCCTTCCTCGGTTCGTTGCCCATCAACACCGCCCTGCGTGCCAATTCGGACACCGGCAACCCGAGCGCCAACTTCGACCCCACATCCGCGGGCGGCGACGCGCTGCCGCGGTCGCTGCAATCGCTCGTCACGACCCTCGAAGGGCAGGTTGCCCTAGCCTCACTCAGGCAGGGCAAGAGCAAGCCG
>CAYGNN010000078.1:4433-9568 GCA_964351165.1 uncultured Phycisphaeraceae bacterium
GGCGCAGCGTCTTGGGGTTCCGTTCCTCGGGGCGGTGCCGATCAACATGGCGCTGCGGGCAAACAGCGACAGCGGCGATCCGACAGCGAACTTCGAGACGGGCGGGAAGCTGCGCGAGGAGCTGGAGGCGGTGGTGACGCAGCTCGATCGGCAGGCGGCGCTGGCTTCGATGCGGAAGGCGGATCGGGCGCCGGAGTTGTCGATTAGTTGAGGGTGATTGGTCGTGGTAAAGATCGCTGCGCGATCGTTACCACGGCACCCGATCAGGACTTCGCGATCGCCCAGACAGCGAACTCGTTGCCGCTGGGTTCGGTGAAGTGGAAGCGGCGGCCGCCGGGGAAGTCGAAGATGGGCTTGATGATCTCGCCCCCGGCCGCTTCGACGTCGGCCTGCGTCTGCTCCAGGTCATCCGATTGGAACACGATCAACGCGGCGCCCTGTTCGGTGAGGGAGGCTTTGTCGGTGGCGCGGTAGAAGCCGACGTCGATCTCGCCGCCTTCGCGGGCGCAGTAGTCGGGGCCGTATTCGGTGAAGGTCCAGGCGAAGGCCTTGTTGAAGAATGCGCGCGTGGCTTCTGGGTTAGTGGCGGGGAGTTCGAGGTAGTTGATTTTGGTCGAGGGCATGAAGTCGTCGCTCCGCTGTTCTTAGGCTTCCGGTGTCGCGGGCAGGCCTTGCAATTCTCTGGGCTGCACATTGATCGCCGGCAGCTCCGGGATCGTCTTCGTCGAGTCGGCGCCCTTTTCCTCGAACCGGCGCAGCGTCGGCATCATCCGCTTATCTACCGATCCCACGAATCGGTCGTATTTGTCGCCGGCGTTTTTGATTGCTTTGCCGACGTCTGCCGCGTAGCCCAAAGCAACGGCGGCTCGTTCGTGGAGTTCCTTGCCCAGCGCGAAGAGTTCGGCGGCGTTGTCGGAGACTGACTTCTCGCGCCAGCCGATGTGGACGGCTCGGAGCAGGCCGATGAGGGTGCTGGGGCTCGCGAGGATGATGTTGTCGTTGTAGGCCGCCTCCAGCAGGTCGGGCTTGCGCTCCAGGGCGGCGTCGATGAGCTGGTCCGCTGGGATGAACATCACGACGAAGTCGATCGCGCCCTCCACGAAGGCGCGGTATTCCTTCTTGGAGAGCGCTTTCACCTGCTGGGCGACGTGGGTCGCGAAGTCCTGCAGGTGCTGTTCCGCCTCGTCCTCGGTCTTGGCGCTGATGGCGTCCATGTACTTGCTGGCGTTCATCTTCGCGTCGATGACGATGACGCGCTCGTTGGGGAGGCGGACGACCATGTCCGGGCGGAGGCTGTTGTTGTCGGCGTCCTTGACGGTGTGCTGGGTGTCGAAGTCGCAGTAGTTGCGCATCCCTGCTATCTCCGCGATGCGTTCGAGCTGCATCTCGCCGTAGGCGCCGCGGACCTGGGGTTTGGAGAGGGCGCTGACGAGCTTGGCGGTCTCGGCGCGGAGGTCGTTGCTGGAGAGGCCCATCTGCTTGAGGCTCTCGGTGATGGTCGCGGCGCGCTCGGTCTGGATCTTCTCGATTGCTTCGAGGCGCTCTCTGGTCTGCTTGAGCGTGTCGCCGATGGGCTTGACGAGCTGATCGACGGCGTTCTTGCGCTTGTCGATCTCGGCCTTCTGCTGCTCGTGCTGGGCGGCGAAGTTCTGCTTGGCGAGCTTGAGGAACTGCTCGGAGGAGGATTCGAGGGCCTTCCCTGCGAGGCTGTTGAAGGTGTCCTCGAACTGCTTGCGGAGCTGTTCGTAGCGCTGGACCTCTTCCTGCTGGCGCTGCTGGTTGTCATCGAGGCGCTGCTGGAGGACGGCGGCGGTTTTCTCTGATTCTGTCAGGCGCGTGGTCAGGTCGGTTTCCGCGGTCTCCGCGGCGGTGACGCGGCGCAGGAGGGCGGTGCGGCTGAGCCAGAGGGCGACACAGGCGGCGGCGAGGAGGGCGGCAATAACGAACAGCACGGTGGTGAGCATGCGTTCAGTGTACGTCAGGGTTGGGCGGGCAAAAAAGAAAAACGCTCGCCTCGGGCGGAGACGAGCGTTGTGCACCGGGCGACAGGGCCGCCCAGCACGGGGGGTACTGGTGGGGGACGCCAGGAGGAGGCGTGGATCGACGCTCCTGTGAAGGCGGCGTCGATCTTCGTCCCGCTCGAGCACGCCTCACTGGAGGCGGCCCCACCGGGAGAGTGATTCAGATTCAGGGGCGTCGGGGTTCACGATTTCCCCGGCGCAGAAGGAAAAGAATGGGAATCCCTACAAGTGGTGCGTTCATGGAGGCCTGGCGCGGTTGTTGTGTGTGCATGTTGTGCACACGGCGTGCGTCCTGGATGCGAGAACGCAGGAACAGGGCCGCTGGATGCGGTAGGGTGTTGCGTTATGAGCAGGGATCCATACATCGATGGCGGCGGGTACCTCGACGATGACGGGCCGGTCTCGGCCACCAGGACCAGTGTGCTTGCGGTGTCGTCGCTGGCGACGTCGCTGCTGTGCTGCATCCCGTTCCTCGGGGTGATCTCGATCGTGCTCGGCGCTTCGTCGCTGATCCTGATCGGCAGATCAAACGGTCGTTTGACCGGGCGCGGCGCTGCGATCGCTGGTCTGATCGTCGGCATCATGACGGCGGTGATCTGGGGCGCGGTTGGCGCCGGGCTGATGCAGGCGCAGCGGTACTACATCACGCAGATGGTCCCGCCTGCGGAGACGATCTTCAGCTCGGTGGAGACGCGCGATATCGCGACATTCCGGACGACGCTCAACCACGACGCGACGAACGACCTGAACGATGCGCGCATCGAGGAGTTCATGTCGGCCTTCGAGCGCGAGTTCGGCGGGTACGTCGGCGTCGCAACAGACTGGGGCACGCTGATCGATTCGTTCAAGGAGACGTTCAGCAACTCGCAGAACCAGCAGGGCGGCGGTCACGTGCAGGTCAACAACGCCACACCGGTGCCGGTGGGTGTGATCGGCAAGTCGAAGAGCCGCGTCGTCTTCATGGTCTTCGATGAATCGAGCCTTGGCGGCACGCAGCCTTATGTCGCGGATGTGATGGTGCTGCTCGATGGCGAGCGGTTCTTCACGCTCCGTGAGGATGGGCCTGCGGCGCGGCTTGGGATGGTGATGTGGGGCGAGCCGAGGGTGCCGCTGGATGAGGTTGGGGTTCCTGATCCGCCTGCTGCTGCTCCCGGTAGCGAATCGGAAGATTAAGGCGACTCGTCGTGGCATGGCCTCGCCATACCACGGCACCGGCCCAGGTTGATATCCGAGCCTTCGCTGCGCTCAGACTCGGCGTCCATCTCAGGAAACTGTGATCAGGTTTTGAGACTGGAGGCGGTCGCGATGGCGATCGGGGTCAGGATCAGGACCGGGATCAGCGCGCCGACCCACACCGGCAGGCCTGGGGGTGGGGCGGCGACGGCGAGGATCGCGCCGATGAGCGCGATACCGCCGATGGGGGCGACCTTGAGCGTCTGCTTGAGCATGCCCTTGGGCTCTCTCATCAGGAAGAATGGCAGGCTGATGCAGAGCGTCAGCAGGTTGCAGAGGATGATCGAGACGCGCCCGAATCGGATCGTGTTGAGTTCGCGGCGCGTGCGGTCGCTGACTGGCACCGGCTGGTTCAGCGCCGCGGAGATCTGCATCCAGCTCAGGTTCTGGCCGAAGCCCTCGATGCGTTTGATGAGGACGCCGGTCGGGTCGAGGTCGGTCGCGATGGCGTCCACCGGGGTGCGATCGCCGTTGAGGGTTTCGGCGATGCCGTTCTCGAAGATCCACTGCTCGTCGGACCAAGTGGCGGTGTCGGCGCTGATGCGTCGGATGACGCCTCCCTCTTCGTCGCGTTCCCAGACTGCGACCTGGTCCATGCGCTCTGCGGCGCTGTCGTAATTCACGGCGTACCAGAGGCGGTTGGCGCTGTCTGCGACCAATGGAACGCGGAGGCTGGCGCCCACGTCCTGGCCGGCGCTCTCGTGGTCGCGGAAGAGCTTGTGCGCGACGCGGGGGATCAGGACTTCCTGATCGATCACCTGCAGCGCCGTCACGAGCAGCGCGACGGCGAGGAACGGCGCGAAGAGGCGGTGGAGGCTGATCCCCGACGCGAGGACAGCGACGCACTCGCGGCGCCGGACGAGGTTCACACAGGTGAATCCCATCGCAGCAATGAGCACGACGCCGGAGAGGTAGCTGAAGAGTTGGAGCAGCCTGGGGCCCCAGAGGTCGAGGGTGGCGTACGTCACGCCCCAGGCGAGCTTGAGGCCTCCGGCGTCTTCGCCTGCGACAGTGCGTCCGGCTTCCATGAGCTCGGAGAGGTTCACGACGACATCGACCGCGACGACGAAGCAGACCAGCGCCACGAGGATGGCGACGACGTTCGTCAGGTACAGCCGGGCGATGTAGCGGTCGAGGATCTGCACAGGTTCATTGTGACGTGAAACGCGGTGGGGTGCAGGGAATGGAGATCAATGGAGATCGACTGGTGCACGGATCCTGGGATTCGCTTTGCTCATCCCAGGCGTAGGGGATCCTTACATCGCCTGGGCGGTGGGGCGGACGACGACCTCGTTGATGCCGACGTGGGCTGGGGCTTCGAGGGCGTGGACGGTGCTGCGGGCGATGTCCTCCGGCGCGAGGGGGGTGATGTCGTCGTAGGCGTCGAAGCGCTTCCTGACATCATCGTCGGTAATGGTGTTGGTGAGCTCGGTGACGACGAAGCCTGGGGCGATGGTGGTCACGCGGACGTTGTGCTGGGCGAGCTCCATCCGGAGGCCCTCGGAGAGGGCGTGGACGAAGTGCTTGGTGCCGCAGTAGACCGCGCCTCCCGGGACGACCTTCTTCCCTGCGATGGAGGAGACGTTGACGATCTGTCCGCCGCCGCCCTCGATCATGTGGGGGAGAGTGGCCCAGACGCCGTTGAGGACGCCGTTGATGTTGACGCGGACCATGAGGTCCCACTCGTCGATCTTGCCCTTGTCCATGAAGGAGAGGGGCATGACGCCGGCGTTGTTGATGAGGATGTTGATGCCGCCGAAGGTTTCCTTCGTGATGCGGGCGAGCTTGGCGACGTCGTCGCGGTCGCCGACATCGCACTGGACCGCGATCGAGTGCCCGCCGGCCTTGTTGATCTTGGTGGAGAGGGCGTCGAGGCGGTCG
>CAYGNN010000078.1:9578-11508 GCA_964351165.1 uncultured Phycisphaeraceae bacterium
CCTCGCCGATGCCGCTGCTGGCGCCGGTGACGATCGCGACTTGCTTGGAGAGGATGCTCACGGTCGGTGCTCCTTTCGCCGCGGCGTGGTTGAACGCCGCGGGGGATCTGAATTCATGAGTTGTTTGTCCTATTGTACGCTGGCTGGTCGATCGGTCACGCGGATCAGCAGAAATCAGGGACTTTCAAATGGATACGATGGCGGCCATGGCTGAGACGAAGAACGACAACAACGGCGAGCATAATCCCGAGGAGATGCACCGCCTCGAGGCGCAGCGGCGGGCGAACCGGGACGCGATCGCCGAGCAGGGGATGAACCCTTATGGGTTCTCGCAGCAGGGGCTGGTCTCGTGCGCGCAGGGGCGGCGGGCGTACGACGAGGCGGCGGACGACGACCAGAAGGAGAACGGCAAGAGCGAGGGCTTCGTCGATCGCCGGCCGGTGGTGAAGATCGCCGGGCGCGTGATGCTGCTGCGCGACAACGGCAAGCTGGTCTGGCTCCAGCTGCGCGATGAGACAGTGACAGACGCCGAGGGCGAGGGCGACCTGCAGGTGGCGGTGAGCAAGCGCGACTGCGACGAGCAGGGCTTCGCGCTGGCGAAGGCGGCGGACCTGGGCGACATCGTCGTCGCGGAGGGGCCGCTGACGAAGACGAAGACCGGGGAGATCACGGTCTGGGCGTCCTCGCTCGAGCCTGGGACGAAGTCGGTGGTAGCGCCTCCTGAAAAATGGGCGGGGCTGCAGGACCTGGAGACGCGCTACAGGAAACGGTACATCGACCTGTACGCGAACCCCGAGACGATGCGCACGCTGCGGCTGCGGTCGCTGATCATCGCGGACATGCGCCAGTTCATGCGCGATCGAGGGTTCCTCGAGGTGGAGACCCCCATGCTGCAGACGCAGGCAGGGGGCGCTGCTGCGAGACCCTTCCTGACGCACATGAACGCGCTGGACATTCCCCTGTCGATGCGGATCGCGCCGGAGCTGTACCTGAAGCGGCTGCTGGTGGGCGGGATGCGGAAGGTCTTCGAGGTGGGGCGGAACTTCCGCAACGAGGGCCTGTCGCGCCGGCACAACCCGGAGTTCACCGCGATGGAGGCGTACGAGGCCTTCGGCGATTGCGACACGATGATGGAGCTGACGGAGTCGCTGCTGCGGCGTCTGGCGCACTTTGTCGCGGTCCAGAACGCGGGCGACGAGGCGCCGAGCGGTGACATCGATCCGGCGCACGTAAAGCTGCCCTTCGGCGATCTGATGGTTGACTACGGCTCTCCCTTCGCGGTGATCGAGTACGGCGAGCTGTTCGAGAAGGCGCTGGGTTTCCCGATGACCGACACCGCGCGGGCGCGGGAGGAGGCGAAGGCTCGGGGCCTCAAGCACGAGGGCGTGGCGGATGTCTTCATCATCAACGCGCTGTTCGAAGAGTTCGCGGAGCCGACGATCGATCCGGCGCGGCCGACGTTCGTGACGAAGTACCCCAGCGCGATCTCGCCCCTGACGCGGCCCGATCCTGCGAACCCTGATCTCGCGGATCGGTGGGACCTCTTCATCGCTGGGATGGAGATCGGCCCGGCGTACACCGAGCTGAACGACCCGGACATTCAAGAGGCGAAGTTCCGCGAGCAGCTTGCGGGCGCGGACGACGAGGAGCAGACGTTCCGCTCGTTCGACGAGGACTTCGTCGAGGCGCTGAAGGTGGGTATGCCCCCTGCTGGCGGTCTCGGGCTCGGCGTGGATCGGATCATCATGCTGCTGACGGACAGCGACACGATCCGGGATGTTATCCCGTTCCCGTTCATGCGGCCGCTGGGGTCGAACCCGGCCACACCAGAAGAAGGCGTTTGCGATGAGCACGACGACACATAGCAGTCTGGTTGAATCGATCAAGGAAGCGGCGGTCCTGCGCGGGGAGTTCACGCTGCGCTCCGGCG
>CAYGNN010000079.1:0-6917 GCA_964351165.1 uncultured Phycisphaeraceae bacterium
CGGTCTCGAATGGCGGAGCAAAGTGCTCACGGTGCGGAATACCACATCTGCAAAGATCGGCGTGCTTCGGTATCGCACGGATGCGGCTCGTTCATATGACCGGACGGTGATTGATCCCTGGGCCAAAGATCAAATCACATTCGCGAGCGGGAACGCGTTCCTGGTGTGCGAGCTTGCAGAGGGTGAAAGTTCTTATCTGGTCGTGAACGAGACCAGCTCGGTGTTCTTTGTGCCGGAAGCGGACTCCGAGGTTGATGTGGTGGGCAATGAAGAAGGTGGGGTGCGGTTTCAGTTGGCGCTCCCGCCTGGGACTGATGGCGGGGGAGGATCATGATGCGCCTTCTGCGTTGCGTTGCTGTTGTGCTGCTCGGTGTCGGTGTGGATGCGGTTGCGCAGGATGCGCCATTCCCGCAGCCGGTCATCAGCGAGGTTTTGTTTGCAGTCCCCAACGATGACTCGGGAGATGCGAATAAGGACGGCGTGCGCGATGCGGTGGGGGATGAGTTTGTTGAACTCTTCAACCCGCACGACCGGGCGATCGATCTGCAGGGCGTTGTGCTGACGTCCCGGCGGGCGGACCCTCGGAACCCTGGCGGGAAGAAGGGGGTTTCCTTTGTGTTCCCGGCGGTCGAGCTGGCGCCGGGGCAGTGCGCGGTGGTCTTCAATGGGCTCGATGCGCGGATCGAGGGGCCGGTGGGGACGGCTCAGCGGGCGCCGGAGGGGGGGAACCCCGGTTTTGGTGGGGCGTTGGTCTTCACGATCGCCAATGACTCGAAGGGCAGGGCGCTGGCGAACTCGGGGGACTTCGTGCTGCTGTCGGTGGCGGATGGGTCAGCCCCGGTGGAGTGCGTGGCGTGGGGATCGCCCAAGGAGAAGCCGCCCGCGGGGACCGGGCGGGTGTTCAAAGTGGACAAGCGGCCGGGGGGGAGCGTGGTGCGGGCTGGCGTGGGGGCGGACGCTGTGTTCCTCGCGTGTCCTGATCTGGAGGGGGTGGTGGCGAGCCCTGGGGTGCATTCGGGGGGGTAATTCAGTCTTGGCAGGTGGCTCAGTCGTGGCAGAAATCGCTGCGCGATTACTGCCACGGCACCCCCTGTGATGGTCGATTGGGGGCTGTGAGTCGCTAGGATGTGCTCCTGCGCCGTGTTGGCGTGGGATTAGTCTCGGATTGGAGTGTGCTGGCTATGGCGTGGATCGCGAAGCAGTCGGGGACGATGGAGGTCGAGCGGCGGGATACGCCGTATCTGACGGACTCGATGAAGTCGGAGCTGACGGAGCGGTACCTGCCTCGGTTCGAGACGAAGCAGGGGGCATTGATCCCAGCGCTGCACATGATCCAGCACCACTATACGTGGATCCCGGCGCAGGCGATGGAGGAGATCGGGGCGTTCCTCGATCTGACCCCTGCGGAGGTCATCGACTGCGCGAGCTTCTACGAGGAGTTCCATCTCAAGCCGCGGGGCGAGCACATGATCGCGGTGTGCCGTTCGATCGCGTGCGAGTTCTGCGATCACAAGGCGATCACCGACGTGTGCAGGCAGAAGCTGGGGATCGAGGTCGGCGAGACGACGGACGACGGGAAGTTCTCGCTGGTGGAGCTGGAGTGCCTTGGTTCGTGCGGCTCAGCGCCGGTGGCGCTGATTGACGAGGACCTGCACGAGTGGCTGACGCCGGAGACGATCGGGAAGGCGATCGATGAGGCGATGAGCGGGAAGAAACCGGCGGTTGGTGAGACGACGAGTGATTTGAGTGCGTGAGGGAGATCCTGGGATTCGCTTTGCTCATCCCAGGCGTGGACTCATTCAAACCCCTCACCCCGGCCCTCTTCCCCAAGGGGAGAGGGAGCCAGAAAGACTTTGAGTTGATGATGTATGGCTGATGATGGGAACAGCAAGGTTGGTCTGGCCCGGAGCGTTGGGCGGTTCTGGGGGCATCTGGTCGGCGGGGTGAAGGCCGACGTCGGGCAGCGCTCGACGGAAGTCCGGCGTGAGACTGCGGTTGAAGAAGGCGTCGAGACGCCGATGGGCAAGGCGACGCTGCGGCGGACGGTGATCGAAGAAGTGGAACTGCACGGGAACAGCAACAGGAACGAGAAGTGATGACCTGGGAACCGAAGATGAAGGCGCCGGCGCTGACGAAGAACATCCCGACGATGCCCTTCGGGGATCCGAAGGACCGGCGCGTGGTCACCTACGACGCCTACTGCAAGACCGGCGGCTACGACGCGCTGCGCAAGGCGCTGACGCTCTCGCCAGACGCGGTGACGGCGGAAGTGAAGGACTCGCAGCTGCGCGGCCGCGGCGGCGCTGGGTTCCCGACCGGTCTCAAGTGGACGTTCCTGCCCAAGTGCGACGACATCAACAGCCCAGGCCCTCGGTACCTGGCGGTCAACGCGGATGAATCCGAGCCAGGCACCTTCAAGGACCGGCTGCTGATGGACTTCGATCCGCACCTGCTGCTCGAGGGCATCGCGATCTGCTGCTACGCGTGCCGGATCGAGAAGGCGTTCATCTACATCAGGGGTGAGTACTACCACCAGGCGAAGGTGCTGGAGAAGGCGATCGCGGAGGCGTACGAGCAAGGCATCTTCGGCGGCAAGGGGCTGCTCAACGGTTCCGACACGCAGACCGGCGCGCCCTGGAAGGTCGAGTGCTACGTGCACAGGGGCGCTGGCGCGTACGTCTGCGGCGAGGAGACGGCGCTGCTGGAATCCATCGAGGGCAAGCGTGGCTGGCCCAGGATCAAGCCGCCCTTCCCGGCGATCGAGGGGCTCTTCGGCAAGCCGACGATCATCAACAACGTGGAGACGATCGCGCACCTGCCCTCGATCATCGAGCACGGCTCGGCGTGGTTCGCGGCGCAGGGCGTCGAGAGCACGATCGGCGGGCCGCCCTCGTACGGGACCAAGCTGATGGGTGTCTCGGGGCACGTCGAGAAACCTGGCGTGTTCGAGTGCGACCTGGGCATCCCTCTGCGGACGCTCGTCGAGGATTACTGCGGCGGCATGCGCGGCGGGAAGAAGTTCAAGGCGGCGATCCCGGGCGGCGTCGCGATGGGCATGCTGGGCACGGACCAGTACGACGCGGAGCTCGATTTCGATATCGGGCGCAAGTACAACGTGCTGGGCTTGGGCACCGCGTGCCCGACCGTCTTCGATGAGGACACGGACATGGTGGCGGTCGCGCGGAACATCGCGCGGTTCTTCAGCCACGAGAGCTGCGGGCAGTGCACGCCCTGCAGGGAAGGCAGCCAGTGGGTGTACAAGCTGCTGTGCCGGATCGAGCAGGGCGACGCGCGGACGAAGGATCTGGACCTGACGCAGGAGATCGCGACGACGATGGGCGCGATGCCCGGCACGACGATCTGCGGCCTGGCGGACGGTACGAACTGGGCGGTGCGGACGATCCTGAACAAGTTCCGGGATGAGTTCGAGGCTCGGGTGCGCCCGACGTTCGTGCCGGTGACGGCGAGTGTTGGGGCGATGGCGAATGGGTGAGTGAGGCGGTGATGGGTGAAGATCGAGCGGTTTGATCTCAAACGTGGAGAGGCTATATGGCCTCCGATTTTCCTCGTCGAGCTTCAATCGATCGAAGACTACCCAGCCTCAAAGACATGGCCCTCTGAACATATTCGCGTTCTCGCTGTCGTTGATAGCACCGCGATGGGCTATCAAACTATCAGTGATTTCATTTGCAAGCTCATCGATCAGGGGTGTGCGTTATTTCACGCCGCTGGCGCAGATGGATCGCGGCTTGATACCTGTTATGACCTCGAGTTTGTGCAACGCCAAATCGATGGCGAAGCTCTGGTTGATCATTGTATGACGATGTGGTCAACGGATGACCCTGTCGAAGAGTATCTCTGGGAGTTCCTGTTTACATTCCGGGTTAGCGGTTGGTATCCCGACACTACCAAGACTGATGTCATCGTCGTCATTGATGAGCCTCATACTGCTTCGCGCCTGAGAGAGATTTTTGCGAATGACGATTGGAGTTGGGAAGACGGGTTGTTCATGCAGGAGAAGTTATGGCAACGAATAGTCAAGGCATTTCGGAACTCGTTCTTGTGGTCGAAGATGTCTCGGCGTGCGCGGATTTCTATGAGCGCGTCATCGGATTGACGCCGGACGACTCCAGCGGCTCAACACCCCCGGCGGTTGGTGATGGTGGCGGTGTTCGCGCGTGGGGGGCAGACTGGGCGTGGTTCTGGACTGGGGCGGTTGGGGCTTCGCCTCGGCTGGCGCTGCGGAACGGGACGCTGCTCTTTGAGGAGCGGTCGCCGCTGCCTGCTGGGGCCCGGTTCGGGAAGGTGCACTTTGCGCTGGAGGTGGCTCGGGCGGATCTGCCGGGAGCGATCGAGCGGCTGCGAGGGCACGGAGTAGAGGTGCTCCTGGGGGAGGACGGGGAGCCTGTGCCGCAGGGGTGGATGGGGGCGGTTTCGGTGTACTGGTATGACCCTGCGGGGAATCTGGGGGAGTTCTGGTCGCGGGACCCGTGAATGGAAGGATGCCGCTGCGCGGCGTGTTGAGCCCCCTCACCCGATCCGCTGGGCGGATCGACCTCTCCCTCGGGGGGAGAGGTGGGGATCATGGGATTTGCGCCGCAAGTCGTGGTAGAGCCTTCGGCACTACCACGGCACCCCGCACCGGTCCCTGAAGGCTGTTATCGGGGGCGGATTTTGTGGAATCGGGGGGTTGGGGACGTACACTGGGGGGCGTCGCGATCGCCCTGCTGGTCAAGGGGTTGGGGTCGCGGCACGATACTTTGGTGGCCCGGCCGAACTCTCTTGTTCACCGACTTTCGCACCGGCCTGTGGGTCCACCTTCCGACGTCGATGACGCCAACGCTTTGCACCATGAACGAGTCTGACACCAACGCCGGGGGCGCTTCGCGCGTGGCCGGCGCCGATGACGAACCTCCTCAGCCTTCGGGTGAATCCGAACGCGAGAGCGGCGTCACGCTCCAACTTGAAATCACGGACACCACCGAGCGGCTCGATGACGGGCAGCTTGCGTGGCTGGAGATGTACGGCAAGGCCGCGATCGAGGAAGCGGTCGATGGGGCCTCCGGTGAGCATTCGGTGGAACTGACGGTCGTCGATGACGAGACGATGGCGGCGCTGCACCAGCAGCACAGCGGGATCCCAGGGACGACGGACGTCCTGACCTTCGATCTGCGCGAGGCGCAGGCCGGGCCTCTGGATGTCGAGATCGTTGTGTGCCTGGATGAAGCTCGTCGGATGGCCGAGGGGGGGCCTGTCGAGCGCGAGACGCTGCTGTACCTGCTCCACGGCGTGCTGCACTGCCTGGGGTACGACGATCACGACCCGAACGAGTTCGCACGGATGCACACGCGCGAGGACGAGATCCTCGGCGCGATCGGTGTGGGCGCGGTCTTCGGCAGTTCGGATCCGGAGGGCGGGCGATGAATACGAACGCGCTCTGGATCGCGGTGGCGGCGGCGGTCATCGGCGGGCTGATGGCGGCGCTGCAGTTCGCGCTGCTGCACCTGTCGAAATCAAAGATGCGGCGCACGCTCGCGGTGCGCAAGAAGGCGGTCGATGTGGAGTCGATCCTGTCCGACCCTGAGGATTACGCGCTGGCGATCGCGATCCCTCGGCTGGTGTGCAACCTGACCACGGTGGCGGCCTCGGTCGTCTGGGCGGGCGGCATCGTCGGCGAGGGTGGCGTGATCCGCTGGGGCTGGCTGGCTGCGGCGGTTGGCGTCGCGGCGGCGCTGGTCTTTGTGGTCGGTGTGACGATCCCCCAGAGCGTGGCGTCGCACGCTGGTGAGCCTTTGATCGTCCGGATGCGCTGGCTGGTGCGGCTGATGCACGTGATCATGCGGCCCTTCGTGAAGTTGAGCGCTGGCCTTGATGAGATCGTGCGGCGCCTGGTTGGCGCCGAGGCGATGACGGATGAGGAAGAGCTGGAAGAGGAACTCCGGACGGTCGTTTCCGAGGGCGAGGAGGAAGGCCGTCTTGATGAGACGGAGCGCGACATGATCGAGGCGGTCGTCGAGATGCGCACGACGGCGGTGAGCGAGATCATGCGTCCTCGGACGGAGATCGAGGGCTTCGAGCTGACGGATGACCTGGAGTTCATCAAGGCGTTCATCACGAAGGCGGGGCACAGCCGGATCCCGGTGTACGAGGGGGACCTCGATCACATCATCGGCGTGCTGTACGCGAAGGACCTGCTGGAGTTTGTCGGCAACGGCTCGCAGGGGTTCAAGCTGAAGAAGGTGCTGCGTGAGGCGCAGTTCATCCCTGAGACGAAGCCGGTGCGCGACGTGCTGGCGGAGTTCAAGCTGCAGAAGGTCCACATGTCGATCGTGCTCGACGAATACGGCGGCACGGCGGGGCTCGTGACGATCGAGGACGTGCTGGAAGAGCTGGTCGGCGATATCCAGGACGAGTACGAGCCGGATGATGAGACGCCCCCTGAGATCGCGGTGGCGGAGGCGGACCGCAGCGCGGAGGTGGACGCGCGGGCGTACATCGACGACGTGAACGACGCGCTGGAGGCGATCGGGCTGTCGATCCCTGACGAGGACGAGTACGACACGGTGGGCGGGTTCGTGCTGTCGTCGCTGGGGAGGATCCCTGCGATGGGCGAGACGTTCCGCGCCAACGGCGTGGCGGTCTCGGTGCTGGAGGCGGAGCCGACGCGCGTGACAAGGGTGCGGATCGAGCCGGCGCCTGAGGAGCACGAGGATGCGGGCGAGGATGAGCCTGCGGCGGTGAAGTGAGTGCGGGTTTACACGCCTCCAGCCTGTCCTTCGTGCGGCTCTGAAGATGTCCGCTTCGTGCGTTCGCCAGGGAACATTCTTTGGGCGATGTTTTCGGTGATCCTGACCTTGGTGTCGCTAGTTGATATCACGAGGCTGCGTTGGCGGTGCCGGGCGTGCAAGCACGGGTTT
>CAYGNN010000079.1:6927-11435 GCA_964351165.1 uncultured Phycisphaeraceae bacterium
GATGGGTGCTTGAGCGCCGCTGGGCGGCGTTGGATAGAGCTCCTCTCCCTGAGGGAGAGGGTTGCTACCCGAGCCTTCGCTGCGCTCAGACTCGGCGTCCATTGTGATGACTCGACCTGCTCGGTTCGCTTCGATACCTTTGGCGCATTCGATGACGCTTTCGCTGCACAACACGCTTTCCGGCAAGCAGGAGGTCTTCCGGCCGCTGGAATCGGGCCGGGTCTCGTTCTATTCGTGCGGGCCAACGGTGTACGACTACGCGCACATCGGGAACTTCCGGAGCTTCCTGCTCAGCGACACGCTGCGGCGGTGGCTGGAGTCGCCCCTGTGCGAGGCGGTCGGTCCTGATGGGGCGCCGAGCGGCGAGCATGGCTACGCGGTCACGCACGTGATGAACATCACGGATGTCGGGCACATGACCGACGATGCGGTGGCCGACGGCGGCGGCGAGGACAAGATGGAGGCCGCGGCGAACCGGCTGCAAGAGGCGAAGAAGTCGGGGAAATTGCCCGAGGGCGTGGACGACATCGATCCTGGTGATCCTTACGCGATCGCTGGGTTCTACGCCGGGGCGTTCATCGAGGACGCGAAGACGCTGGGAATGCGCGTGGCGTTCGAGGCGGATGATGATCCGACGCTGCTGCCTCGGGCCTCGGAACACGTCAAGGGGATGCTGGAGATTGTCACCGGCCTGCTGGAGAAGGGGTTCGCGTACCAGAAGGGCGGGGCGGTGTACTTCGATACGCAGGCCTTCCCCGAGTACGGCGTTCTGAGCGGGAACACGCTGGACAAGATCCGCGAGGGCGCGGGCGGGCGCGTGTCTGAATCGCAGCAATCAGAAAAGAAACACCCGGCGGACTTCCTGCTGTGGAAGGCGGACGCCTCGCACCTGATGAAGTGGGACCCATCAACGCTGCTCGGGCGGGCGGTCGATCTGGGCGAGGGGTACCCTGGCTGGCACATCGAGTGCTCCGCGATGGCGCAGGAGCGGCTGGCGCCGGCTGGCAGCGCGCACGCGGGCGTGATCGACCTGCACTCGGGGGGCGAGGACAACATCTTCCCGCACCACGAGTGCGAGATCGCGCAGTCGCGGTGCTTCACCGGCGCCGATCACTTCGCGCGGTTCTGGGTCCACGGGCGGCACCTGATGGTCGAGGGCGCGAAGATGAGCAAGAGCGCCGGGAATTTCTACACGCTGCGCGACCTGCTTGCGAAGGGGTTCGACCCTGCGGCGATCCGGCTGGAATTGATCAAGACGCACTACCGGCGGAACGCGAACTTCACCGAGCAGGGGTTGAAGGACTCGACTCGTATGATCGAGCGGTGGCGCCGGTTCGTCGAGCAGGGCGAGGCGTCGGGCGAGGCGGGCGAAACGAACGAGACCGTTGTCGCTGCGTTCGCGCAGGCGATGAATGATGACCTGAACACCGCTGGCGCGATCGGCGTGGTGAACGCGTGGATGGGTGAGGTGGAATCGCCGACCAGGGCGGACGCGGCGCTGCTGCGGTCGTTCGATGGGGTCTTCGGGACGCTGGACCTGGCGGTGGATGACGCCGGGAATGCTGGCGGCGATGACGACCTCGCATCGCAAGTGGAGGGGCTGCTCGAACGCCGGACGGCGGCTCGGGCGGCGAAGGATTGGGCCGCGGCGGACGCGGTGCGTGATGAACTGGCGGCGCTGGGCGTCGAGATCAAGGATGGTCCGGAGGGGACGACATGGACGCGGAAGGCATCGCTGTGATGACGCCGGCGAAGGCTGGCGAGGCTCGGGACGACTGCGCGTGGGTGCGCGCGCTGGCGGGGAAGTTCATCGTCTTCGAGGGGCCTGACGGCTCCGGCAAGACGACGCAGTACCGCAGGTTCGCCGACCTGGCGCGGGCGCACGGCGTGGGCGTCTGCGAGGTGCGCGAGCCGGGCGGGACGGCGATCAGCGAGCGGATCCGCGATGTGCTGCTGGATGTCAACCACGACGAGATGAGCGTGCGCTGCGAGACGCTGCTGTACATGGCGAGCCGGGCGCAACTGGTGGCGGAGCGGATCGTCCCGGCGCTCAGGAACAACGAGCTGGTGCTGGCGGATCGCTTTGTCTCGAGCACGCTGGCGTACCAGGGCGCTGCTGGGGGGATGAGCGAGGAGGAGATCATGCACGTGGCGAAGGTCGCGTGCGGCGATGTCTGGCCTGAGCTCGTCGTGATCTTCGATGTCGATGAGCAGACAGCGGCGCACCGGATGGGGCTGCTGCTGGACCGGATGGAGGCGAAGGGCGCTGCGTTCCACCGGCGGGTGCGCGATGGGTACCAGCATCAGGCGGCGGTGGAGCCTGATCGGCACCTGATGATCGATGCGCGGCCTGGCGAGGATGCGGTTGAGGCGTCGTTCCTGACTGCGCTCGAGGGGTGGGTTACGGCGCGTGGGTTGTAGCGCGGGATCCACCTGATCCTGATAGATCAGGCATGACTGTTCGATGGTGATCCATGGACAACCGCATTCACAGGATTCGGTTCGGCGCCTGGCTGCTCTCCTTGTGGTTCAGCTGCGGGATCGCAATTCTTGTGCTCCTGATGGTAAACACCATCATCGTGTTGTTGTCGGGGTTTTCTCCGATCGATTCGATGCCGAGTGCGGTTGTTGATGTGCTGATTAGTCTTCTCGTCATTGGGATGTTGATCGGGACGTTCTTTGTGACCACCGGCAGCGAGCCTGTGAAATCGATCGCTTCGGTCAACATCGCGAGGCTGTTGTCCCGCGGTTTTTGCGTGCTGTTTGCACTGTTGGTCGGAGCGATGTTTTTTCTTGATCTATGGGAAGCGATCTTCGGTGTCCGATTTCTCAGCAGTGGCGACGAATCGGTGTTGCGGACACTGGGCGAGATGATCCTCGTGCTTTGGGTCCCTTGGGCGGGGTTTACCGCGCTCTATTACGCGTGGTTGTATTTCGAATTGGGGATTCTGACCAGGGTGAAGGCGCGATCGCACGCGAAGCTGCTGATCTGTGGGGGTATCGCGATCGGGATCGTGATGCCGATTGAAGCCAATTCGCCGATCACCATTTTGGCTGGTCCACCGAAGCCATCATGTGGTGTAATAACCCAATATATTCTCAGCCTGGTGGTGCTCATCGCGGCGATCCGAGCCTGCTCGATGATCATCGGCTTGCCCTACACGATGAAGAAGCTGGGGATCGACGCCGCCAGTATTACTGCAGATCAGCCGCGTCCTTGAGGAACGAATCGACGTCTTCCGCCGTCGTGTCGAAGCTGCACATCAATCTGGCGAGGCGGTTCTTCTGGGGGCCGAAGAGGTAGTAGCCGTGGCCGCGGGCGGTGAGCTGCTCGTGCTGCTGTTGCGTGAGCGTGGCGAAGACAGCGCTGGACTGGACGTCGTGCTTGATTGGGTAGCCCAGTTCGCGGAGGCCTGTCGCGAGGGTCTGCGCCATCGCGTTGGCGTGGGCGGCGTGCCTGACCCACGCGCCGGTTTCGAGCATCGCGGCGAATGGCGCACTGACGAAGCGGTGCTTGCTCAGCAGGTGGCCTGTGCCTTTGCGCAGGTAGGGGAATGAGCGCACGGCGCGGTCGAAGCGGCCGTTTTTCTGGTTGAACTCGTTGGGGAAGAAGACGACGGCTTCGCCGAGCGCGAGGCCTGCCTTGGTTCCGCCTAATGAGAGCGCATCGAGACCGGCGCCGGTGGTCATCGCTTGGCAGATCGTTGCGGCGTCTTCACCGGTTGCCTGCATCTGGTGCGCGACAGCATTGGCGAAGCGTGCGCCGTCGATGTGGACGACGCGGTCGAGGGCGTGGGCGGTGTCGCAGAGGGCCTTGATCTCGTCGGGGGTGTAGACAGTCCCGAACTCGGTGGCGTTGGAGATGGTCAGCGCGCCGGGGGCTGGTTGGTGGACGTCGCCCCTGGATGCGTCTGCGGCGCGCTCGACGTCGGCTGGGGTGATCTTGCTGGGGGTGTCTCCTGCGGGATGGATGACGGACGTGCGGCAGCCGGTGAAGCGTTCGGGGGCGGTGGACTCATCCTCGGCCCAGTGCGCCTCATGGTGGCACAGGACAGCCATCCAGGGCTCGGTGAAGCTGGCGAGGGCGAGGGTGTTGGCGGCGGTGCCTGTCGCGACGAAGAAGACCTCGGCCTGCGCGCCGAAGAGGTTGCGGATCGCGGCGACGGCGCGATCGGTGTGCTCGTCGTCGCTGTAGCCGACGGCGTGGCCCTGGGCGCAGTTGATGAGGGCCTGCGCGGCTTCGGGGCAGAGGCCAGCGTTGTTGTCGGAGCGGAGGGAGCGTTGGGGCGTGTTGGGTGCACTGGGCATGATGAGCGCACTGTATACCGGCGCGTGATCCTGGGATTCGCTGCGCTCATCCAAGGCGTTGGGATGGGGTCAGTTGGCGGACCAGCCGAAGTTGCCGATGAGGACGCCGAGGTCGGCGGTGTCGGTTTTTCCATCGACGTTGATATCGCCGTGGAGCATGGACTCCTGCATCAGCTGGATCGCGGCGCTGTCGCCTCCGA
>CAYGNN010000080.1:0-11385 GCA_964351165.1 uncultured Phycisphaeraceae bacterium
GATGTGACCGTTGCACTGCCTGATGCTGCGTGCGGTCACGTGATCGGCGATCTGCAGAGTGCTCTGGCCTCCGCCTTCGATGGATCCTTTGACGGTGAGGGAGCTGCCGCACTCGATGGACGCGGATTCGATGTCGCCTCCGACGGCGATCGCGTCTGCTGCTTTGATTGTTTGGGGCGATCGGATCGAGCCATCGATCTGGATGGCGCCAGGGAAGTCGATGTCCTGGCCGGTGTCGGTGAGGTCGCCGGTCCGGTGGAGGGATTCCGCGATCCGCAGGACGCCCTGATCGATGCGGAGCTCGCCGCTGCATTCTGCGACGAGGGTCCCGTCCATGACCTGGTCGATGGTCTGGTCGAACTCGATCGACAGCGGCTTGCCTGGCTTTGCTTCGATCGGGGCGCCGAGGATGTCGCGCCCGCTCGTCCCGGCGCGGTGTTCCTGGAGCGTCGCGAGCTTGTCTCCCGCTGCAACAACGAAGCACTGGTGAAAGTTGTCCGGAGTGCGCTGCTCGGGGTTCGGGCCTGGCTCGAAATTGTGGGTCCAGATGATCTCCCCATCGATCCCGTGGGTGGGGGTGATCTGCGTGGCGATGATGTGCTCTTGTTCGGAGTCGGTTGGTTCGTAGGACTCGAGGAACTTGCGGATCGCCTCGCGGACCTGGAGATCGACGAGCAGCCCCGAATCGATCGCGGCGTGCAGCACCATGTCAACGGTGCAACCGGTGAGATCAACGCCGGGGCGAGCGACGAGCGAAGCGCACGAGCTGTCCCGGTACTTCCTGATGCAAAAATCGTGACTCATGATCCCTGCTGATTCAGAACAGGAGTGTTACGCCGCGACCGACATCGTCTTCTGGATGATGTCCGAGATGGCGTCCGGGGTGAACGGCTTGACGATGTAGTTGTTGACACCGGCCTTGATCGCCTGGATCACGCGCGACTTCTCCGCTTCGGTGGTCACCATGACGACCGGGGTCTTTTTGTTGGTCGTGCGGAACTCCTCGAGGAAGGTGATGCCGTCCATGACCGGCATGTTCCAGTCGAGGAGGATCAGCGCCGGGGTCTGCTGGAGCACCCGGTCGAGGGCTTCCTTGCCGTTCTCGGCTTCGGCGATGTTCTTGTAGCCGAGGTTCTCGAGGGTTGTTCTGATGATCTTGCGCATCATCTTCGAATCGTCAACGATCAGGATTTCCATTGGTCAGTTCCTCTCCGCAGGTTGGCACATCGGCGCCTGTTCGATTGCGACGTCGATCTGAAAACGGGCGTCCTGCGTCTCGCAGGGGATCGTGATGATCGCCGTCTCGGATTCGATCTCCGACAGGTGCTGCTGGTTCTGGGTGATGTCGGGGCAGGTCATGCGGACGTTTTCGAGATTGAATCTGGTCTTGGCTCCGCCGACGATCAGGTTGGTGAGTTCGCCCATCGCGTCGAGGACATCGCCAGGATCATCCGGCGCTGCCTCGCCGGTCATCATCTGGAAGATCGCCCCTGCGGAATCGGCATCGACGCCGACCGAAGCGGCGCCTTGGAGGTCGCCCTCAAGCCTGATCACGCAGGTGATCTCCGCGGTGTCGGATTCGGTGCGGATTCTCGGCGCGGTGACCCCAAGGGGGGCGCCGGTCATGCACTCGAAGACTTCCTTCGCCGAGTCGATAAACGCGTGGATGTGTTCTGCTTGAATCGTCATGCGTTGGATTCCGGGCGAGCGTTTATTCGGACCCTGCGTCTGTGGGGCGCACCGTGGGTATCGGCGAATCGGACCTGCGGATTCAGGTCATTCGGGGAGTCACCGGGCGATTCAGGCGGCCTCGGCGGTCAGGTTCCCTGCGGCGTAGGTCATGATGTGCTCCGGGATCTGGGAGAGGGGGGCGACCATGGAGGCGCCGCCGCACTCGATGGCTTCCTTGGGCATCCCGAAGACCACGCAGGACTTCTCGTCCTGGGCGATCGTCGTTGCGCCTGCTTCGCGCATCGAGAGGAGGCCTTTGGCGCCATCGTTGCCCATCCCTGTGAGGATGATGCCGAGCGCGTTCTTCCCGACGAATTCTGCTGCGGAGTTGAAGAGGACCTCGACGGACGGCCTGTGACGGCAGACCTTGGGTCCGCCGGTGACCTTGGCGATGTACCTGGCGCCATCGCGGACGACGCGGAGGTGGGTGTTGCCTGGCGCGAGCAGGGCGACCCCAGGCACGACGGCGTCGCCATCGCACGCTTCGCGGACTTCGAGGTTGCTCAGTTCGTTGAGTCGGCTGGCGAAGGACTTCGTGAACCCCTGCGGCATGTGCTGCGCCATCACGATGCCCGGCGTCTGCTTCGGCAGTGCGCTCAGCAGGCTCGAGAGCGCCTCGGTGCCTCCGGTCGAGGAGCCGATCGCGATGACCTTGTTGGTGGTCTTGAGCGTCGAGAGGCTCGGCGCTGCGGCGCTGGGATCGGTGGTCGGCCTTGGGCGCGTCCTGGTCGAGGCGAAGTCGGTCTTGGTGGCGGCCGCTCGGATGAGCTCGGCGAGCCTGCTGGTGACATCGCCGATGGTGTAGGACTCGCCGGGCTTGGCGACGACATCGACCGCGCCGGCTTCGAGGCAGGCGATCGCGGTGTCGGCGCCCTCGGTCGTGAGGGAGCTGACAACGATCGTCGGGAGGGGGTAGAACTTCATCAGCTTGCGCAGGAAGGTCAGGCCGTCCATGCGCGGCATCTCGATATCGAGCGTCAGCACGTCCGGGCGCAGGTCGTTGATCATGTCGCGCGCGATGTACGGATCTGCGGCGGTCCCGACGACCTCGATGCCCTGTTCCTGATCGAGCCCTCGCTTGAGGGCTCTGCGGACGAGGGAGGAGTCGTCGACGACAAGGACCCGGATGTTCTTCTGCTCTGGCATCGGTGCTCCTGTGTTCAAGCTGCGGCCCTGGCGGCGTTGGTCATCCAGATCACGTCGAGGCGCTCGCCTTCAGAGTCGAAGCTGCACGTCAACGAGCCGCTGTCCAGGGCGCCGGCAGGGAGCTGGGGCGAGGCCTCTGGGAGCGCGAGGGTGATCTGCTGCTCGACGCCGCCTATCTCGTGGACCACCGAACCGCCGAGGATGTTGGCCAGTTCGCGGAGCGCGTCGAGGCCTTCGGTGGCCGGGTCGATGTCCTCAGGCTCCAGCCCGAGGAGGCTCGCGGTCAGCTCGCGGAGGAACCCCTCGCTCGCGGCCAGCGCGACTGTGCCGGTGGACGTGCCCTCGTAGCGGATGCTGGTGAAGGCGGTCGGCTGCGGCAGCTCTTCGGCTTCATCACTGTCAACCGGGTCCACGAAGACGAAGGCGATCTTCGACAGCGCGTCGACGACCAGATCATTGAGTGTGTCGTTGTTCATGTTGCTCATGCGGTGACTCCAAGCTTCTTTGCGATCATGCTCCGCAGGTCTTCCGGCTCGAACGGCTTGCGCAGCGAATCGGTGACACCGAGGTCGCGCATCCGGTTGAGTCGGTCCTGGTTGCTCTCCGTGCTGACGATGACGACGGCCGTGCCGCTCAGTTCGGGGTGCGCCCGGAGCTCCTGGGCGAACTCTTCCCCGTTCATGACCGGCATGTTCAGGTCGAGCAGCACCAGATCGATCCACGTCTCTTCGAGAACATCGAGCGCTTCGCGGCCGTTGCCGGCCTCGAAGATGTGCGAGTCCTCGACGCCGAGGAGCTTGACGACCTTCTTGATCGCCGACCTGAGGACCGGCGAGTCATCAACGATGAGTATGTTGCAGTTCATGCGATCTGCCTTCCTTGTTGCGCAGGGGCGAGCATGTCCTCTGCCTCCTGCAGCCTGGTCCACATGGTGACGATCGTCCCCTCCGCGACTGCCCGGTCTGGCAGGATCCGCGAGCGGACGTGCGGCGCGAGCTTGTATTGCAGCCCGTCAGCGCCGATGGCGAGCCCGCTCCAGAGTGTGATGATGTCCGCGGCGTGCACGAAGTCGCAGACCTCGCTGTGCTCGTCCGATTCAGGGGGCGCCGGGTTGTGGTGGCGCCTGATTGTTGAAACGATCGCTGAAGGCAGGCCCCAGTGCTCGGCGAGCGCTGCGCCGACCTCGGCGTGATCAGCTCCGAAGGCCGACTTCTCGGCCTCGTCGTACGCCATCGAGCCCTCCAGATCCTGGCTGACCTGCTGGTCGTACTTGGAGCCGTACGCAGCGTCGAGCACGAGCTTGCCGATGTCGCGCAGCAGGGCGCAGATGAAGACCAGCTCCGGTGTTGACTGCTGGTGCTTCTTCGCCAGCTCTTCCGCCGCGAAGGCGCCGCCGAGCGCGCTGCGCCACAGGGCGCCGCGGTCCAGCTCGAAGGCCTCGACCGCAACGCCGAGGGAATCACCGAGCTGCTGGCAGACGACCAGCTTCGAGATCTCCCTGGCGCCCAGGCGGATCGTCGCCTCGCGCAGGTTGAACTCGCGGCCGGGGACGCCGAACTTGGCGGAGTTGGCGAGCCGGAGGATCGCGAAGCTCAGCGCCTCGTCCATCCGGAGGATCTCAGCAATCTTCTGCAGGTCCGGTTCGTCTTCTGCGAGCATGCTCATCACCCTGGCTGCGGCGATGGGCATCGGTCGGAGTTTGTCAAAGTTCTTGATGTGGCTCATTCCGGCCATAGCGATCGCTCCTTCCCCTTCTGGCGGATCGTCACCGCGCCGTCGCCGACCGTGACGAACAGCGTGCGGCTGCTCGATCCGCCAGTGTCGTCCGCGGACAGGAGGATATTGTTCTTCCAGAAGATCTTGCGGAGCGTGGTCCGGTTCCGTGAGCCGACCTTGAAGTGCCCGTTGTCTTCGAGGATCTCCGCGCCTCCTGCGGCGCAGACGATCATGTTCTCTTTCTTGGCGCCGAGCTCGTACGCGCTCTTGAAGAGCATCGGGATGCCTGTCGAGGCGTACATCGCCGGGTTGACCTCGGTCCCCTCGGCCTTGCCCTTGGGGCTGGGCAGCATGAAGTGGAGGAGCCCCGCGACGCCTGCGACCGGGTCGAAGAGCGTGACGCCGATACACGAACCGAGCGCGTACGTGATCAGCATCTTGCCTGGGTCGTTCGAGACCGCCATGTCGGCGACGCCGATGACGATCTTGTCCTCGGCGCTGCGCTGGTTGAGCATCTGGCAGGTCGTCATCTGGCGCGCCTCACTTCAGGTACACCGAGGGCTGCGCGACACGGATCGGCAAATCGAGGTTGGCGAGCGTCTCGGCGCTCCCGACAGCGAGGATCCCGCCAGGGCGCAGCAGGTCGAGCATGCGGCGCACGAGCTTGAGGCGCGTGGGGAGGTCGAAATAGATCATCACGTTGCGGCAGAAGATCACGTCGAATGGACCCTTGAACGGCCACTGCTCCATGAGGTTCAGCCTGCGGATCGTCACCAGATCGCGGACGTGGGGGGCCACCTTGACCATCCCTGCGTGGTCGCCGGCGCCCTTGAGGAAGTGGCTCTTGACCATCTCCTTCGGCAAGTCCTTGACCGCGTCCATCGGGTACACGGCGCGCCGCGCGTTCTCGACCGCGGTGTTCGAGAGGTCGGTCGCGAGCACCTTGAAGTCCCACGTGCTCAGGTTGGGCAGGTGCTCCATGGCGTGCATCACCATGGAGTAGGGCTCCTGACCGGTCGAGCACGCGGCGGACCAGATCCGGATGCGCTTGCCTGGCGTCGTCAGGTTCCCCCTGGCCAGCGGCGTGTAGAACTCGCGCTCGAGGTAGTTGAACTGCTCCCGCTCGCGGAAGAAGCTGGTGACGTTCGTCGAGAGCAGATCGAACAGCTCCAGCTTTTCTTCTTCGGTGCTGTCCGATTCGATGTGGTTGATGTACGAGCGGGCATCGCTGAAGGCGCTCTTGCGGAGGAACTTCGTGATCCTCGCGGTCACGAGCTCGCGCTTGGCCTCGGTGATATGGAGGCCCCATCGCTCCTGGGCGATCCGGCAGATGCTCTTGAACTCGTTGGATTTGAGCGTGGTCATGGGTGGTCGTTCGCTAGGGGCTGTGCAAGGGGCGGCGGGCCGACTCCGGGCCCGCCGCCTGGGGGTCATCTGGTGCGCCCTTTCAGGCACGCATCGGTCAGGGTCAGAACGACTCGAAGCCGTCGTCGTCATCGTCGAAGGGGATCAGCTGCTTCGCGGTCGCGGTGGCCTGCGGAGCGCCGGCCGGCTCGAAAGCCGGGGCGGCCGCGGGCGCCGATGACTGCACAGGCCTCGACACGCTCTCGCTCGGGCCGCTTTCCATGGCGCCGCCTTCGACGAGCCTGCGGAGGTTGGCGACCTGCGAGGACGACTCCTGCGC
This sequence comes from uncultured Phycisphaeraceae bacterium, assembly GCA_964351165.1. Lineage (GTDB taxonomy): Bacteria > Planctomycetota > Phycisphaerae > Phycisphaerales > UBA1924 > JACKHE01. Next base: position 6,278 of record CAYGNN010000080.1, read on the forward strand.
GGCGGCGGCGAGCTCTTCGGCGTTGCCGGCGCCCTGCTGGGTCACCTTGTCGAGCTGGGTCACGCCCTTGTTGACCTGGTTGATGCCCTCGGACTGTTCCTTGGCCGCGGACGCGATCTCGGCGAGCAGCGTGTGGACCTTCTTGGTGCCGGAGCCGATCTCCTCGAGCGACGAGCCGACGCGCTTGGCGATGGCGACGCCGTTGGAGGCGCGCTTGGTGGACTCCTCGATCATGGCGGAGGTGTTCTTGGCTGCCTCGGCGCTGCGCTGGGCGAGGTTGCGGACCTCCTCAGCGACGACCGCGAAGCCCTTGCCGGCCTCGCCGGCGCGGGCGGCCTCGACCGCCGCGTTGAGCGCGAGCAGGTTGGTCTGGAACGCGATCTCATCGATGACCTTGATGATCTTGGAGATCTCGGCGCTGGAGCTCATGATCTCGTCCATCGCCTGGCTCATCTGGGTCATCTCGGACTCGCCCTTCTCGGCGGCCGACTGCGCTTCTTCCGACAGGATCGACGCCTGCTGGGCGCTCTCGGAGCTCTGGACGGTCATGCTCGACATCTCTTCGAGCGACGAGCTGATCTCTTCGAGGCTCGCGGCCTGCTCGCTCGCGCCCTCGGAGAGCATCTGGCTGGACGAGGCGACCTGCCTCGAACCCTGATCGATCAGGTCCGCGCTGGCGGCGACCTTCTCGAGCAGCTCCTCGAGCTCGGCCTTCTGCTTGCGGTCGCGGACCTCGGCGTCGAGGCGGTCCTGCTCCATCTGCAGCTCGGCCTGCTTCTTCTCCGTCACGTCGGTGGCGAGCTTGATGACCTTGTAGGTGTTGCCGTTCTCGTCCTTGATGGGGTTGTACGACGCGAGGATCCAGATGTCGTCGCCCGACTTGGTGATGCGCCTGAACTCGCCGGCCTGGAAATCGCCGTTGCGGAGGTCATCCCAGAACTGGCGGTACTCCTTGGAGGCTGCGTACTCAGGGTCGGCGAACATGCGGTGGTGCTGGCCCTGGATCTCGCTCAGGCGGTAGCCGAGCGCGTTGCAGAAGTTGTCGTTGGCGGTGACGATTGTGCCGTCGACCTCGAACTCGATCATGGCCTGCGAGGCGCTGAAGCCGTTGATCTGGTTCGCGTACTCGGCGGAGCGACCCTCGGACTCGAGGGCGGCCATCTTCTCGGCGGTGATGTCCGAGGCGAGCTTGATGACCTTGTAGGTCTTGCCGTTCTTGTCCTTGATGGGGTTGTACGTTGCGAGGATCCAGATCTGCTCGCCGTTCTTGCGGACGCGGCAGAACTCGCCGGACTTGAATTCGCCGGAGCGGAGGCTGTCCCAGAACTGGCGGTACTCGCTGGACCCGGCGTACTCAGCATCCACGAAGATCCGGTGGTGCCTGCCCTTGATCTCATCGAGGGAGTAGCCAACAGCGTTGCAGAAGTTCTCGTTGGCGTTGACGATCGTGCCGTCGACTTCGAATTCGATCATGGCCTGCGAGGCGCTGAAGCCGTTGATCTGGTTGGTCAGTTCTTCGAGGCTCTGGCAGTCGTTGTTCTTGATGTCTTCAGAAGGCATGTGTTGGTTCCTTTGTCCGCTGGGTGATCGCCGCGTGGCCGATCAGGATGGTTGGTTGCTGGCGCTGACTGGTGTGTGCTTGAGATTGGGTTGTTATTCCGAAGCCGCCGGTTCGTTCGTGAACTCGGGGCTGTTGTTGTTCTTGTGGTTGACCTCGCCCAGTTCCTCGATGCTGAGGACCTTGTCGATGTCGAGCAGGATGAGGACGGCGGTGTGCTCGCCGGACTTCACCTTGCCCATGCCGAGGATGTAGTCGGTGTGGAGCATGTTGCCGAAGGCCGGCGCAGGCTCGATCTGGTCGCGAGCGATGTCCTGGACCTCGCTGACGTTGTCCACGATGACGCCCATCTGGAACTGCTCTTCGCTGGAAGGGTCGGTCACCTCGACGACGACGATGCAGGTCTCCTCGGTGTAGTCCACCGAGTCCATGCCGAACTTCCGGCGGAGCTCGATGACCGGGATGATCTTGCCGCGGAGGTTGATGACGCCCATGACATAGTCGGGAGTCTGGGGAAGGGGGGTGATGTCGAGGACGCCGATGATCTCGCGCACGCGCAGGATCTCGACACCGTACTCCTCGGCGCCCAGGCTGAAGGAGAGGAACTTGTTCTGGTTCCCGCTCTCGGTCAGGCTCTGGTCCTGGGTGTTCAGTTCGGTGCTGATACTCATGAATCACTCCTCACAGCGAATTGACTGCTGTTGTCCTGTTGGCTGGTGGCCTGCGTGATGAGGCCCCCAACATCGATAATCAACGCGACCCGACCATCGCCGAGGATGGCGCCGCCCGACACGCCGGGTTGCGACTGGATCCCTTGTCCCAATGACTTGATGACGACCTGCTGCTGTCCCAGGATCTGATCCACGACGAGGCAGCAGCGGGTGTCGCCGTTCTCGAGCACGATCAGCAGGGCCTCGGTGAGGTCGTCGATGCCGCCGTTGAGGTCGAACAGCTTGTTCAGCCTGAAGATCGGCAGCAGCGAACCGCGGACCGAGGCCATCTCGCCCCGGCCGGTGACGGTGAAGATCTCATCCGGTGTCGGCCGGTAGCTCTGCTCGATCGAGAGCGTGGGGATGACGTAGCGTTGCTCGCCGACCTGCACGACCATGCCGTCGATGATCGCCATCGTTAGCGGCAGCGCCATGCGGAACCTGGTGCCCTGTCCTGGCGTGGAATCGATCTCGAGCATGCCGCGGAGGGCTTCGATGTTCCTGCGGACGACGTCCATCCCGACGCCTCTGCCGGAGATATCGGTGACCTGCTCCGCGGTGGAGAAACCGGGGAGGAGGATGAGGTTGAAGACCTCGTTGTCGGGGATGCTCGCAGGGTCACGGTCGTTGGAGACGAGCCCCTTGTCGATGGCTTTCTTCAGGATGCGATCGCGGTCGAGGCCCTTGCCGTCGTCCTCGACCTCGATCATGATCGAACCGCCCTGGTGGAACGCCCTGAGCGTCAGCGTCCCGCCCTCTGGCTTGCCGGCTGCCTCGCGTTCTTCTGGTGTTTCGATGCCGTGATCGCAGGCGTTGCGGATGATGTGCACGAGGGGATCGCCGATCTCCTCGACGACAGTGCGGTCGAGCTCGGTCTCCTCGCCCTCCATGCGGAACTGGATCTTCTTGCCAGCCTTCATGGAGACGTCGCGGACGAGCCGCGCCATCTTCTGGAAGGTGCCCTTGACCGTGACCATGCGCAGCGACATCGCGACCTCCTGCAGGTCGCGGATGATCTTGCCGGTGTGCCCCAGGTTGCGCTGGAAGCGCTGGTCCTTGATCTCCTGGACGTACTGATCCTGGAGGACCATCTGCTGGGCGATCACGAGCTCGCCGACCATCGTCACCAGGTTGTCCAGGCGGACGGTGTTGACCTTGACGGAGACATCAGCTTTGTGGCGGATGGCTTCGCGCTTGGCCTGCGCCTTGTTCTCCGGGATCGGCTCGACAGGGGGCGCTGGTTGGCTCGCTGGGGCGGGGGCAGCTTTCGGTTCAGGTTCAGTAGCGGCTGGGGCCGGGGCCTCCGCTGGCGCATTGGCTGGCTGGGTCGGCTGCGGCGTCGCTGGCGCATCAGACGATGGGGCGCCCTTGACCGCCCGGTCGAGCGCAGCGATCAGGTTGTCGAGGTCGATCTGCATCGGCGCATCCTGCCCCTGCAACGCGCTGACGAGGCTCGCGAGCATGTCGCAGGACTTGAGGATGAGGTCGAGGTACTCGGAGTTCAGCGTGATCGTGCCCTGCCGCGCTTCGTCGAGCATGAATTCGGCGCTGTGCGCGAGCCTGACGATCGGGCTCAGGTTCAGGAACCCGGCGACACCCTTGACGGTGTGGAACGCGCGGAAGACGACGTTGATGTTCTCGGAGTCCGAGGGGTCCTGCTCGAGATCGAGCAGCGCCTTCTCAGCAGAAGCGATGTGCTCGTTCGACTCGCAGATGAATTCTGAGAGGTTCTCGTCCACGTCGCCCTCGAGCGCGAAATCGACCGGCTGCGAGGGATCGCAGGAGCTGGCAGGTGTATCCGCAGGTTCCGGCTCCGGCGCTTGCTCACACTGAGGCTCTGCTTCGACTGCTGCTGGAGCAGGCTCGGCAGCAGGGGCAGGCTCATCGCTGAACGCGAGCTGGCTCTCCAGCGCTTCGTGCGGCGGGGGATCAGCGGAGGGGTTCTCGCCGAGCAACGACGCGTAGGTCTTCACCCAGTCAACCAGGGCCAGGACCGCGTCCGCTGGGAACTGGCGTCCGTGTTTCTGCTCATCGTCGATCTTCGATTCCGCCTGGTGGCAGAGCCGCTGGGCGACGTTGAGCGAGAGCACGCCGCACTCGCCCTTGAGCGTGTGCAGGTGCCTGCGGATCTCCGCGAGCAGGCTCTCGCTCTCTTCGCTGGATTCCAGCTCGAGGACGCCGCCCTCGATCGATCCGAGAAGCCCATCGCAGGTGCTGAGCCACTCGCCGAGCAGTTCGTTGTCGATGTCATCAGCGGGGGCCGCGGCAGGATTACCATCGGTTGCCGGCTGGGCGCCCTGGGATTGACCGCTGCCGAGGCGGTCGATCTCCTCTTGGACGTTCTCGATGCAATCCGAGATTTCCTGGATGGCGACCGCATGATCCGCCAGCTCGCGCATCAGCATCTTGCCGGCCAACTCTGAGCACAGGTTTGCCTGGACGACGACGAGGTCGAGACCGTCTGCGACGGCTTCCTCGGCGAGCGCTTCAAACTTCTCCTGCAAGGAGACCAACTCCACAGGGTTATCCCCGTTGAGGCTGATTACGCTTGAGGCAATGTCATCGATCTGTGATTTGAGCGTCAACGCAAAGTCTCCCCAGCATCTTGAATTCGGCGCACGATTTGCTCATGCGGCTCATCGAGATCGGGAAGATGCACGCTCGGCTTTGGGGCGTTCGGCGAATTCCGACTCCAGAAACGAAGATCTACCCGTCCTGATGGGTGGTTGGCTGGGCCGATAAACGGAAGGTCCGCATTGGGGCACTCCAGTCAGCCTGCGAAGGGGCTCGATCCGCGTCCCTTCGGCTGATGCCCCTGCCGAGGCGCCGCGGACCGCACC
>CAYGNN010000081.1:0-11300 GCA_964351165.1 uncultured Phycisphaeraceae bacterium
CACGCCCGCAGCGTCGAGACACTCCGCTGCGGGTGTTTTTTAGACACAAACCGTCGATTTGCGACAACAAGGCAGACATATCGGCAAGCACACCAAGAATCCGATCAGGACAATGACGCCGCTTCGATCCAAAGAAACTTATCTAACTGCTTCCTGCTGAATTCTTGCAGCCCAAAATGCTCTACAAAACGACCCATGATGCCCATGAATGTTTCATAGTCGCCGAGGTCATACCGCCTGAATGCTGCGAATCCGAAATTCTTCTTGTAGTTCCAGATCGCCGCATCAACCCGTGAATCATAAATCTGATAACCGCCAGGGCTATGCCAGGCACAGTATTTGGTGGCGAACGAGTAATTGTATCTCGACTTACCATCACTCTGAATGAACGAGGCAATCCGCGAAACGAGCCCAAGGTCAGACGCACACAGATCCGTATCGATATCCAGACTGACAATGTGCCTTGCAACACCATGTACATCATAGATGCTCGTGCTATAGAGGCGATTCAAGATGACGACCTTGGCGAGCACTTGAGACAACTCAGCATTACGTGGCCACGCGCCGAAAACAAGCTCTATTGCTGAATCTGCATCTGCATAATCACGAAACAAGGGCAAACGCGATCGCACATACTCCGGGGTTGGACGAGGTAGCATCAGCCGGACATTAACAAGCCGATCACAAACGAGCGACCTCCTGCGAGTCAGGCCCTCCAATCGAATACGACTGAGCTTCCGATGAGAGTAATCTCAAGAACGGGATCCATGGTGCAATGTCTCAATGACAGTCCACCGCTGAGATCAACGCCCACGCCGCCTCCACATGCTCGCGCCGTGTCCCCACCGCGCCGATCGCGAAGCGGATCGCGTAACGCAGCTCGCCATCGGCATCAGGGATCGTCGTGTGCGAGCAGAACAGCTTGCCGCTGGCGTTGATCGATTCCAGCAGCTGTTTCGTGCGCTCGCCGGTCGGGTCGTCGGACAGCCGGAAGCACACCAGCGCCAGCGATCGCGGCGCTGCGAGTTCGAAGCGGTCGTCACCGACGATCCACGATTCGAACAACTCGGCCAGTTCGACGTGGTTCCTGATGTGCGCCCGCAGACCCTCAGCCCCGAACGACCGCAGCACGAACCAGAGCTTGATCGCCCTGAACCTGCGCCCCAGCGGGATCTGCCAGTCGCGGTAGTCGATCACGCCGCCCGACTCGCTCGCCTGATTCCGGAGGTACTCAGGGGTCACCGACATCGCGTCGGTCAGCGCTCGCACGTCCCGCGTCCACAGGGCGCTGCAGTCGAAGCTCGTCAGCAGCCACTTGTGGGGGTTGAAATTGAACGAGTCGGCGTGCTCGACCCCAGCCAACGGCGCCCGGTGCTCCTCACAGACGAACGCCGATCCGGCCCACGCGGCATCGACGTGCAACCAGGCGCCGGCCTCGGTCGCAACCGGCGCGATCTCCGCGAGTGGGTCGAACGCGCCGGTGGACGTCGTCCCGAGCGTTGCCGCGATGAAGAAGGGCCGCTTGCCATCGGCGCAATCAGCCTTGATCTGCGCCGCCAGCGCCGAAGGGTCCATGCGGAGCTTCGCATCAGTCTGGATTGTTCGCAGCGCGCCGGGCGCCAGCCCAGCGATGTTCGCCGCCTTCTGGATGGACGAGTGCGCCTGCGTGGAGGTGTACGCGACCAGGTCATCACCACCGCCGGCGCGATGCCTGGCGGCGATCATCGCGACGAGCGCCGCCTCGCTCGCGGTCCCCTGGATCACACCCCCCGCGTTGGGCGCGCTGCTGAGGAACGATGATGGCAGACCGACCAGCTGCGCCAGCCAGTCGAGCGTGACCGTTTCCAATTCCGTGCACGCAGGGCTGGTGGACCAGAGCATCCCCTGCACGCCGAGGCCGGCGCTGACGAGTTCACCAAGGATCGAGGCGCCGCTGGCGTTGCATGGGAAGTACGCGAAGAAGTTGGGCGACTGCCAGTGCGTCACGCCTGGGAGGATCACGCGGTCGAGGTCCGCGATGATCTCGTCCCAGCCCTCCGGCGATTCCGGCGCTGCATCGGGAAGCATCGAAGCGGTCTGCCCAGGCTCCACCGGCGCGCGCACGGGGAGGTCCCCCACGCGCTCCATGTACGACGCGATCCAGTCAACGACGCGGTGGCCCTGCGCCCTGAACTCGTCAGGCGTCATTCCGGCAGTTCCTCGAGCGCCGCGCCGACGGCGCTCATCAGCCGCTCGACGATCGGGGCGGAGAAATCGAACTCGATCCCCGCCGCTTCGAACAACTCCGGGAGCGGCCGCGAACCGCCGAGCGCGAGCGCGCGCTTGTACGCGGTGATCGCCGCCTCGCGCCCCTGCTCGATCGACATGAGCCAGAGCTGCAACGCGCCGAGTTGCGCGATGCCGTATTCCACATAGTAGAAGGGCGAGCCGAACAGGTGCCCCTGCCGTTGCCAGAGGGCCGCACGCTGCGCCTCAAGCCCCTCCCACGAGACGCCGCGGCCGAAGCGCTGCATGATCGCGTTCCACTGCGCCGTGCGTTCCTCCTGCGTGTGCGAGGGGTTGCGGTAGAGCCAGTGCTGGAAGGAATCGATCGTCGCGATCCAGGGGAGGATCAGCACGACGCCCTCGAGCTGCTCGCGCCTGGCGCGGTCGGCGTCCTGAGCGCTGGGGTAGAACTCGTCCCACTCCGGCATCGTCAGCAGCTCCATCGTCATCGACGCCACCTCGGCGAACTCGATCGGCGAGTGCCGGTAGTGCAGCAGGGGCTCCTCCTCGCAGAGCAGCGAGTGGAACGCGTGCCCCGCCTCGTGCACCATCGTGCGCACATCGCCGTGCAGCCCCGCCGCGTTCATGAAGATGAATGGCTTGCGCGAGCGGTCGCGCATGTACTGGTATCCGCCTGGCGCTTTGCCCTTACGCGAATCCAGATCGAGCTGCCCCCCGGCGTTGAGTGTCGCGAACATGCCGCCAAGCCCCCCATCGACGCGCTCGAAGACCTTCAGTGATTTGTTGAAGAGGTCCTCGCCGCCCTCGAAGGGGCGCAGCGGCGATCGCCCCTTGATATCCACGCCGAGGTCCCAGGGGCGGAGCGGATCGACACCCAGCGCCTCGGCCCGCTTCGCGTCGAGCGCGCGCACCAAGGGGACGCACGCCTGCTCGATCGCGTCGTGGAACGCCTCGCACTCGGTTGGGCCATAATCGAAGCGGTGCTTGGCGCGGTAGGCGTACTCGACGTAATCACCGAACCCGGCGTTCTTCGCGAGCTGGTCCCGCAGCGCGATCATCCGGTCGAAGATGCCGTTGATCTTGCTCGTGTCGCGGCCCCGGCGTTCGGCGACCGCCTTCCAGGCGCGCTCGCGCACGCCGCGGTCGGTTTCCTCGGAGAACCGGGCCATCTCCGGGAGCGTGCGTTCCTTCCCATCGAACTCGACGGTCATCGCGCCGGCGACCGCGTCGTACTCCTGATCGAGCTTCGCCAGCTCCGTCTCCAGCGGTACGTTCTCCTGCCGGAAGAGCTCCACGTCCGCCTTCGTCTCGCGCTCGATCACCTCGTACCGGTTGCGGTCGAGCTGGAACTCGTCGCACAGCGCCGCCTGCCGCTGTTCGAGCTCGAAGGCGGCTGGCTTGAGCTTGGGCGCGGTCTCCTCGATGTACCTCGTCCACGCGCCGGCGGCGCCCTTGTCGTCGGTGCTGCACGTCATCGCGATGTACAGATCGGCGCGCGCCTCGGAGCAGGCGGCGTCGAGCTCTGAGCGGTCGTGCAGCCAACGCTCCAGGTCATCGGCGCCCTCGACCGGGCGCTCCAGGAGGGCGCCGACGAGGGGCTCGACCTCCAGCCATTGCGAGGCGTCGATGGATTCAGGGACAAAGTCGGTCATCGCTGGTGCAGGCATCGATCGGACGCTCCGTGTCGGGGTTCGGCGCAGGGCACTCGGTTCTCTGGTTCTGATCGGCGATTCGCCGCCATGAAAAAAGGGACGCCCAAGTGGGCGTCCCTTCATCATGACAAGGTTGTCGGCGGTTGTCGCGTGCTTGCGATCAGCGCCGGCCGCGGCCGCGGTTGCGATCGCGCTGGGCCTGCTCCTGCTCTCTGATCTCATCGGAGAGCTCGTCGATCTGACGCTCGAGCTGGCGGAAGAAGTCGCGGGTCAGCGGCGGCAGACCAGCGGTGCTGTGGTCCTGCCAGGCCGGGGCCTTGCGGGACCAGGTCTTCATGTCGCTCAGGAACTTCCTGGCCCTGTTGATGTTCCTGTTGTTCATCGCGTTCTGGAAGCCGCGGGAGGCCTTGGTCAGCTCGATCTCGGCCTTCTTCATGTTGTCGCGGAAGCGCTGCTGCTCGTCGTCCACTTCCTGACCGACCTCGACCCACTCCTTGTAGCCCATCGCCTCGACGAGCTCTTCCTTGGTGCTGGCGATGCCCTTGGCGAAGCCGAACTGCATGGCCTGCTGCGAGTTGAAGGTGAGGATGCGATCGTCGGTGTTGACGATGTACTTGCCTTCGAGATCCTCGCGCCAGTGCGCTACGCCGTCCTCGTCGATATCGACCGAGAGCGGGATGCTGATCTGCATGGCCCGCATGATGAGCGGGTCGTGGTGGCCGTAGGAGGAGGCGAGCTCGCCGAACTCGAGCATCTGCTCGAGGCCTGCGCCGTCCATCGCCTTGGCGCCGCCGCCCTGCATGCTGAAGGCGACCGAGCCGCCGTAGCTGGTCTCGGGCATGAAGTAGATCTCCTCGATCGGGTGCATGGTGAAGGAGCCGCCTGAGATGGCGCGCTTCACCCAGCCGACGAGGCGGAACTTGGGCTTGATGTCGTGCTCGATGTACTCGACGAGCTTGATGGTCTCAGCGACGGAGCCGCCGCCGGTGTCGATCCAGAGGACGAGCACGTCGGCCTTGCCCTCGAGGTCGTCAACGGAGCGCTCCAGCGCGTCCTTGTTGATGTAGGGGCCGACGGTGTCCTCGGGCAGCCAGCCGAGGCGGAGGAAGGCGATGCGCGTCGCGCCGTCGGGGATCGCGGTCTCGTCGTCGCGCGTGTCGTCCGCGGCGTTGCCTGCGGTCTCAGCGAGCTCGTCGATCGAGGTCGATTCGCGGACGATCCGCTTGATGTTGGTCTTGAGGACCAGCTCGTTCTTCTCGATCTCGCCAACGAGCGTCGTGATGTAGATGAACGTGTCGCCCTCGCGGGTGATCGTGCCCTCGAGGACACGGCCGTCGTTCAGGTACACGGAATCCGCCGCGATCGAGGCCGGGGCGGTGAGGAAGCCCACGGTCAGGGCGGCGATCAGGGTCAGCGTTGTTCGGAGTCTTGTCATGGTGTTCACTCGCATGGGGTCGGTTGATGCTCGCGGTTGCAAGGTGCTTCGGTCGGCGGATCGGATCAGCGTCGGCGCCTGTTGGAACGCCTGTTTCGCTCGCGCTCGTCCTGCGACGCCTGCAGGATGGCTTCGCGGAGTTGCTCCAGCTGGATATCGATACCGGCTCGGTCCTGACCGGTTGGGTCAAAGACCTCCTCGTACGTCGAAAGGAGTCCTCGGATCTCACGGAGCAGGCGGCGTTGGAGGCCGAGTTTCTGCATCGCGTTGCCGCGGCCGTCGTTGACGTCGTTCAGCTCGTCGCTGAGTTCGATGTAGCGGTCGAGGCCGATCTCGACGCGGTCGCGCCATTCTTCGTAGTTGCGCTCGGCGCGGCCCTCGATCAGGTCGTAATCGCCGCGGATGCCGAGGCTGAAGACGAGGTCGTCGATGTCGTCGAAGGTGCCCTTGGAGAGCTCGATCTCCCGCGCGGTCTGGGCGTCGAGGTTGAGCACGTCGTTGCCCCTCGTCAGCATCTCGTCCTCGAAGTCGCCCTTGCCGTTGTCGGTGAGGATCACCCAGCCGTCGCCATCGATCTCGCGGGGCTCGTGCTCGAGGAACTCGACCTTGCCGTGGCGGAACCTGTAGCAGAGCCAGTTCTGCTGGCGGGCCATGCCGCGGATGATCGCCGGGTCGTACCCGTTCTTGATCGCGACGCCCTCGGCGCGGCCGATGCGGAGCGAGATCTGCTTCTCGTTGACGAGCTCGTCGCCGATGTCGAAGTCATCGAGCGTGCCGATACCGCCCATTCTGGCCGCGGACTCAAAGTAGATCTCGGGGCAGGTGAAGGGCAGGAAGGCGGCGCCGAAGTTGGCGTTCTTCACCCAGAAGACCACGCGGACGTCCTCGTCATCGATGGCTTCCTGGAAGATGGGCTGCAGCGGGGTTGTGACGATGCCGCCGTCCCAGCCGATGTTGCTGGGCGCGTCCGCGTCCATCTCGACGATGATCACGTCGGGGTTGTAGGACATGGCGTCGCGCATCGTCTTCTCGACCGGGGTGTACGAGATGATGTCGCGGCGGTTGGAGCCGAGCAGGTAGTTGCGCACGGAGCCGAACTCGCCGACGATGTGGCCCTCCAGGAGGAACCGGTAGACCTTGGGCTTGTCGCCTGCAGAGTTGGTGGGCTCGTCGTCGCGGTTGCCCCAGCCGCCGCCAGCGCCGTCGGCATCATCGGCGTCCGGGTTGTTCGCGCCAGGAAGGTCGGTCACCACCGGGATGTCCCGCTGGATCTCGAGGATCTCGCTGGTGCGGTACGTCGTCGGGGCCTGGATGCCGGCGACGGAGATGATGATTTTGACGCGGCCGTTCTCCTCTTCGAGGATCTGGCCTTCAACAACGGTGCCGGAGCGGAGGACGATGATGTCCTTCGTCTCGGCGGTGTCGCCGGATGCCCTGGTCTCGTCGGCGTACGCCGAACTGGTCCCCGCGCCGGGGAGGCCGATGGCGACCGTCAGGGCGAGTGCGAGGATCGCGAACAGGGCTGAAATTCTGGGCTTCATCAGTGGGCTGCCTCTCGGTAAGGTCTGTCTGGACAGGCGGCTGGGGATCCTCCGGTGCTCGCGCACCGCAACCCCGGCCGACCCATCCTTAGTATATGGGTTGAACCCCCTGCCGGTTCCGATCATTCCACGGAAACCGAGGAACCGCAAACGCGGCCGATCCCCCGCTCACGGGCCAGAAACACGCCTCGCCAGCGCTTTTGCGGCCTCCCGATCGGCGATCTCCCCCTCCAACTGGGCGTCGTAGACCGCGTCGAGGATGGCCCGGAACGCCGGCCCCGGATCGAGGCCCATCTCGATGAGATCATCGCCGATCAGCAGCGGATCAGGGCGGAGCCCTGAGTCGGTCTGCCGGAGTTCATCCACGCGGGCCTGGATCGAGGCGCAGGCCGAGCCATCGAGGACCGCGAGGATCGCCATCGCGCTCCCAAACGATCGATGCACAGCGAGGCGTTTCTGCCCTGCCACCGGTCGTGAATCCCACGTATCGCGGAGGATCGCCAGGGTCTCGATCGTCGATCGGACGTCGTCGCGCTCCTCGTTGCTCAGGCACAGCGCCTTGCGGAGCGCCTTCGCTGCTGGGGCGGCCAGATCGTGCAGAGCAGCAGGCTCCGCTGCCGCGGACCGGTCGATGGCCCAGGCCGCGAGCGCGGTTGCGAACTCCGCGCCCGGATCCAGCCCTGCGAGCAGCGCCGGCTCAGGTTCGTCTCGGTTGCCTGCATCCAGCGCCGGCCCAACGAGGCCCATCGCGCCCATCAGCCGTACGGCTTCCGCCCTGCTGGGGTGCGTGAGCATGAGCCGGAGCTCATCGCCGATCCGCTCGCGGCTGATGCCGGTGAGATCGCCTGCGTGGCGCCGGATGGCCTCGGCGGTCGCCGGCTCGATGGCGAACCCCAGCCTCGCGGCGAAGCGGACCGCGCGGAGCGCCCGCAAATCATCCTCAGCAAGGCGAGCGTCAGGGTCGCCCACCGCTCGGATCGTCTTCGATTCGATGTCGGCAAGCCCTTTGACCAGATCGATCACTCCCCCATCAACATGCGGGCATCGGGCGATCGGCGCAGCAAGTGGGTCGAGGTACATCGCGTTGATCGTGAAATCCCGGCGCTTCGCGTCCTCGTCGCGCCCGGCGTACTCGACATGATCCGGCCTGCGGCGGTCGGTGTAGGCGCCCTCGCGGCGGAAGGTCGCGACCTCGACCGTCACGCCCTGCAGGTGGACGAGCATCACGCCGAAAGCCGCGCCGACCTCGTTGCTCCTGCGGAAGAGCTTCTTCACCATCTCAGGGCGGGCATTGGTCGCGACGTCGTAGTCCTTGGGCGCGAGCCTGAGGATCTCATCGCGCACGCAACCGCCGGCGAAATACGCCTCGTGATCGGCGTCGCGGAGCGTCCGCACGATCGTGACCGCGGCGTCGCGGTGCTGGCTGGATGGTCGGTCCCCTGACGGCATGCCGCCAGTGTACGCGGCGCCGGTAGACTGCACCGATGGAACGCATCAGCCTGCAGGAGAAACTGGGCCTCTTCACCGAGGCGTGGTCGCCCAAGCTCATCGGCGAACTGAACGGCCAGCACGTCAAGCTCGCCAAACTCGACGGCGAGTTCGTCTGGCATTCCCACGAGTACGAGGACGAGCTGTTTCTTGTCATCGAGGGCGAGATCGAGATCCACTTCCGCGACCAGGTCGTCACGCTGGGCGAGGGCGAGCTGTGCATCGTCCCGAGGGGTGTCGAGCACAAGCCGGTCGCGCACCAGCCTGCGAGCGTGCTGCTCTTCGAGCCGGCGAGCACGATCAACACCGGGGAATCGGACGACGAGCGGCGTCTGGAATCGGATCAGCTCGAGCGGATCTGATCAGACCAGCACCGGCAGGTCCGCCTTGGTGAAGCAGAATTCTTCGATGGATTCATCGACCTCGTAGGTCTCGATGTCGCGGTCTTTCAGCCACTGCTGGCCGTCGATGATCTCCATCGCGCCGTCGTGGTGCTCGACGAGGGCGGTGCAGGACTCGACCCAGTCGCCGCAGTTGTAGTAGAGCATCTCGTCGCCGTCGATCTGCTCGGTGCGGTGGTCCGCCTTGTGGATGTGGCCGCAGACGACGCCGTCGAGGTCACGGCGGTGCGCTTCCCGGAGCAGGTGCTCCTCGAAGCTGCTGATGAAGGTGCAGGCGGATTTCACCTTGAGCTTGATCGCCTGGCTCAACGACCAGTAGGGCTTGCCACGCCACTTGCGCTGCGCGTTGTACAGGCGGTTGACCTTCAGCAGGAACTCGTACGCGCCGGCGCCCAGCACCGAGAGCCACTTCGAGTGCTGGACGACCATGTCGAACTGATCGCCATGGGTGATGAGGAGCTTCTTCCCGTCCGCGCCGACGTGGATCGCGTGCGGGAGGATCTTCACGCCGCCGAACTCGAGGTGGACGAACTGCCGCGCCGCGTCGTCGTGGTTCCCGGGGATGAAGATGACCTCGGTCTCGTGACGCGCGTGATTGAGGAGCCGGCGGAGGACATCGTTGTGCGCTTCCGGCCAGTGCCAGCGCGACTTCAGGCGCCACGTGTCGATGATGTCGCCCACGAGGTAGAGCCGATCGCACCGGACGTGCTTGAGGAACTGCGAGACCGATTCGCCCTGGCATCCCCTGGAGCCGAGGTGCAGGTCCGAGACCCAGACGGTGCGGTAGGACTGTTCCATTGCCTGTTCCCCGCGCGTTCCACGCGCCCGTGCCCTGCTTCTCGTGTGAGCCGACACCCGGCCCTCCGATCGAAACAGCGCGAGATCGTTGGCGCTCATTTCGGAGAAGTCGTGTGCATCCGGTGAATATCTCTTTTGCACACAAGAGGTTGTGGATCTTGAAGGCACAAGATGCTGTGGTGCTCGGCGTGCTTCACGAAACTTCCGCCTTGCGCGTATTGACATGATTATGCATGCTGTGTATATTTATTCGCATGGCCGAATCCAGACGAAGACAGCTCATCGCCCGCCACCTCCGGACCAACCCTGCGGTCAGCCAGTCATCGCTCGCAGACACCCTGCGCACGCACGGGATCGAGACGACGCAGGCGACCATCTCCCGCGACCTCGCCGCGATGGGTGTCCTGAAGGGACCGAATGGGTATGTCCTCCCCGACGAATCCGGCGCGGTCATCGACGCGGCGCCCGACGCGTCGTCCACCGTCATCGCGGACCACGTCCTGTCCGCGGTCGCGGCGGATTCGATCGTCGTGCTGCACACCGCGCCGGGGCACGCGGACGTGGTCGCTGTCGAGCTCGACCGCTGGCCGCCCAAGGGGGTGGCCGGCTGCATCGCCGGTGACGACACGATCTTCCTCGCGACCAGCAGCAAGGCGACGGCGCAGAAACTCGCGATCAGCATCCGCAAGTCCATCCAGCAGAAAGGCTGACCCACCGATGCCACACCAGCACTTCCTGACAACCCGCGACTGGTCGCGCCCTGACATCGATGCGCTGCTCTCGCTCGCTGCCGAGTACAAACAGCGGACGCCGACAGGGCTGCTCGCAGGCAAATCTGTCGCGCTCGTCTTTTTCAACCCCTCGCTGCGGACGAGGACCTCGATGGAGCTCGGCGCCTGGCAGATGGGGGCGCACGCCGTCGTCCTGGAGCCAGGCAAAGCCGCGTGGCCGATCGAGTTCAACGACGGCGCTGTCATGGATGGCGATGCGGAGGAGCACGTCAGCGAGGCGGCGAGGGTGCTTTCGTCCTACTGCGACCTGATCGCGGTGCGGAAGTTCCCGGGGTTCCAGGACTGGTCCATCGACCGGCTGGACACCGCGATCAACGCCTTCGCGAGGCACGCGACTGTCCCGGTAATGAACCTCGAAACGATCGAGCACCCCTGCCAGGAGCTCGCCCACGCGCTGGCGCTGCAGGAACGCCTCGGCGATCTGCAGAACAAGAAGTACGTCCTGACGTGGGCGTACCACCCGAAGCCGTTGAACACGGCTGTCGCCAACTCTTCGCTGCTGATCGCATCGAAGCTGGGGATGGATGTCACGCTGCTCTGCCCTGACGAGCGGTTCCTGCTCGATGGCCGGTACCTGCACGAAGCGCAGCAGAATGCCGACGCGCAGGGCGGTTCGCTGACGATCTCGCACGACATCGACGAGGCATACGCCGATGCTGATGTCGTCTACGCCAAGAGCTGGGGCGCGTTGCCATTCTATGGGAACTGGGACGCGGAGAAGCCGATCCGCGATCAACACCAACACTTCATGGTTGACGAGCACAAGATGGCGCTCACGAACAACGCGTGCTTCAGCCACTGCCTCCCGATGCGGCGGAACATGATCGCGAGCGACGCCGTGGCCGACTCGCCCAACTCACTCATCATCGAAGAAGCCTCCAACCGGCTCCCCACCCAGCAGGCGGTGATGTCAACGCTGCTCGGCGCTGCTGCCACGCCCCCCATCGTCACCGTCAACACCGAGGCCG
>CAYGNN010000082.1:0-274 GCA_964351165.1 uncultured Phycisphaeraceae bacterium
GTACGCCGACCTGCTCGCGGAGCCGGGGATCACCGACGCCGAGCGCGACGAGCGCATCAACGCCATCCGCAGCAGCAGCAGCCACCTGCTCCAGATCATCAACGACATCCTCGATCTCTCGAAGATCGAGGCGGGCGAGATGACCGTCGAGTCGATCGCCTGCGACCCGGCCAGGCTCGCGGGGGAAGTCAACGCGGTGCTCCAGCAGCGCGCCGCGGAGAACAGCACGACCCTCCGGGTCGAGTGCCTGACGCCGATCCCGAAATCGGTCTTC
>CAYGNN010000082.1:284-11287 GCA_964351165.1 uncultured Phycisphaeraceae bacterium
AGGGCAGCCTGCTTTGCTACGCATCGACATCGTCGATACCGGCGCCGGGATCAGCGCGGAGAACGCGGAGAAGCTGTTCAAGCCCTTCACGCAGGCCGACGCGACCACCACCCGGCGCTACGGCGGCACGGGGCTGGGCCTGACCGTCAGCCAACGGATCGCCAACCGCCTCGGGGGCAGCGTCACGCTGGTGGAGTCCGCCGAAGGCCGCGGCAGCCGGTTCAGGGCGGAAGTCTGCTGCGGGATCGAATCCCGATCCCCGGCGCACCGGCCGGGCGAGTTCACCATCAACGAGGCCACCGATCAGGACGCTCGCGCTCAGACCCCCGACGATGCCCTTGCCGGGCGGCGCATCCTCCTGATCGAAGACGGCGAGGACAACCGCAGACTGATCGTGCACTTCCTCACAAAGGTTGGCGCGACGGTCGAGACCGCGGAAAACGGGAAGGACGGTTCGGATATGGCGGACGTCTCGCACCGAGCCAACCGCGGGTACGACCTGATCCTCTGCGATATCCAGATGCCCATTATGGATGGCTACGAGGCGATCGCCCGGATCCGCAACGCCGGGATCGGCACGCCGGTCGTCGCGCTCACAGCGCACGCGATGGGCGAGCACCGGGACAAGTGCCTCGCCTCCGGCTTCACCGATTTCCTGACCAAACCGATCGACCGGGCCGGCCTGATCGAGACCTGCGCCGCGCACTGCTCGCAGCGCCAGGCGCACCACGCCGCGGCTTGAATCGCCCGGTGCCGGGCGCCGGCAACCGCAAACCGATATCGTGCGTTCGATGCGACTCCGGATCGGGATCATCGGCTGCGGGACCGCCGGGCAGGCCGCGTCCATCCTGTTGTCCAGGCAGGGCCACGCGATCGAGGTCTTCGAACGAGCGCCGCGTGTCGAGGCGGTCGGCGCAGGGCTGCTCGTTCAACCAACCGGGATGTCGGTGCTGCGATCGCTTGGCGTCGCCGATGAACTCGCCGCGCTCGCATCCCCCATCGACCGGCTCGTCGGGACGATCCCCAGCGGCAAGGCGATCCTCGACCTCGCCTACGCCGACCTGCGCCCTGATCTGCAGGGCTTCGGCCTCCAACGCAGCGCGATCAGCGCCAGCTTGCTGCGCGTGATGGAGCAGGACGACATCAGACTCCACCTCGGCGCCGAGATCGACTCCGCCAGCGCCCAACGCGTCAGAACCACCGACGGCCGCGAGTTCGGGCCCTTCGACCTGATCATCGCCGCTGACGGCTCACGCTCGCGCCTCCGCGCCGAACGCCCGCACCTGATCCGGCGCGACCGACAATACCGCTGGGGCGCGTTGTGGTTCATCGGCGATGATCCCGACGAGCGATACGGGAACGAGCTGCGGCAGGCGTACCGCGGCACGGAGCGGATGATCGGGTTCCTCCCCTCGGGCCGCGCAAGCAAGGGCGCCGCGAACCGCGTCAGCCTCTTCTGGTCGATGCGCGCCGAGGACTGGCCAGGGGCGAAGCGGTTCGACCTGGACCGATGGAAGCGGCAGGTTCGCGCGCTGACCGACCGTGCCGATCCACTGCTCGAGCAGATCGATCGCCCGGAACAGGTCATCTTCGCCCCCTACCGGGATGTCGTGATGCGGCGGCCCTTCGACGAGGGCATCGTGTTCATCGGCGATGCGGCGCACGCGATGAGCCCCCAGCTCGGCCAGGGCGTGAACCTCGCGCTCCTCGATGCGCAGGCCCTGGCGGGAGCCATCGACGAGCCGAGGCCGTTGCGGCAGTCGCTGCACGCTTATGCGCACGAGCGGCGCCGCAACACCGCGTTCTACCAGTTCGCCTCGCGCTGGCTGACGCCGGTCTTCCAGTCCGGTGCGACGCCGATCGCGATCCCGCGCGACCTCCTGCTCGGCCCGATCGGCGCGCGCGGGCCGCTGCGGCGGGAGATGCTCCGCTCGCTCTGCGGCGTCAAGACTGGCATCTGCCGCTCGCGCCCCCTGCCCCCGCCGGATGACGGCTGAGACCGATCAGCTGACCGAGACGCCGAAGTTCCCGATCAGCAGCCCCAGATCTGCCGTATCGACCAGGCCGTCGCCATTGATATCGCCGGTGTCGTTGCTCGTCCCGAAGTTGCCGATGAGCAGGCCGAGATCGGCGGTATCGACAACGCCGTCGAGGTTGATGTCCCCGGCGATGGGGTCGAGCGTCATCACCGTCATCGAAAGCCTCGCAGCGAACCCATCGCCGAAGAAGTTGTCCTTCGTGTACCAGTTCACGAATTCACCGCCCTGCATCACCGCGGCGTGCGCCGAGCTGAGCATGAACCGGAGCCTGCCGCTGTTGGCCGCGTTGCGGAGGTACAGGTCAACATCGGGGTTGCCCAGATCGAGCGCGAAGACGAAGTCGGTGTCGAAGGGGACCACCGCGCCGACCGCGACTCCATCCGCCTGCCCCACCGCGAAGGGCGCGACCTCGCGCTGCGGGAAGACCTCGGAACCGATCATCTCACCGAAGATGTGATTAGAGATATCGACCGGTTCGCCATCCTTGTAATCCGTTGCGTAGGCATTCCTGACCGCGGTGTAGTTGCTCCCGGCCGGAGCGCCGAAGGGCGAGGTCTCGACATAGCTCGCCTCGCTGAACCCGCCGCGGTAGCCGACGCCGAAGAGCTCGCACGGACGACCATTCAGCGCTTCGGGATCCATCGGATCCGAGAACGTCGTGATCGAGTCGTACGTGTCGTCGTAAATGAACCCGCCATCCGATGTCGCGACGCGCACCTCGGCGCTGACGATCACGTAATAAGGCGCGCCGAGCCCAGCCTCGAGCTGCGCATCGGTGTCAAACCCAATGAACACCTGGCCATCGCGATCATCGAAGTCGCTCTCGTTGATCGCGTTGAACGTGGACGCGGAGCCACGGGCCCCCGGCGTAAAGTTGAAGGGGTAGTTCCATCGATCGTGCGTCGGCTCATCAAACTGCACGTTGACAAGCTCGGCGCTCGAAACGCCTGCGAACGCCAGCAGAACAACGGTAATCGTGGGCTTGAAACGGGGCATGTGCTCTCTCTCGGTAATGGCTGATGAGTTATTGCGGCTGCAGGGTCCAGTCCGGCGCATCGGCGGTCGGCGCCCAGCGACGCATGTCCTGCAGAGATTCCCAGTCCAGCGACTCGGCGTGCGCATCGAGGAACCCGGTGACTGCTCCCCCCTCGTACCGCAGATCGATGTTGCCGACCTCACCGGATGACTGCAACGCGGCGTCCGGCGGGCTCGACCGCCAGGCGCGATCGTGGATGTAGGGCGGCGTGACTTTGTAATTGCCGTTCAGGTCTTCGTTGTAGATGTTCGCGCTGCGTCCGAACGCGGTCGCGAACGTGATCAGGTTCGTGGGGTTCGCAGCATCGGTCAGGCGGCGCACATACCAGCTGTCGCCGAAGACCTGCGACGTGCGGGGGTGCTCGATGCTCGGCGTCCCATCGCTATCGGAGCTCCCACCCATGAACCCCTGGTTCAGACCGAACGAAGGCGCCGCGGAAAACTCGTAGCTGAAGTCGTACGAAGGATCGATCAGGTCCTCCTCGTAATCGCTGATGCTCTGGTAGAGGAAGCTGGGGTTGTAGTCGAGGTAAGGCATCAGCCGCCAGGGGTACCGCTGCGCCGCGAGCCCTGAGATCGGCGCTCCGAAGGCGTCGTAGGCCCTGACCGGCGCACCGGTCGCCGGGTCGTTGCGCCGGAACCCGAAGAGCACCATCGTCCGGTGATCGTCCGCGTACGCGGTGTAGGCGATCATGAGTTGCCGAGCGACGGACAGATCCTTCACCCGCTTCGCGTTCATCCGCGCCGATCCCAATGTCGGGACCAGGATCCCGATCAGCATCCCGATGATCGAGATCACCACCAGCAGCTCGACGAGCGTGAACGCGCTCGCGCCGCGGGTCTTCATCAGGTTGGGACGATCGGTAGGCATGGGGAGGAGTGCTGTGATCTGCAATCCGGCGCCCTCCTGTCAGGGAGTGCGCTGGTGGTGGTTGATGTCATCGGGCGACGAGGCCCGCTCCGGTTACCGCCTGCGACGGCGCACGGCTGCGATCCCGGCGATCCCGAAGAGCCCAGCGGCGGAACCCGAGGGCACGACGCGGACCTGGTCCAGATCGAAGGAGAACGCCTGATCCACTCCACCGAACCCTGCAGGGACGCTGACGCCGACCTGCAGGTGGCCGATGTTGCTGAACGCGGCCTCGAACGTCTGCCCCTCGAACGAGATGAACTGGGGGTTGAAGGCGCTGATCCCGATGTTGATCGTCGTCCAGGTGTTCGGGAGCACCGGTGCGAACCCGATCGCGGTCGCGCCAGGGATGTTCCCTGGACCAGCGAACCTGGTGAAGAACGTCAGCGGCGCCGGCGCGTTGTGCCGGACCGTGAAGCTGAACTCCGTCACGCCGTCAGCAATCCAGTCCCCGGCGAACGCGTTGCCGCTGGAGTTGAACTCGTCCTGACCGCGGAAGAGCACCGGGGTGTCGTCTGTCGCGGTGAACTGGAAGTTGAAGTCGCTCGTCGCGTAGCCGCTCCCGTCAGGACCACCGACGGCGGACCAATCGACCGGCGCCGAAGCAGCCGCGTTGAACCAGTTCGCCGAATCGGTGTCGAAGCCCTCCTCGAAGGGCAGGACGACGGCGCTGGCCGGAGCGGCGGTGAGCGAGATCGCGGCAATGGCCGCGGCGATTGTCGATCCTGTGATCGTGGTGTTCATCTGAATGCTCCTCCTCAAGAGCGGCAGGTTCGCCTGCAGATAGCAGGCTGGTGACGTGGGCCAGAGATTACTGAGACTGAGTCTCAATGGCAACTGGACCAGCGTATTCCCGTGCAACAAGAAAATCTACTGGCGATGCTAGAACTTCTTCGCGACCGCTTCCAACCTCCTTCCCCCTGCTTCCGTCGATTCAGGGGATATTTTCCAACCACGCCCCGCCGACCGGCCGATCGGTATTCTCCTGCCCTATGCCAAACACTCCAGGCGCCATCCTGCTCGACGATCTCCGCTGGCGCGGCCTGATCCAACAGACCACCGACGAGGCCGCCCTCGCTGCTCATCTGTCCGATGACGGCTCGGGGGATTTCCCCCCCACCGGTCGGCTCGTGTATTCGGGGTTCGACCCCACAGCGGATTCGCTGACGATCGGGAATCTCGTCCCCATCATGCTGCTGCGCCGCTTCCAGGACGCCGGGCACACGCCCATCGTCATCATGGGTGGCGGCACCGGCATGATCGGCGACCCCAGCGGCAAGGACGCCGAGCGCAGCCTGAACACCGCCGACACCGTCGCGTCGAACGTCAACGCGCAGCGCCCGATCTTCGAGAAGCTCCTCCGCTTCGATGGCCCCAATGCGGCGCGCATCATCAACAACGCGGACTGGCTCGGCGAGCTCGGCTACATCGAGGTCCTCCGCGACGTCGGCAAGCACTTCTCGGTCAACATGATGATCCAGAAGGAGTCCGTCCGCGCGCGCCTGGAAGAGCGCGAGCACGGCATCAGCTACACCGAGTTTTCCTACATGATCCTGCAGGCGTACGACTACAACCGCCTGCACCAGGACCTGGGCGTCACCGTGCAGATCGGCGGCTCCGACCAGTGGGGCAACATTGTCGCTGGAATCGACCTCATCCGCCGCACGCAGCAGGCGGAGTCGCACGCCTACACCTGCCCGCTCATCACCAAGTCCGATGGCGGCAAGTTCGGCAAAACCGAATCCGGCGCGGTCTGGCTCACCGCCGACCGCACGAGCCCCTACGCGTTCCGCCAGTTCTGGCTGAACAGCCTCGACGCGGACGTCCCCAAGTTCCTGCGCATCTTCTCGACGATGTCCAGGGAAGAGATCGAGGCGCTCGAAGCGGAGCACGCTGAAAAGCCCGGCGCGCGCATCGCGCACAAGGCGCTCGCCGATCACATGACAGCGCTCGTCCACGGCGAAGCAGAAGCCCAACGCGCCGCGGCAGCGGCGAGTGCGCTCTTCTCAGGCGATGTCGCAGGCCTCGACGAATCGACCCTCGCGGAGGTCTTCGATGGCGTCCCCTCCAGCGAGCACCCCAAAGCCTCCCTCGCAGGCGATGGCCTCCCGCTCTCCGAATTTCTCATCGAGACCAGCCTCGCCAAGAGCAAGCGGGAATCGAGGGAGTTCCTGGGCGCCGGCGCGGTCAGCGTGAACGGCGAAAAGGTCGATGCCGAGCGGAATCTGACGAGCGACGACCTGCTCCACGGCTCGACGGTTCTCCTGCGACGCGGGAAAAAAAACTGGCACGTCACACGCTGGGCCTGATCCCACAGGGACTTAGCGCACACTTCCGGAGCGAATGCGGTGTTTTTTCCGTGTGCGGCGCTCCGGTTTATGAGACAATACAGCGTCCGAAACACTGGGCGGGCCGCAGCCAGGCCTGATGGCTGTACCGCAGGACGACGGCCCGACCGCATGGAAAGGAGACCACCATGCCGAAGGTTGCTGACCTGATCGCGGCCCGCAAAAGGGGCGACATGCCCGGCGGGGCCCGCGAGGTCGCGTCTGTTTCGCCGGAAACAACCGTGCTGGACGCGGCCAAACGCATGAACGAGGCGGGCGTCGGCTCCCTCGTCGTGCTCGACGCCAAAGGGGGCCTGCTCGGGATCTTCACCGAACGCGACGTGCTGAGAAGGGTCGTCGCGGATCAGAAGGCGCCGGAGCAGACGCTGGTCGGCGATGTGATGACGACGAAGGTTCACACCGCGCCGCCCGAGACACCGCTCGACGATCTCCGCACGCTGATGCGGGAAAAACGCATCCGCCACGTGCCGATCGTCGCGGACGGGAAGCTCGCAGGGATGGTCTCCATCGGAGACCTCAACGCGGCTGAAGCGAAAGCGCTCGTCGAGACGATTACATATCTCGAGCGGTACATGACCGTCAACTGACGGCCGATCCGCTCGACAACCGAACCGGTTCACGTGAGACCGCCAGTCTCCTCGCGCGCCGGCCGATGATGTGATGCTGCGCGGGGGGCCCGCCCAACATCCGCGTTGGCCGGCGCCTTTTCATGAACCGCTGCCTCAGGGCGCACAACCCGAACCGAAGTTTGAGATCAGCTGCCCTAGATCCGCTGTGTCCACCGTCCCATCGCCGTTGAGATCAGCAGCCGTGCTGTGCGTCCCGAACGCGCTGATGAGCTGTCCCAGGTCGGCAGTGTCAACAAGGTCATCGCCATTGATGTCGCCGATGCAGACCAGTGTCGCCTCCGGGATGCTGCTCGAAGCGCCGAAGTCGCCGCCGCGGATGTGGTCGAGCTCATCGTCGAATCCAAGCCAGACTTCATCACCTGGCCAGGGGGGCGAGTTGAATTCGACGATGCCCATGTCCCCCACTTCCAGATAGACCGCGCCGGTCCCGGTGACATCGATGTGACCGATCAGGTACGACTCGACGGAGTGCTGGTAATGCGTATCGGTCGCCTGGGGATTGAGCTGGAGCCCAGCTGAGAGCAGCGCCGCGATGCCGTTGGCGCCGCTCCAGCGCGTGCCGTTGCCTGAGGTGTCGGTCATCGGGGCCAGCACGCCCTCCCACCGCTGCGCGAAGCCGCTGAGGACCGTGGAGTTGGCGTTGTACATGACCGCGTTGGTGATCTGCGCGTGGCCGGTGGTCTTGACGTTGAATCCCACGCCGTGCCAGACGACGACCTCGTCCTCGCTGTGCAGCTGCGCCCAGACGTACAGGCGCCTGGTTGCCGCGTCGTTCATCGCGAGGACCGGGTTCCCCAGGTCCGGCGCCAGCGAGGGGCTGTGGACGTTGGCAGGATTGCTGAGGCCTCGCTCGGCAAGATACAGCCGCAGCGCGTTGTGCCCCTGCGCCGCGGATGCAACCGCGAGCGCCGCGAGCCCGGTAAGCTTGGGAAGGAGGCGCCGGGTCATTGGCACCCCCCCACACTGGTAGCGACGATCTGGTCGGTCAGATCAAAGTTGTTGACGACCCCATCACCGTTGTGATCCATCGTCTGCGTCGCGTCGCATTCGTAGAAGAGGTACGTCGCAGGCTCGTTCACGGCATAGATGAACGGGAGCATGTCGGCGTACTCCGTCGCGCCGTTGCAGTCGCCATCGCCGCAGGCGGTCCCCCCACCCCCTGGGTCATCAGCGTCCACCCAGATCGCGATCATGTTGCCCAGGTTGTCAGGGCACTCAGCGAAGCCCTCGAACGTGAAGCACTCGCCTGGGGCCTCGAACTCGAAGGAGCGATCGACGTCGATCCAGTACGGGAAATCCGTCTGCGAGCCGGGGCGATCATTGGCCGTGCCCCACAGCATCGGCTGCGCGCACGTCGCGAGCGTCACGGAGCTCTCGGCAGGGTTGAACTCGTTGGCGAGCAGGATATCCACAGCGCCGGAACCATCAGCAGGGGCAGGGATGCCAGCGCCGCCCATGATCGCGCAGATATCGAAATCAAACGTGTTGTAGATCCCGGTGTTCGCCTCGAGCATCCCCATGTCCACGACGACCGCGCCGAGGAACCCATCGAGCGCCGGACCGTTGCACGTCGTGTCGATCGTCTCCCAGACCTGCACGACGATGTAGCACTGCTCGGCGTTCACGCCGTCGCCGTACCAGTAGAATCCGCCTGCGATGCGGGTGATGTCGTTGCCAGCCAGCGCCGGCTCGAGCGTGAAGTCGTCCGCCGTGCGCATGTGGCAGGTGTCTTCGTTGAGCAGGAACCGGACGTAGGGTTCCACGAGGCCGCAGTCGGTGTCGGCGCCGACCGCCTCGCCAGCGGAATCGAACTGGTACGCGTCGTAGGCGAGCGCCTGCCCGCAGGGCTCGCCGCGGAGTTCGACAGCCTCGGCGTAGTCCACCCAGCCGCCGTGCATCTCGAATCCGCTCGTCAGCACCGCGGCCCTGATCGGCTCGATCCTGGCGCGCTGCACATCGATCGGGCGCAGTCCGGCCATCCGCTCCTGCGCGCTCGCGGTGGAGCACGCCAGCAAGGCGAGAGCGATCGCCGCTCCGGTGTGTGTGCGCTGCATCCGAGTGATTCCCCAGCGATGACCGATCGATCCTGTCCATCGATGTCATCGGCGTGAACGGATCGCGGCTGGATGCACGGAGCGCACCGATGGCGTTATCCAGACGGGGATTCGCACGTTATCAAGACTGAGCGACGCTGCGGCTGTGCTCAGCGCAGCTCGACCGACCAGTACGCGTCGTTGAGGAACGCCTTCCAGGAGGCGTACTTGTCCTGGCCGAGCCGGAGCGCGATGAGCGGGTTCCGCTTGGGGCGGACTGGCTTGCGCATGAGCCGCATGCTCGCCTGCTCGGGGGTCCTCCCCCCCTTGCGCGCGTTGCAGGGGACGCAGGCACAGACGAGGTTCGTCCACGATTCACCGCCGCCTTGCGCGCGCGGCTTGACGTGATCGATCGTCAGGTCGTTCGTCGGGAACGAGTCGCCGCAGTACTGGCACTTGTTGCCGTCACGGGCGAAGAGGTTCCTGCGGTTGAGCTTGACCGTCTGCTGGGGGAGCTTGTCGTAGCCCACAAGGCGGATGATCTTGGGCACGGCGATGTCGAAGCGGACAGTTTTGACCCAGTCGTGCTGCTCCGCCTCGAACTCGCGCTGGAGTTCGCTGATCTCCGCCCAGGAGTCGAAGTCGAAGTTCGCGTAGCGGCCCTCGTCAACGTGGATGACTTCCGCCATGCCGCGGGAGAGCAGGATGAACGCTCTTCGCGCGCTCGTGACGCGGACCGCGAGGTAATGCTTGTTCAGGACCAGGACTTTGGCGCTGAGCCCGCTGATGGGCATCGGCGCCGAGACTGGGTGTGCTGGGGTTGACTCCGCAGCGACACCCGCGGCGGTCCGTGTGATCCTGGCTTTGCTGCGGCGTCTGGACAAACAAATGACCTCCGCGAGGGCGCCGGCTGGCGCCGATCTCCACCATCAACGCTACCACCTGCACGCAGATGGATCAACGTCACAAGTCGTTCTTCGGCAAAACAGAGCGCCGGGTTCGGATTTCGCAGGGATATCCGGACGCAACACCACAGGTTGTGGGGTCAGTGGCGGAAATGCCGCGTCCCGGTCGTCAGGCACGCCACCCCCCTGCTGTTGCAGAGTTCGAAGGTGTCGGCGTCACGCTTGCTCCCGCCTGGCTGGACGATGCAGGCGACGCCAGCGTCCACGAGCAGTTGCGGGCCATCCGCGAAGGGGAAGAACGCGTCGCTCGCTGCGATCGCGCCCTGGGCGCGGTCGCCGGCTTTTTCAACCGCGAGCCTTGCGGCGCTGACGCGATCGACAAGCCCTGCGCCGACGCCGGCGATCGAGACAACGCCATCGTCGGTGCGCCCGATGCAGACCGCGTTCGACTTGAGGTGCTTGCACACCGTCCAGACGACCGCGGCGTCCGCACGCAGCTGATCGCTGACTGGCTCCCCTGCAGCGAGTTCCCAGCTGCGGTGCTCGATCGGCGCCCGGTCGGTTTCCTGCGCGAGCAGGCCGCCTGGGATGGACTTGTATTGCACGGTTGGCGCCTGCGCTGGCGCTGCGCCGACCGCGAGCAGGCGGATGTTTTTCCAGCGATCGGTCAGCGCCGCGAGCGCATCGTCATCGAAGGACTCCGCGACGATGACCTCCAGGAAGACGTTCTCCGCGCAGCAGCGCTGCGCCGCAGCGAGGTCGATCGTGCCTGCGATGGCCAGGATCCCGCCGAATGCAGCGAGCGGATCACCCAGCAGCGCCGCGTCCACCGCCTGGGCGCTTGTCGGCGCGACCGCAGCGCCGCAGGCGTTGGCGTGCTTGATGACCGCAGCGCCGATCGAATCGGGGCGCGCCTGTTGCAGGTCGCGCACGAGTTCCAGCGCCGCAGCGGCATCGGCGATGTTGTTGTAGCTCAGCGGCTTGCCGTAGAGCTGCTTCGCGCCGACGACTGTGCCCTCGGCGCCCGCAGGGTCGCGGTACAGGGCAGCATTCTGGTGGGGGTTTTCGCCGTAGCGGAGGTCTGCGAGCTTTTCCTGCTCGATG
>CAYGNN010000083.1:0-8163 GCA_964351165.1 uncultured Phycisphaeraceae bacterium
TCGTTCTGTTCATTACGGCGACCGTCGTGATGATCACCGGTCTCTCCTCGAGGCGTTCCGTCCGCAAGGCCTGCGCGCCGATCACCGCGATCGGTTTGGGCGTCGCCGCCTGGATGGCGTGGGACAGCCCCTCGATGACCGGGCTCTTCCCTGGATTGCTGCCCTACGGGAAGTCGGTGGTCCTGCTGATCTCGCTGCTGATCCTGCCGCTGCTGACCGGTCTGATCGACCGCGATTACGAGGCGGACGTCGCCAGGGGTGAGAAGTTCGACCCGCTCCGCTCCATGCGCGGCGAGTTCTACTCGTTCTTCCTCTTCTCGGTGATGGGCGTGCTGCTGTGCGTCAGCGCCGATGACCTGATCTGGCTCTTCCTCGCGCTGGGGCTGACCAGCCTCCCGAGGTACGTCATGGTCGCCACGTCTTCCAAGCGACTCAGGGCCCAGTATGCGGGCGTCAAGTACTTCTTCCTGGGTGCGCTGGGCGCCGCGATCTTCCTGTATGGGTTCGCGATGCTGTACGCCGCCACCGGGACCACGCGGCTCCCGGAGATCGCCACGCACCTGACGACGTTCGGTATCTCGCCGATCGCGACGCTGGGCATCGTGATGGCGGTCGTTGGCATCGCGTTCAAGATCGCTGCGGCCCCGATGCACTTCTACACGGCGGACGTCTACCAGGGCGCCGCATCGCCTGTCGCGGCGTACCTCGCGTTCGCGCCCAAGGCAGCGGGGTTCTTCGCGCTGATGCACCTGCTCAGCACGGTCGGCTGGACGCACGGCGACGGCTCGAGTCTGCCGGCGGATATCCGCGTGGTGCTGTGGGTCATGGCGGCGCTCACCATGACTGTTGGCAACGTGCTGGCGCTCCTGCAGACCTCGGTCAAGCGGCTGCTGGCGTATTCGTCGGTCGCGCATTCCGGCTACATGCTCGTCGGCCTGCTGGTCGGTCCTACGCTGGTCGGGCGGGGCGTCTCGGTCGAGAGCACCGCTGCGCAGAACGGTCTGGCGGCGATGCTCTTCTACCTGTTCTGCTATGGCGTGATGACAGTGGGTGTCTTCGCGGTGATCGCGTGCCTCGAGACACGCACGCCATCAGACAAGGACGTGGAGCTGGATTCGATCGAGGACCTCAAGGGCCTGTGCCGGAGGCAGCCGATGCTCGGCTGGGCGCTGGTGCTTTGCTCGCTCTCGCTGCTTGGTCTGCCGCCGCTGCTTGGCTTCTTTGGGAAGCTCTTCCTGTTCACCGCGGCGATCGCGGCGCACGAGTACGTGCTGGTCGTCGTCATGGCGGTCAACGCGGCGATCGGCGCTGTCTATTATCTGCGTCTGGCGCTCGGTCCGCTAGTGGATGAGCCCAACGACTTCCGGCCCCGAGCCCGCCTGATCCCTTCGTGGCCCAGGCAGATGACCGCGGTGGTTTCGGCTGCTGGTGTCGTGGTGCTGGCGCTGTGGATCTCACCGATCCAGTTCGCCTCCAACACCGCGACGCAGACGGTGGTCCCGGGCGATCCCACACCGGTGGCGATCGACTCGGCTGCGATCAACCCCCAGCGGGATCTGCTCCCGCTCGACGCGCAGCTCGAACCGCTTCCCTGAGCAGCGTTCCTGCGAACAACCCTGATTGAGAGTCAACCGCTGGCTTACGCCTTGGCGGGCTTCGCTGCGCCGGTCTTCTCGGCGTTGTCCGCCTGCTCGATGAGCTTGACGAGCCCGCCGCCGTGCTGGATCACACCGCCGATGAGGGCGATGACCGCGACGACGAGGGGGACGATGAGCCGGTTGTCGGACATCGTCTCGCCCAGGTTGCCCTGCCAGACGCCGAGGCCGACAAGCATGCTGAGCATCCCCAGGACGAGCAGGGTCGAGCCAACGATCGACGTGAAGACGATCACGACGAGGCGGAACGCGATGAAGGCGAGCATGCCCATCGCGATGAGACCGATGACAGCGCCCAGCTGCACGCTCGACTGCTGCTCAGGCGGCGCGAGCATGGACCAGAGGTTGGCGCCCAGGAAGGCGCCGGCGAGGCCGCCGAAGAAGGCGACGGTGAACTTCATGAGCGGGAGCGCGATGATCGCAAAGAGCAGCGCGAGCGCCAGCGACGCGACCATCGCGCCGTCGCCGAGCTGATCGCCCAGCGCTGTGCCTGCCCAGAGGCCGCACAGCGCCGCGAGGATCAGCACGACCGTCTTCCGCCATCGGTAGCCCTGGAACGAGCAGATGATGCCGAGGACGACCATGACGCCGGCCCAGACGAGGTTGATCTGCGTCAGGGCCTCGGCGAGGTCTTCCGGACGCATGAGCACGTCCATGCCCTTGCGGAACTGCTCGTTGAGCACGGCGAAGGGGCTGCCGGTCAGCTTGTCGGAGTTTTCCGTGGCTGCTTGTGCGAGCGTGACCGAGACAAGGTTGGGCAGGTTCATGGGATGGCGCCGGGAGGGTGCGGTCGGGGGATGGGCGAGGCGTCAGTCGTCCTCGTCCTTCTTTTCATCCCGTTGATCGGCGGTCGGCTTTCGTTTCGTCCACTGAATGCCGGCACCGATGCAGGAGACCACGATCCAGACGCTCGCCCAGCCGCCCGCGGAATCTGGCAGGAAGCCGGATCCGGGGATCGAGGCCCAGTGCGCAAGATATGCGCCGCAGGGGAGCCAGATCGCGGCGCCAACGAAAGCGCTGGCGAATCCGGCGACCAGCGCTGGCTTGGCCAGCCCCAGCAGCAGGCCCAGCGCGAAGCCCATCAGCCAGCCGCCGACTGCTGCGATGCGCAGACGGATCGGGATCGTCTCCCACCACGTGCCGACTTCGTGCCAGAGTTCGAGCATGAAGGCCTGCACCTGCTTGGCGGCGGAGAGGGCGATGCGCTCGACGTCGGAGGGCTCGTCAGGGTCCGCCGATGCCTCGCCATTCATGCTGGCGGCGAGATCGTCGATGCTGCGTTGGAGCTCATCCGATCCAAGCTGCTCCATGAGCTCGGCGCTGTCTTGGTAGAGCTGCTCCTCGTCCGGGACCGGCGCGGATTGCACCGCCTGTTTCGCTTCATCCTGCGCTCCGATCGCGAGCACCGCGCCGGTGGCGACTGCGAACCCCAGCACGACGCCGAGCGTGATGCCCATCGTGATGCGGAAGACGACGAGCCCGACGATGACGCCGAAGATGGCCAGGGCGATCATGAGGATGTTGGGATCGACTGGGAGGCCGAGCATCGCTGGGCCGGTGAACCCGATGAGCCCTGCGCCGACGCCGAAGACGAGGGCGTAGAGCGGTTTGACGAGCTTTCGTCCCCAGAGCCAGAGGAGGACGCCTGCGATGAGCCCTGCGCCGGCGATCGCTTCCGCGCCCCAGGGGAGGGGCAGCGTCTCGGCAGACTCGGCGGCGGCTTGGGCGAGGGTGGTCAGCATGCGGTTGCTCGGGGCTACCCCATTATTGTCGTGCGGCGGCGGGTGATTTCATCGCAACAGCCGGGAATCGGCGGAAACTGAACGAACCTGCTTGGCCGGGAGACGCCACCGGACGATGATACGGGCGATGTCCACGCCGCCGATTCCCAACGATGGGTCCGAGAACACCTCGCTCGACGACCTCCGCACGCAGATCGATGACACCGACCGGCAGCTCGTCGAGTTGCTGAACAAGCGCGCCTCGATCGTGGCGCGCGTCGGTGAAGTGAAGCAGCGCGACGGCGTCCCTATCTACGCGCCGCACCGCGAGGCGGCGGTGCTGAAGAAGGCGATCGAACTGAACAAGGGACCGCTCCCCGATCGGACGATCGAGGGGATCTACCGCGAGCTGATGAGCGGTTCGTTCGCGATCGAGCAGCCGTTGCGGATCGGGTACCTGGGGCCCCAGGGGTCGTTCAGCCATGTCGCGTCGCAGGCGCACTTCGGTTCGTCGGTTTCATTCGAATCGGTGACCGACATCGAGAGCGTCTTCGATGAAGTGCGGCGCGGGCATGTCGATTATGGGTTGGTCCCGATCGAGAACTCCACAGGCGGCGGGATCACCGAAACGCTCGACGCGTTCCGCGATTCCAAGGGCGAGGTGTATGTCTACGCCGAGGCGCTGGTGACGATCCGGCACAACCTGCTGTCGAACTGCCCTGCGGAGACGATCCAGCGGATCTACTCGAAGCCTGAGATCTTCACGCAGTGCAGGAAGTGGCTTTCTTCGACATTCCCGCAGGCGGAGCTGATCTCCGCTGCGAGTTCGTCCAAGGCCGCGGAGACCGCGTTCGCAGAGCACGAGGCGGATCCATCTGCTGGAGTCGCAGCGATCGGTTCGGCGCTGGCAGGGCAGGTGTATGGGGTAAAGGTGCTCTTCGAGGACATCGAGGACAACCCCAACAACATCACACGGTTCCTGGTGATCTCCAAGCAGAAGGCGGAGCCATCGGGGCAGGACAAGACGTCCATCATGTTCACGACGGACAACTCGCCTGGGTGCCTGGTCAGGGTGCTGTCGGTCTTCGATCGCGCAGGGATCAACCTCTCGCACATCGAGAAGCGTCCGAGCGGCCAGCAGAACTGGAAGTACTCGTTCTTCATCGACACCGAGGGGCACCGCGACGACACCATCATGCGGATGGCGATCGAGCAGGCGCGCAACGATTGCGAAGAAATCATCGTCCTGGGGAGCTACCCCAGGGCGACGCGGATCCTGTAAATCAGGCGGCGCTCAGGAAGCGCTGGAGGCCGCTGGGCGGCCCTGCTCGACCTCGATCGGGCCGAACTGGTCCTCGTAGGCCTTGACGACCTGACCGAGCGAGCCGATGAGGCGCTTGGCGCCGGACCAGTTGAGCACGACGCGCGAACCGACCGCGAAGATCATGGCCTGCTGGCCGTTGGGGCCCTGCGCCGGGAGGTTGAGGCCGAAGTCGAGGACGACCTCGTCAGCGGTGGTGGTGGTGCGGATGGTGTTCGAGTAGCTCGTGGTCATCCGGGACTCGTCGACTCGGATCTGGACCTGCTGCCCGCCCTGTGGGGTGTTCTCTGCCATGGCCTGTGGTGCGCCTTTCTGCGGTGTTGGCCGGCGGTCACGAACGTCGATCGCCGCCGGGGAAGCATCATAGACGATCAGCAGCAGGACCGGCGGAATCGGCGCGATCGCCTCTGGCGCGCTGGTTGCTCATGACCTGGCGGACCCGCCACCCACCAAACTGTTCTGGCGGACGCGAGCAACAGCCGGAGAGCTTCAGCATGACCACCGCGATCAACGCCAGACCTTGGGTTTACACCGCCCAATTCCAAGCCAAGCCAGGCCCTGCGGCGGTTCCGCACCCGAAGGAGGCGGCTGCTGAAGCCGCCAATCAGTCCGGTCCATCCTCTGCGAACTTCGCGTCTGCAGCGAGCGAGGCGGGCATCGGCGCAAGCGTTGCCGCTGGCGCTGCGCAGGAACCGCAGGCTGACGCGCAGGAAGGACCGTCCTCGCCCGATCGCGACCCAGGGCTGCAGGGCGAGACGCTGGTGTTCGGCGACATCACCGGCGACAACGAGCTGAATCACGATGACATCCAGGCCCTGATGCAGGCGTTCAATCAGTCGGTGAACGAGGCGGACCTCAACGGCGATGGCAACGTCAACACCGCGGATCTCGGCATCCTGATCCGCGCGATCAGCGAGCTGAACCAGGAGAACCGCCCGGACACCACGCCTGGCGACACGCTCGCAGACACGCTGAACCCGCACGCCTCGGCGGTGCTCGGATACACCAGCGATGACATCGCCAAGCAGAAGGCCGCCTCGGACGATCCGCAGAATCCATTCTCCGAGACCATCGGTGGCTCCGGTGATCCGGTCTCCCAGCCAGGCGTCTTCGGCGATCTGACCGGCGATGGCGTGGTCAACGGCGACGACATGGACATGCTCAAGCAGTCATTCGGCTCCGGATCAGCGGTGGGGGATCTCAACGGCGATGGCCGTGTGGACACCGCGGACCTGGGCTCGATGATCGGGCTCCTGAACAAGCCGCAGGACGACTGATCCCTGCGGATTCCACCCCTGGAATCGACCAATTGAACCAGCGAGGGCGTGACAGCCGCTTGGTTGTCCCGCCCTTGTCTTTATTGCCGATCGATGAGACACTTACGTTTTCCGTTTTGGAGTCTCACTGGAGCGAAGACCAATGGCCGCGACCATCGCATCGAACCTCGTCGCTGGGGAACGCCTGACCGGCGGTTCCGGCGATGTCCGCCACAACATCAACCCGGCGACCGGCGAGCCGGTCTCGGAGGCGCCGCTCTCGAACACAGACGCCGCTGAACGCGCGGTGCAAACCGCCCGGGGCGCCTTCGCGGATTGGGCAGCGACGCCGGTTGGCGACCGCGTCCAGCCCCTCTTCAAGTACAAGCAGATCCTCGAGGACAACATCGATGAGCTGGCGCGGATCGTCGTTGAGGAGCACGGCAAGACGACGGCCGAGGCGTTCGGCTCCGTCCGCCGCGGCATCGACTGCATCGAGTTCGCATCGGGCGCCCCGGCGCTGCTGATGGGGCGGACACTCCCGCAGATCGCGGTGTCGTCCTCCTTCTGCCGGACGGAGGACGAGGGAGGCGTCGGGATCGATTCGCAGGTTGATCGTGTCCCCATCGGTGTGTGCGTCGGGATCACGCCCTTCAACTTCCCGGTCATGGTCCCGATGTGGATGTGGCCGATGGCGGTCGCCTGCGGCAACACGTTCGTCCTCAAGCCGTCGGAGAAGGACCCGCTCTCGACGATCCGCGCGACGGAGATGGCCCACGACGCCGGCATCCCCAAGGCGGTGCTGAACGTCGTCCAGGGCGGGCCGGATGTCGTCAATCACCTTATCAAGCATGACGAGGTCAACGCGGTGTCGTTCGTTGGCTCGACCACGGCCGGCGAGTACATCTACAAGACCGCCGCGGCGCACGGCAAGCGCGTCCAGTGCATGTGCGGCGCGAAGAACCATTCGATCATCATGCCGGACGCGAACCGGGGCGCTGCGATCGATGGCGTGCTGGGCTCGGCCTTCGGCAACTCAGGACAGCGGTGCCTGGCTGGTTCGGTGGTGGTCTGCGTTGGCGACAGCGGCGACTGGCTGGTTCCAGGCCTGATCGAGGGCGCCAAGGCGATCAAGGTCGCTTCGGGCGACACCCCTGGCTGCTCGATGGGCCCCATGCAGGACATGGACGGCAAGAACCGCGTGCTCGACGCGGTCGAGAAGGGGCTCGCCGAGGGCGCGACGCTCGCCCTCGACGGCCGCGAGCACGACATGCCGAGCGAGGGCTGCTTCGTCGGCCCGACCATCTTCGACAACGCGAAGCCTGGCATGTTCATCGTCGATGAGGAGATCTTCGGCCCGGTGCTGACAGTCATCCGCGTTGGCACGCTCGAGGAAGCCGTCGAGGCGGTCAACCAGTCCCGCTACGGGAACATGTCGGTCATCTTCACCGACTCGGGGAACGCGGCGCGGAAGTTCACCTCCACCGTCGGCGCTGGGATGCTGGGCATCAACGTCGGCGTCCCGGCCCCCATGGCGGCGTTCCCGTTCTCCGGTTGGAAGCAGTCGTTCTTCGGCGACCTGCACGCCAACGGCGAGGACGGCGTCCGGTTCTTCACGAAAAGCAAAGTCACCGTCGCGCGCTGGTTGTGAGCGCGGCCCTATCTCGGAGATCCCCAGGCTATGGCAAGAGTCACACGCGCGGCGCTCATCCAGTGCTCACTCAATGAGTCCACCGATGCGCCCATCGAGAAGATCAAGGCGTCGATGCAGGAGAAGCACATCGGGCTGATCCGGCAGGCGGTCGATCAGGGGGCGCAGGTCGTCTGCCTGCAGGAGGTCTTCGATGGGCCCTACTTCTGCGCTGAGCAGGAGGCCCGCTGGTACGAGGCGACCGAGCCCATCCCCGATGGCCCGACCATTAAGCGCATGTGCAAGCTCGCCAAGGAGCTCAAGACGATCCTCGTCATCCCGATGTACGAGGTAGACCTGCCCGGCGTGTACTACAACACCGCCGCGGTGATCGACGAGCACGGCGAGTACCTGGGCAAGTACCGCAAGCACCACATCCCGCACTGCAAGCCGGGCTTCTGGGAGAAGTTCTACTTCACTCCAGGGAACCTGGGGTACCCGGTCTTCGATACGAGCGCCGGGAAGATCGGCGTCTACATCTGCTACGACCGCCACTTCCCCGAGGGCGCGCGCGAGCTTG
>CAYGNN010000083.1:8173-11106 GCA_964351165.1 uncultured Phycisphaeraceae bacterium
GAGCAGCCGGCGCACGCCGTGGCGAATCAGTATTTTGTCGGCGCAATCAACCGCGTGGGGCACGAGAAGCCCTGGGACATCGGCGAGTTCTATGGGCAGAGTTATTTCTGCGATCCCAGAGGGCAGATGATCAAGGTCGCCTCGCGCGATCAGGACGAGATCGTCGTCGCGGACCTCGATCTCGACCTCATCACCGAGGTGCGCAACACCTGGCAGTTCTTCCGCGACCGGCGACCGGAGTCATACACGCAGATCGCAGAGTCGCACGCGGTGGCGAGGTAACGGCGCATGTCGGGGAACCTCCGCACACCCAAGGTCATCTATGGGTTGGATGACAAGCCGCCGATGCCCAAGGCGATCATGCTGGCGCTCCAGCACTCGCTGACGATGTTCGGCGCCACGGTTTCGGTCCCGCTGCTGCTGGGGCCGGCGATGGGGATGTCGCCGCAGCAGATCGCGATCCTGATCTCCTCGGTGATGCTCTGCTCAGGCGTCGGGACGATCCTGCAATCGACGTTCGGTTCGCGGCTGCCCATCATCCAAGGCGTGTCGTTCAGCTTCCTCGCCGCGTTCTTCGCGGTGATCGCCGAAGGCGGCAAGATCGAGAACCAATGGGCGCCGAGCGAGATGATGCAGTACATCGCCGGCGCGATCATCGCGGGCGCCGCGATCGAGATCTTCATCGGGTTCTCAGGCCTGGTCGGCTGGCTGCGGCGGATCCTGAGCCCTGTTGTGATCGGGCCGGTCATCATGCTGATCGGGCTCGCGCTCTTCCAGCACGGCGCTCCCAAGGCCGGCGCGCACTGGCCGGTGAGCGGGTTGACGATCATCCTGATCATCGTCTTCTCATTGGTGCTCTCGCGGAAGTCGCAGTTCTTCCGGATCTTCCCGATCATCACCGCGGTTGTCATCGTCGTGACGCTGTGCTGGATCGGCACCGAGATGGGCTTCATCGCGCCGGACAGCCCGGCTGCGGTGGATACGTCCAGCGTCGGCGCCAGCGGCTGGGTCCGCGCCGATCCGCGCGAGATCGTCTTCCCATGGGGCCTGCCCAAGTTCGAGTTCGCGTTCATCATCGCGGTGCTGGCTGGGTACCTCGCGTCGATGGTCGAGTCGTTCGGCGACTACCACGCCTGCTCGCACATGGCTGGTGGTGGCGATCCAACACCCAAACAGATCAGCAGGGGTATCGGGTTCGAGGGCGTCTCGTGCGCCATCACCGGCTGCCTGGGTGGGTTTAGCTCAACGTCGTACTCGGAGAACATCGGGCTGGTCGGCCTGACACGCGTCGGCTCAAGGCGCGTCGTGCAGATCGCAGGTGTGATGCTCATCCTGCTGGGGCTCTTCGGGAAGTTCGGCGCTCTTGCTGCGGCAATCCCGAGCCCGGTCGTTGGCGGTCTCTACTGTGCGCTCTTTGGTTTGATCGCGGCGATCGGCGTGCAGCAGCTTTCCAAGGCGGACCTGAGCTCCGACCGCAACCTCTTCATCGCCGGGTTCAGCCTCTTCATGGGGCTGTCGGTGCCGGCGTATTTCAACAGCGTCTCGACAACCGCAGGCATGGGCGCCGGGCAGATGCTTGTCATGTACCCGCCAGCGGCGGACACGATGCTGGCGTCTTTGCCTGAGGGCCTCCGCGGCATCATCGGCGCCATCGGCTCGACCGGGATGGCGGTGGCCGCGATCATCGGTTTGCTGCTCGACAACCTGATCCCCGGCACCAACGAAGAGCGCGGGCTCGACATCCCATCAACACTCGTCCCCGAAGCCGGCAACATCACGCAGGACTGAACGCACCTCTTGATTGAGTTCCACCCATGACCACCGCATCCACCGCAACCCCGACGCTCCCCGCTTTCGACTACACGCCGATGCCATACAACGGCCCTTCGAAAGCCGAGGTCCTCAAGCTCCGCCAGGCGCATCTCTCGCCTGCGATCCTGCACTACTACAAGGACCCGGTGATGATCGTCGAGGGGAAGATGCAGTACCTCTTCGACGAGACCGGCCGCCGGTACGTCGATGGGTTCGCGGGCATCGTCACCGTCAGCGTGGGGCACTGCCACCCGAAGGTGATCGAGGCGTGCAACAAGCAGAACGAGACGCTCCAGCACACGACCACGATCTACCTCAACCCCAACATCTGCCAGTTCGCGAAGAAGCTCACCGACCAGCTCCCTGGTGATCTCTCCGTCTGCTACTTCACGAACTCAGGCTCCGAGGCGAACGACCTGGCGATCATGATGGCGCGGTGCTACACCGGCGCGTACGACGTCGTCGCGCTCCGCAACGGCTACCACGGCATGTCGCCCAGCGCGATGGGTATCACGGCGTTGAACACCTGGAAGTTCCCGGTGCCGCAGGGGTTCGGGATCCACCACGCGAAGACGCCCGACATGTACCGCGGGCCCTTCGGATACGACGACCCCGATGCCGGGAGGACGTACGCCGAGGAAGTCGCGGACGTGATCCGCTTCGAGCCGCCGGGCAAGATCGCGGCGTTCGTCGTGGCGACCCTTGGGCGTCACACCCCGGCGGGGTCGCTGGCGCCGTCCGACTTCACCGCCCTGCGCCGGGCGTTCGACGGCGGCTACACCCGCTCGCCCACGGTGCTGTCGCGTTGTGTGACGGTGACGCGGATGATGTTCCGCTGGGGGGCCGACGAGGGCAAGTTCCCGGCGGTCGCGTTCGGTGGGGGGTTCAGGGTCGCCAGCAAGGCAGAGAAGCGGGAGGCCGCACGCAGGCGGGGCAGGCAGGTCTTCACCGCCGCCGAGGTCCGCGACCTGCTGGAAGCCAGCACGGGGCCGCTCACGGCCTGCCTGTGGCTGGGCGTCAACGGCGGGTACACGCAGGGCGAGCTTCCACTGATCCGCGTGGAGGACTACCACGACGGCGCGATCGATCACCTGCGGAACAAGACCGGGGCGGCCCGGACG
>CAYGNN010000084.1:0-1217 GCA_964351165.1 uncultured Phycisphaeraceae bacterium
CGCAGCAGACCGCGATCGTCGCGTCCACGCTGCTCGGATACGCCGTCGCGGTCTGGGCCTACACGATGAGCCACACGCTCACGCGAGGCTTCTTCGCGCTGGGCGACACGAAGACACCGATGCGGCTCTCGCTCATCGCGGTCGTCATCAACCTCGCGCTGAACCTGACGCTGATCTGGCCGCTGGGCGTCGCCGGCCTCGCCTGGGCGACCGCAAGCACCGCGATCGGCCAGTGCATCGCGCTCACGATCATCAGCCACCGCAAGCTGCACGAGCCGATCTTCGACCGGACCACCATGAGCAGCGCACTCCAGACGCTGGTGATCGCGCTGGTCATGTTCGCCGCGGTCCTCGCCGCACGGCTCGCACCGCTGCCCGATGCGTCCTGGGCCGGTCACGCGATCTCGCTGGCGGTGCTGGTCGGCGTTGGCGCTACGGTCTACCTCGTCGGCGCAAGACTCCTGAAACGCCCCGAACTCGGCTGGCTGCTCGAGCGTTCAACGAAGTAAACACCCTTTGGACGCCGAGTCTGAGCGAAGCGAAGGCTCGGATATCCCCCCGCTCCCACTGGGAGTGAGATGCTCAGTCTCAAGGCACCACCGAAGCCACCGTCAACAGCAGCATCAACGCAACCGCGAAGCACCCCTTGAAGACGGTCGCCAGCGTGCGCCCGATCGCTGCGCCGCTACCGACGCGGCTCGCGTCCTTCATCGTGCGCCCTTCGATGGATAACTCAGCTGTCATCGCGCACGCGCCCGAGCCGATCGCGGCGCCGGCGATCGTCCCGACGATGGGGATCGGGATAAAGAACGTCCCGAGGATGCCGCCTGCGAGCCCCCCTGCCACCGCCATCCACACCGCGCGCTTCGATCCGCCTGCCTTCTTTGCGCCGACCGCGCCTGCGGAGAACTCCGCCACCTCCGCGCCGATCACCAGCAGCGCGCCGATCCCCAGCGTCCACCAGCTGAACGTCTCCGGCCGGAAATACTCCACGATGACCCCTGCGAGCAGGATCAGCCACGTCCCTGGCAACCCGATGAGCGCCAGCGCCACACCGACGACGCCCACGATCAGGAACATCGCGCCGATCGAGATTGTCGTCAGGAGTTCCATCGACGGTTCTTGGGATTCCGGAGCGCCGGCTTGCCGGCCGGCTTACGCCTTCTCGTCCCCCTCCTGCTCCGCCTCGTGCCCAGCGTCGTGCTCGTCCGCTTCGA
>CAYGNN010000084.1:1227-11074 GCA_964351165.1 uncultured Phycisphaeraceae bacterium
GAAGGGTCTGCAGGACGGCTTCAGTCGGAGCGTCGTCGCCCTCGTGATCCGCGTCGTGGCCAGCGTCGTGCTCGTCCGCTCCGACCGCCGCCATCGCAGGTTCTTCCTCCGGAGGCTCGTAGAAGGAGGTCTCCTTCTCCATCGTCAGGAACCACTCTTCCAAAGGGTCGTACCGGAGCAGGTCGAGCTTCCGCCACTTGCCCTCGGACTTCACCTGCACGATGAACTTGTCCCACTTGCGCTTGTCGATGTCCTCGATCCCGCTCGGCGCCACCGACGATCCATCGGGGTACGTCAGCGTCAGCGAATCCGCGTCCCACTTGTACTTCTTCGCGCCGACCTTCAGCACCAGCAGCAGCAGGTACCCAGCCAGACCGAAACCGATCACCACGAACGCCCACTGCATCGGCAGATCAAAGCTCGACAGCGGCTTGGGCTGATCCTGCGCCTGCCACTTGGTGTTCAGGGCGCCGAACCGCTCGTTGGGGTTCTCGATCATCGTGTGCTCGGCGTCGAGGTCGCCGACCGTCTTGAGCGAGCTCAGCCACGAGAGCTTCACCAGCGACGCCGCGGCGCGCCGCATCTCGAGGTCCTGCCCCCTGGATTCCGCCTCCGCGCGGCGCTGCTCGAGGTTGTCCTCATCAGCCTTCAGCCGGTCCAGCTCCGCGGCAGGGTCCGAAACAGAGACCTGCGGCAGCCCCGCCTGACCCATCGCCAGCAGGTACTGGTACTCCATGTACTCCGCGTGCGCCCGGCCCCTGGCTGGGTACGCCAGCGTCGCGTCGTACAGGCCCCAGAGCCCAAGCCCTGTCGCGGCGATCATGAAAATCGCGATCTTCACCAACCACCGCCGGCTCAGTCGAGTCTGCTGCATCGTGTGCGTTCCTTCGTCGGGAGTCCTGGCCTGAACAACTCAGACCTTCACCAATGTGTCGGCCCTGTCGATGGCTTCGGTCCACCATTGCGAGGCGGATTCCCGCCCGACGCGCGTCGATCGCAGCGTCGCGTACCCGCCGTGCTCGACCCGGCGGACCGGGATCCGCAGCGATTCAGCGCCGAGCGTCGAGATCGCAGCGTTCAGCCAGCGCTCGTGCGCACGCCGGGCGACCTCGCTCGGCGGCAGCGGCCAGACATCCTTGAATCGATCTGCAAACCGGACCATGGGGGCAGTATACGCCAGCCTACCAGCGATTACGCCGCGGTTTGATCGGCCTTGGCGCTGCCCTTGGCGGCCCGCGCATCGGCGGCGGCCGCCTCTCGGCAGGCGTCGAGCAGCGCATCGTGCAGGCACATCGCGTCCGGGATCGTCTGCAGCCGGAGGAAGAGTTCCTCCACGCGATCGATCGCGCCGGACTCAGGGTCCACGTCGTCGATCGCCGAGGCGCCCAGCGCCTCGACCGCGCTGACGAACCAGCTCGGCGTGATCTCCTGCGGAGGGCTGACCTTCGCGCGGATCACCAGAGGGCCGACCGCGACGAGGGGCCAGAGGCCGGTCGTCGTCATCGGCTCGCGGCTGACCGGGAACATCGCGATCTTCTTCTGCGACGCCATCTCCCGCAGGTCGCGCCCATCAGCGCCGACCCTGGGCGGCTCGATCAGCCAGCACCCCTCGGCCAGCTCGAAGTCATCCTCGCCGATCGGTGAGTCGAAGGCGTACATCGCGCCGCTCCCGACCGCCGCCTCGCGCCGTCCGGCGCGCGCATCGCGCAGGGCCTCGATCGCCACGCTCATGCGCAGGAAGTCGATCCCCTTGTACGCCAGCTCCATCGCTTCGCAGGCGAATCGCTCGGCGTCGTACCAATCGCCGTCACCGACCGCAGCGTTGGCGCGCTCGATCAGCGTGACGATCTTTTCGTTGCGTTTGGTTCGCGATTCGCTCAAGGGATCAGCGCTCCAGTCTGCTGGCTGTGGTTTCCGGACCGACGCCGCCTCAGGCGGTCGTCGCGGACAAACCATCGGCC
The DNA here is from genome assembly GCA_964351165.1 of uncultured Phycisphaeraceae bacterium. GTDB lineage: Bacteria > Planctomycetota > Phycisphaerae > Phycisphaerales > UBA1924 > JACKHE01. Next base: position 3,189 of record CAYGNN010000084.1, read on the forward strand.
ATTTCGCGGATCGCCTTCGACCACTTCTGCGCCTGCTCCTCGAGCTCGAACGCGAGAAGGTCCGAGAGTTCCGACCAGTCGCGCTTCTCCAGGGCGGAATGCACCTGGTTCAGGTTCGTCGCCAGGTCGGAGACCAGTTCGGCGTCCACAACCGGTTCGACGCACAGCTCGCCGGAGAGTTCAGGTGAGCTGCACAGCGCGCAGCTGTCCGTCACCGCCCGCTGGATCGCGGTCCAGAGCTGCAGCGCCTCGCCCAGCTTCTCCATCGCCTCCGCCGTCTTCGCTTCCAGGATCAGATCGGAGGCGATCACCTGCTGTTTCTTCGCTTCCTGCAGCGCATCGGCGGATTCGTGCAGCGTCGTCCGGACCAGATCGACCGCGGAGGCCGTCCGGAGCTCGATCGTCTCCGCGTAAGGGTCATCCGCAGGGGGGCTCGTCAGGTGCGCATCCGGCGCTGCAGCGCCATCAGCGACCACCTCGATGATCACCCTCTTGAGCGACATCGCGGCATTCCGGCCAGCCTCGAGGGCAGCGGCGAGCGTGTTTCCCGAGGCCTCGATGGGCCTCCCGTCGAGCAGGACTTGCATGCCACTGTCATCGACCGCCTGAACGCCTCGATTCGATTCTTTTCTCGGAACTAGCGCCGGAAGACACGCCAGCAGGCGGCTCGCCCTCCCCCAACTCCGATGCGTGGCCGCCGGATCAGGCGAACGAGGCAGGCTAGAATCACTCCAAAGAAGTCCTCTTGAATCCGCCTCCGGAGCCCAGAATCCATGCATCTCCGCCACTCCGACGCCGACCACGGCCCCCACGACGTCCATGTGAAGTTCATCATCGAGGACCCTGAGGGCCTCACCGGCGACCCCAAGCGGACCGAGGCCGAGTGCATGGCCGCCCAGGGCGAGCACCTGCTGGAGGTCGCTGTCGAGGAAGGCATCAACATCGAGCACTCCTGCGGCGGCGTCTGCGCCTGCTCGACCTGCCACGTCTACATCGAGAAGGGGATGGAACACCTGAGCGAGGCGACCGAGGCGGAAGAAGACCGCGTCGAGGAAGCCCCAGGCCTCCAGATCAACAGCCGCCTGTCGTGCCAGTGCGACATCATCAGCAGCGGCGAGATCGTGGTGCGGATCCCGGCGTGGAACAGGAACGCGGTGAAGGAAGTGCCGCACTAAATAAATGCTGCTGCCCAGCCCCTGATCAATACTTCATAGGACGGGGGGAATGCCGGATGCCGACAATTTATGACAAGGCCGAGTGGCATATCGACGGGGATTTTCCCGACGATCTCAAAGTGATCCATGCGCACACGCACACCGGGATGTATCTCGGTTGGTTGATCACAAAGGACCTGATCGGCGAAGAATTCCGGTTGGAATGGCAGAACGAAATACTTCGGGTCTTCAATCGAAAATTATCCGGCCCTGCATTCTTCCAACTGATAGATGGCTGCTTTGACGATGCCGTGCTGAATGACGAGGGCAATCGTTTTACACAGGAATATTTCGAATTCCAATCTGGCTTGTTCTTAAGCGACTACGAAGAGATTCTTACTACAGATGTTCCAACGATGTACCACGCGGAGGACACTTGGGAGAACTTTGAGTTACTGGCGAAACGTCTCGATGACCGTCTATACGACTGGCGCCGCCGGCGGCGGAAGCGGTGGTGGAAAATTGGCGGCCATTGATCACCAACTGCCCCCAACACCCGCTCTTACATGTATGAGACCCTAACCATCGCGGATTTGACCCTGCGGCAATCGTCACGAGCTGGCTGGGTCAATAAATACAAATTTTCAGATGAGGTTATTGCAATGGAACAGGAGGCGCCGCTAAGCACCGTGATACCCGACTCCAGCGATAACCAAACGGCTTCTACGATTGAACAAGATCAGCCGTTCGTGTTCCCGTTCTTCCCGGAAGAATCAGGCCCCGCGATGGACGAGCGCATGTCGGTGTCCGCCACGACGTTCTTCATGCGGTAGTAGTCCATGATGCCCATGTGGCCGCTGCGGAAGGCGTCCGCCATCGCGCGGGGCACCTCCGCCTCCGCCAGCACGACGAGGGCCTGGTTCTCCGCGACCTTCGCGTTCATCTCCTGCTCGAGCGCCACCGCCATTGCGCGGCGCTTCTCCGCTTCCGCCTGGAAGCGGCGCTTGTCCGCCTCCGCCTGATCGGCCTGCAGCTTCGCGCCGATGTTCTCGCCAACGTCGATATCCGCGATGTCGATCGAGAGGATCTCGAAGGCGGTCCCGGCGTCGAGGCCCTTGCCGAGCACCGTCTTGGAGATGTTGTCGGGGTTCTCGAGCACCTTCTTGTGCGACATCGCCGAGCCGATCGTCGTGACGATGCCCTCGCCGACACGGGCGATGATGGTTTCTTCGGTCGCACCACCGACGAGACGCGCGATGTTCGCGCGCACCGTCACGCGGGCCCGCGCCTTGAGCTGGATGCCGTCCTGCGCGACCGCGTCGATCGTCGGGCGGCCGGAGCCGACGCTGGGGCAGTCGATGACCTTGGGGTTCACCGAGGTGTTCACCGCGTCGAAGATGTCACGTCCGGCGAGGTCGATCGCGCAGGCGGTGTCCCATGGCAGCTCGATGCTCGCGCGGTTGGCGGCGATCATCGCGTTGACGATGTTGATCACCCGCCCACGACGGCGGCCAACAGCCATGAAGTCCTTCTCCAGCTGGTTCGTCCCGATCTCGAGGCCGGCCTTCACCGCCTGGATGCGCGCGCTGACGATCTCGTGCGGGTCGACCTTCCGCAGACGCATGCCGATCAGCTCGAAGAAGCTGACCTTGGCGCCGCTGAACAGGGCCTGGATCCAGAGGTTGAAGAACTGGCCGATGACAAAGAGCAGCGCCAGGATGACCAGCGATGCGATGATGATGGCGATAATGAGAGGAGCACTCATGCGATTCCCTTCGGTGGAGGAGCGGGCGCACTGCGCCCTATTGGACACCGGAGTATATCGCTTCCAGCCGCCCGGCTGGGTGTCCCGCGATCGACGATTGCGGACAGCCGCCGAGCGCTGGCGCTCACGCGGATTCCGGCCGCACCTTGATCTGGTTGTCCACGATGGCGACGACGACGACGCGGACGCCTGGCTCGATCACGCCGCTCTCGGCGAGCGCCTCGTGCCGCTGCCCATCGATGCGGACCTCGCCGACCGGGCGCAGCTCGTTGATCGTCACGCCGGACTGTCCGACGAGGGATTGCCGCTGGTTCTTCGCCTCGACCTGCCGCCTCGCAGCCTCGGCGAAGGCGTCCTCTTCCGACTTGGAGCCACCCAAAATGAGTTTCCGGCCGACGTACGTCTCCGGATAGACCTTGAGCATGAACCCGATCGCGACCGGGCCGAGCACCAGCACCCCCAGCGTCGCGGAGAGCCCCCAGGTGGTGGACTCGCGCCAGAAGAAGACGACCCCGGCGATCGCGGTGACGCCAGCGACCATACCGATCAGCCCCGCGCTGGGGATGAAGAGCTCCACGATGAGCAGGAACACCGCCAGCGCGATCAGGCCGAACCCCCACAGCAGCATCGCGCTCATGCGTCCTCGCCTCCGGAATCGTTCGGTGTGTTCCCGACCACTTCGACAGCCGTGCGGAACCGGCCGACCTCGATGATGCGCACCGTGTCGCCGATCTCCGCCATCCCGATGTCGCAGACGACATCAACGATCGAGTCGCCGAACTTCGCACGGCCGGATGGCCGAAGCGGTGTTGTCGCCTCGCCGGTGTCGCCGACACGCAGGGCGTTTTGCGCGACAGCCGGCGACATCGCGCCGAGCATCGAGACGCCATCGACCGGCGCATCGTTCGTCAGCACAAGCTTGTTCAGCATCGGGAGCGTCCCGAACTTCCGCGACACGAAGTAGCCTGCGACAGCGGCGGTCACGATCGAGAGCACGATCGTCGCCAGGCCGTAGAGCATGTCCTGCTGCTGCTGCGGCGTGTCGGGGAACAGCCCATCGGTGCCGACCATGATGCCCAGCAGCCCACCGAACAGGACGACCAATCCCGCGATGCCGGCGATGCCGAAGCCGGGGATCACGAACAGCTCCGCGGCGATCAGCGCCAGCCCTGTAATGATCGCTGCGACGTGCCACCATTCCGCTGCGTCGATCAGGAAGGCGGGCGCGATCAGGCCGATCAGCGCCAGCACCGCGACACCCCCTGCGAATCCGAGCCCCGGCGCGCTGATCTCGACGAAGAGACCGATCAGGAAGACCGCGACCAGGATGCCCATCACGAGGTAGCTCCGCATGATGCGCACGAGCGTCTCCGACCAGGTGCGATCGACGCGCCGGACATTCGTCGCGCCGAAGAAGGCCTGCAGCTCCGTGTCGTCCTTCACGATCGCCGTGGCCAACCCATAGTTGATCAGCTCGCCGGTCTTGAGCGTCGTCAGCCGGTCGTTGCGGGCCGCCTGCTCGATGAGCGTGAAAGCGCCCTTGTCTTCAGCGGTGATGTGCCGACGCTCGCTCGCTGGGAGGTCGAGGTACTTCATCGCAACATCAAAGTCTTTGCCCACCGCGCTGGGGGACGTGAACTTGTACTCGTTCTGGCCGGGCGGCTCCGGCGCATCGCCGGTCGCGCTGCCGAAGAGCACGTCGTATTCCGTCTGATCGACGAGCATGAACTGCCCTGTCGCGTTCTCCTGCACGAGCCAGAGATCGACGCCGAGCGTGACGAAGGACTCCACAAGACGCTCGTCGTAGCCCCGGAGGCGCGCCGAGTGCGTCACTTCCGCGAGGACCGGCGCGAGAATTTTGGCTCGTTCGGTCTCGGGGAGCGATTGCAAACCCCCACCAACGGCGCTCGGCAGCGGCAGGACCATGATCGGCGCCGCGTCGCCCATCGTCGCGTAATCGACGACCACGATCTCCCGGCAGGAGACCGCGATAATCGCGCCGGCGGAGTACGCCTTGGGGTTCACCCACGCGACGGTGTTGGCGATGGGCGAGCGTTTGATCGCGGTGCAGATGTCGAGTGTCGCCGGGACCGAGCCACCGGGCGTGTCGAGGTCGATGACGATCGCGTCGGCGCCCTGCTCCTCGGCGATCTTGAGGCGCCGCTCGAAGCTGGAGGCCGTGACGTTGTCGATGGCGCCGTGGATCGTGATGACCGCGACGTTCTTCGCCTGCCGAGCGGCCGGGACAGCCTTGGGTGGGGCGGCAGAAGCAGCAGCGGGCGCGTTCGTCGCCTGCTCAGATGCCCCCTGCCCCATCGCGGCGCCCATGACCCCGAGCGCGAGCGCCCCGGCGGTGACGATCCGGCGGAGCGTAGTCGGGATGGAGCGGCGCAGGGTGGGCATGGGTCTGATTATAGATCGGGCGAGGGGACCATTGTTGATTGGGAAAATCAGCACGCCGATTGATCCAATGAATCCCGAGGGCAAACCAGATTCTGCTGTTACTTGCCCACTACATTGTGGATCGGCTGCAGACGCTTGATCAGTAGCTCCTCAAGCATCGTCACCTTCGGCGAATCGTCATCCTCACCGAAAGGGATCACATACGTCCAACGACGGGGACGATCGGTAAACCTTGCAGACTGATCGTGGCTCCACATCCGTGCGTCCAGCGAACTGTTGGTGCTTGCTTTGCCAACATAAATCAGGCAACCATGCTCGTCGAACAACAGGTACACGCCGGGTGACTGCCGAGCGGCCAGAGTCCGTAACGACCACGCCTTGTAGTCTTCATCCGACCAGAGCCGGTCCGTGATCAGCCGAAGATCCAGCGGCGGGCAGTCCGCGAACTCATGCCGAAACTGATCCAGCAGATTCAGGATCGGCTGCCAATCAATTCGTGTGTGGGCAGGTAATTCAGGCATCACCGCTCCACAATCATCGCCACCGCGTTGCCGCCGCCGAGGCACAGGCCGGCGAGGCCGCGCTTCGCATCGGTCCGCTCCATCTGGTGCAGCAGCGTCGTGAGGACGCGGGCGCCGCTGGCGCCGATGGGGTGGCCCAGGGCGATCGCGCCGCCACAGATGTTGACCTTTTCTTCCGGCACGCCCGCCTCGCGGACGTTCTGCAGCGCCTGCGCCGCGAAGGCCTCGTTCAGTTCGAACAGATCAATGTCGCCCATCGTCAGGCCGGCCTTCTCGATGACCGCAGGGACAGCGACCGCCGGGGCGCGGAAGATCGACTTGGGCGAGACGCCGCTGGTGTGGTACGCGAGGATCCGCGCCATGGGCTTCGCGCCCAGCTCCTCCGCCTTCGCGGCAGAAGAAACGACGAGCGCCGCGCCGCCATCGGAGATCTGGCTCGCGTTGGCCGCGGTGACCGTGCCCTCCTTGCTGAAGACAGGGCGCAGCTTCGCGAGGCCATCGGCGGTCGTGCCAGGGCGGACGCCCTCGTCAACAGCGCAGCCGCCCTCAGGGCCTGGCGCCTTGCGGTTGCCGAGCTGCTCGCCGGTCAGGGCGACGATCTCGCTATCGAACCAGCCCTCGCCCTGCGCTTTTTCTGCGAGCTGGTGCGAGCGCGCTGCAAACGCGTCCTGATCCTCACGGCTCACGCCGTACTCGTTCGCCAGCCAGTCCGCGCCGTCGCCCATCGCCCAGCACTCGAAGGCGCAGCGGAGGCCGTCGTACTGCATGTGGTCTTCCATCGAGGCAGGCCCGAACTTCACGCCGTTGCGAACGTGCGCAAAGTGCGGCGCCATCGTCATGGACTCGAACCCACCAGCGGCGACGAGCTGGTTGTCGCCCGCCTTGATCGACTGCGCCGCCTGCATGACCGCCTGCAGGCCGGAGCCGCAGACCTTGTTGATCGTCACGGCGCTCATCGTGTCGGGGAGACCCGCCTTGAGCGCCGCCTGCCGCGCCGGGTTCTGGCCGAGACCAGCCTGCAGCACGCAGCCGAAGATCGCCTCATCGACGTGCGCCTCGGCGCCTGGGACCGCGTCGAGCGCGGCGCGGAGCGCAAACGCGCCCAGCTGCGGCGAGGGCGTCCGGCTCAGCGAGCCGAAGAACTTGCCGATGGCGGTGCGCTTGGCGGAGAGGATGACAGGCGTGCGGTCGGCGGCGGCGTTGGACATCGTGCGGGATCCCGGTTCGAGGGTTGGAATTGAGTGAAAAAGCGGCCGATCAAGCGGCCCCTGGCAAGCCAGGCTTGGATGTCAGGATAGCGCCGAAAGATGCGGAAAACCGCCCTCCACGCCCCCTATCCTTCGCCCGGATGACCCAGGCCGCGACCACCACCACGACACCCGCGGCCCAGCCCCGCACCCCTGGCGCTGGTCTCGTCCTCGCCAGGGCCATCGAGTGCGCCGTGCTCTTCGCGGGCGTCCCCCTGCTCATCTATTTCGACATCCTGCCGCTGAACCTGATGATGCTCGTGCTGGGCGTTTTCGGCGTCGTGGTCTTCGTCTTCCTGCTGCTCGACAAATCCTTCGATCGCAAGCGGCTCTGGAACACCCGCGCCGCGCTGCGTGATCTGCCGGTCTTCATCCCGCTGTGCATCGTCGGCGCCCTGCTGATGTTCATCGGGACGCTCCTGCACGACCGCTTCGGATGGGGCCCCGAACTCCTCTTCGGCTTCCCCACGCGCAACACCGGGATCTACATCGCGGTCATGCTGCTGTACCCATTGTTCAGCGTGTACCCCCAGGAATTGCTCTACCGCGCGTTCTTCTTCCACCGGTACGCGGTGCTCTTCCGCACGCCGCAGGCGATGATCATCGCCAGCGCCCTCGCCTTCGGCTGGGGGCACCTGATCTTCGAGAATGTGCTGGCCGTCGCGCTGAGCACCGCCGGCGGCGTGCTCTTCGCGTGGACGTACCACCGATCCAGATCACTCGCGGCCTGCTGGCTCGAGCACGCGATCTACGGCGACTGGCTCTTTACCGTTGGATTGGGGTGGTACTTCTTTAC
>CAYGNN010000085.1:0-11016 GCA_964351165.1 uncultured Phycisphaeraceae bacterium
ATGTACTGCTCCGTCTCAGGGAGCGCCGGGTTCTGGAAGAGCTCCTCGGTCGGTCCCATCTCGACGAGGCGCCCCAGGTACATGAAGGCGGTGTAGTCGCTGACGCGGGCCGCCTGCTGCATGTTGTGCGTGACGATCAGCACGGTGTACCGCTGGCTGATCTCGTGGATCAGCTCCTCGATCCGGCCGGTAGCGATCGGGTCGAGCGCCGAGCATGGCTCGTCCATCAGCAGCACCTCGGGCTCGGCGGCGATCGCCCTCGCGATGCAGAGCCGCTGCTGCTGGCCGCCGGACATCCCCAGCGCCGAGTCGTGCAGGCGGTCCTTCACCTCGTCCCAGATCGCGGCGCCTCGCAACGCCCGCTCGCAGGATTCCAGCAGCACCTTCTTGCGGCGCTCGCCGTCGATGCGGAGGGGGTACACGACGTTCTCGAAGATCGACATCGGGAAGGGGTTCGGCTTCTGGAAGACCATCCCGGTGCGCTTGCGGAGGTCGATCACGTCCACGTCAGGGTGGTAGACAGGCCGCTCGTTCATGAGCAGCTCGCCCTCGACGCGGACGCCGTCGATCAGATCGTTGAGGCGGTTCACCGAGCGGAGGAACGTGGACTTGCCGCAGCCGGAGGGACCGATGAGCGCCGTGACCTTGCCCCTGGGGACGGTCATGCAGACATCGAAGAGCGCCTGCGACTCACCATAGAAGAGGCGGAAGTCCTTCGAGACGACGCAGTGGTCTTCTTTGGCGAGGTCCTCGTGGATGGTCGCCTCGACGCGCTCGCCGGCGCGGATCGCTTCGAGCACGTCGTAGTTGGGCGTGCGCTGCGGGAACGGCGTCTTGGCGGGGCGTTGTTCTGTTGGAGAATCGACCACGATTGGGGCTCTCTTCTTGCTGAACGGGCTGGAGGGCTTCCGGGTTCTGATCATAGTGAACGCTTCCGGTTGGACGGTGAGCAGTGCTGGCGGCTTAGAACGCCCCGGACTTGAATCGCTTGCGGAGTCGGCCCCTGAGTGTGATCGCTGTTGCGTTGAGCAGCAGCACGACGCAGATCAGCAGCAGCGTGGTCGTCCAGACCGTCGGCCGCGCTGCCTCGGAGTCGGGGCTCTGGAAGCCCAGGTCGTAGATGTGGAAGCCGAGATGCATGAAGGGGCGATCGAGGTGGACGAAGGGCGCCTCGCTCGAGATCACCGCATCGGAGGTCTGCTTGACCGCGCCGACGAGCATCAGCGGCGCGACCTCACCAGCGCCGCGCGCCATCGCGAGGATCATCCCGGTCATCATGCCCGGCGCGGCACGCGGCAGGACGACGCGCTGGATCGTCTGCCACTTGGAGGCGCCGCAGCCGGCGCTGGCCTCGCGCAGCGACCTGGGCACTGCGGCGATGGCCTCCTCCGTCGCGACGATGACGACCGGCAACGTGAGCAGCGCGAGCGTCAGCGCGGACCAGAGCAGCCCCTTCGCGCCGAACTTGGGTGAGGGCGCCAGCGCCCTGTAGAAGCCGTTGAAGTAGGGCGTCGTCGCGAGCAGGATCATCACCAGCAGCGCCGTGACGAGCCAGCCGACCTGCGAGGTCACGCCGAGCGTGCGCTGCCGACCGGTCGGCACGACCCCCGGCGCGGTGCGCGCCTTGAGGCCTACCCCGATCGTCGTCGCCAGGACCGCGCCGGTGAAGGCGAAGAATCCCCACCACATCCCGGCGGACAACGGCTCGCGCGGACCGGTGTCGATCCATCCGCCAACGGCGTAGCAGAAGAAGCCGAGGCCGAAGACGCCGTAGACGATGCTGGGGACGCCAGCGAGGTTGTTCACCGCGATGCGCACCGCGGAGGTGATGAACCCCTGGTGCGCATACTCGCGGAGGTAGATCGCGGCGACCGCGCCCATCGGGACGACGATCACGCTCAGGAGCATCGTCAGCGCGACCGTCCCCAGGATGACCGGCAGCACGCCGCCCTCGGTGTTCGCCTCGCGGGGGTACGTCGAAACGAACTCCCACCAGCGGGAGAAATACACGCCGGCTTTCCCCATCGTGGAGAGCTCGTTGGCGCGCACGACGCGGACCACCTGCGTCAGCCGCATCGGTTCTTCGAGCGCGTTCGAGGAGATCGGCGCCAGCGCCCCGACCCTCGGCTCGCGGAAGATCACGCGGTGCTGCGCGTCCGCGCGCTCCAGCTCGTCGATCTCGAGGCGGATGACCTCGTACTCGGCTTCGAGTTCCTTCGTCGCCGCGGCGAATTCCGCCTCGGCCTCCGCGTAGCGCTCGTCACTCAGGGCGCCGTCCTCGTGGCGCATCTGCTTGTTGCGGAAGCGGAGCCTGGCGCGTTCGAGCTTGTGGTTGATCTCGCCCACCACGTCCTCGCGGAGGTGCTCGATGACCGCGGCCCGCTCGGCTGCTTCCCTAAGCGAGATATCCAGCTGCGACCACGCCTCGTCGCCCTGCGCGATGATGCGCTGCTCGCCACCATCGATCTCGATGATCGATTCCAGCCGCCCCAGCCAGACCCCCCACTCTGTGCGCTCGACGAGGACCGCGTCGCTGGGGAACTCGATGCTCGCGATCTCCGGCTTGGGGATCCATCGGAAGGGCTGGCCGGTGAACTCCTTGTTCCCTACGCGGTAGAGCGTGCGCTCGACGGTCGGCTCGACGCTCTCGGTGGATTCGCTGCTCGGCGCGTCGATCAGCTCCGTGCGAACAGGGACGCCGAGCAGCGTCTCGCCGGATTGCAGGGTGATCTGCTGGATGGGGCCTGGCCAGAAGGTTGTCATCCCCTGGCTGATGATCAGGCCAACCAGCGCGACGATCATCGTCACGCACAGCCCCAGCGCCAGCAGCGAGAGCCACACCATCGGCTCGCCCCGGCCGGCGCGGGAGTTGCGCCGCTGGACGATGTTTGGCTCGGCGGCCGGGTTGTTGGTGTTCTGTTGCGTCACAGGCCGGCGCTCCTCTTGCGGAACTTCCGGCGGACGACCTCAGCGCAGGTGTTGACGACGAGCGTCATCAGCAGCAGGCAGACGCCGCAGAGGAAGAGGATGCGGTAGTGCGCCGCGCCGCGTGGCGCTTCAGGGAGCTCCACCGCGATGTTCGCAGCGAGCGTGCGGAAGCCTTCGAAGATGTTGAAGTCCATGATCGGCGTGTTGCCGGTCGCCATGAGCACGATCATCGTCTCGCCAACCGCGCGGCCCAGGCCGATCATCAGCGCGCTGAAGACGCCGGACCCTGCTGCAGGCAGCACGACGCGCACCGCGGTCTGCCACTTCGAGGCGCCGGCGCCCAGCGACGCGGAGCGGAGCGAGTCCGGCACGCTCGTCATCGCGTCGTCGGTGATCGTGTAGATGATCGGGATGACCGCGACCGCCATCGCGATCCCGACGACGAGGGAGTTGCGCTGCTGGAACGGCCCAAGGATCGAGTCGCGCGCATCGAGCCCCATCGCAGAAACGACGAACGCGCCAATCGCAGCGATGCCGAACATCGCGGCGACCGAAGCGATGAACAGCAGTAGCCCCTCCATCGCGCTGCTGCGACCGAACGAGGTGTAGGCGCCGAGCTTGCCGCGACCGATGGCGACGAGGATCGCTGAGGCCGGCAGCCCGATCAGGAACCAGCCTGGCCAGGGGCCACCGATGAACCCATCGAGCCAGGAGCGGAGGCTGGCCTTGTTGTGCCCCCCTGCTGTGATCTGCTGGCGGATCGCAGGGTCGTTGATGCTCCCGACCGGCCGGACGACCTCGCCATCGCGGAAGGCCAGGCCTTCATCGCGGAGGTGGCGGCCGTCATCGGCGCTGAGCGACGTCCGGCGACCGATCCACTCCGGCCACTGCTCCCTGGGGAGTGTTTCGTAAGAACCGGAGAGGACGAGCATGTCGTTGCTGGTCGGCCGGAAGAGCAGCGACTCGAAGAGAGGGCCAGCAAGGAGCGAACCGCCGAAGGCGAGCGCCGCGACGATCGCGACCATCGCGAACCGGCGCGCCTCGTTCGTGCGCGCATCGATGCGGACCGGGACGAACTGCCACAGGTGCGCACCGACCAACACCGCCAATGGGACGACGCCGAACATCAGCAGCACCCCTGGGAGCGCATCGCTGACCATCGGCGCGAGCACCATCGCCGCGACGAATCCAAGCACGACCGAGGGGAGCGAGGCCATCATCTCGATGCCAGGCTTGATCATGCTCCGCTGGCGCTTGGAGAGGAACTCGGCGCTGCACAGCGCCGCGAAGATCGCGATGGGCGCCGCGATGAGCATCGTGTAGACGGTCGCCTTCAGCGTGCCGGTGATGAGCGGCACCAGGCTCAGCTTGGGCTCCGCGGCGTCGTCTCCTGACGACGACTGATAGATGTACGAGGGCTCCGGCTCCCCCTCGTACCAGACCTTCCCGAAGAGCCCCTTGAAGGAGGCCTCCGGATACGCAGGATCGAGGTCCGCGATGAAGAGGTGTCCGCTCGCGTCCACACTGGCGACCGTATCCCCTTTGGGGCCGATGCGGAGCGCGCCGTCGAACGCGATGGGGTGCTCATCCGTGTCGATCGACGCGACGAAGGCGTGGCTCGTCATGTGCCTGACGGTGATCACGCCGTCGGCGTCGGCGATCGCGATCTGCCGGTCGCGAGGGCTCACCGCCAGCGCCTTGATCGCAGGACCGCTCGCGCGGAGCTCGTGCGCTTTGACGAGCACCGAGCCGTCCGGCGTGTCGAACGAGTTCATGCGCGCCGCGAACCAGCCGCTGACGCCGCCTCCGGAATCGCCTACTGCGATGGTCTTGTCGCCGATGAGCAGCGCGGTGGTGGTGATCGTCCTGTTTTCATCGACGAGCCGGATTGTCTCCGCGATCGTGATGGCGCTGGGGTCGCTCAGGTCGTACCGCTGGCACCAGCCTGCTTCCCAGATGAAGATCGCTGAGCCCCCCTTGTCGGTGAGGTACACCCAGTCAGGGCGCGCCGACTCACCCTCGGGAGCAGCAAAGGGGACCGGGAACGACCTCGCACGGATCCGCGGCGCCGAGCCATCGAGGGGCGTCGTCCGGCGGATGGTGTGCAGCGCGCACGAGCCGTCCTCGCGGAGCGTCAGCAGCACCTCGCCCTGCGCTGATTCCGCGTGGTCGAGGAGCGTGATCGGCCCCTCCCCATCCTTGATCGATTTCGCTCGGGCGAACTGCGCATCTGGGAGCGTCGCCCGGCGCTGCCCGATGGGGGTCGTCGCGATGACGCCCTCGACGCCGCTCTCGTCAGCGCCATCCTCGAGGTAGCTGGTGGTGAAGCCCAGGTCGCCAACGATGTACCGGCCATCGCTGAGCCCCAGCGCGACCTGCGTCGTCTTCGGCGCCCACGCCGCGGCGGTGATCGCCGCATCGCCGAGGTCGATCTCCGATCGAGCGACGACCTCGCCGGTCTCGAGCGCGACCATCGAGACTCTCCCATCAGGACCGATCCCGATCGCGGCGTTGCGGTGCTCGTCGAAGCGGACGATGACCTTGCCGGCGAGCGCTGGGGATTCGGTGTCCGCGATCGCGCGCATCTCCCCTGGGAGGAAGAGGGCGCCGCTGACTGCGACGAGCTGGAGGACGATCCCGATGATCGCGGCGATGGCCGCGAGGCCTCCGATGCTGATGAGCGTGCGTGCGATGGAATCGACCACGTACACACGACGCCTCGTCTGGCGTCCGGGAACGTTGGTCTTCGCTTCGGGCGTTGGCATCGCGTGGGGTGCGCCGCGTCTCGGTGGGAAGAGGCTCTTCTGAAAAACGAGCCGCCAGCGTCAGCCGACGGCTCGCATGTGGGTCATCGTATTCGATCACACGGACCGATGACCCCCCGCCTGGAATGGGCGGGGGTTGTGGGTGAGCTGTCGATTAGAAGCTCGGGGAGATGCCGACCGCGCGGAGGTCCTCACGGGCCAGCTCAGCGGAGACCGGGTAGTAGCCGTCCTTGACGACGATCTCCTGGCCCTGCTTCGAGTAGATCAGCTTGATGAACTCGGCGCGGAGGGGCTCCATCCTGGAGCCGGGGCGGTGGTTGACGGAGAGGTACAGGTACCGCGCCAGGGGGTAATCGCCGGAGTTGGCGTTCTCCGCGTTGGGCTCGAACATGTCGTCATCGTCGCTGATCGAGATGGGGATCGCGCGGACGTCAGCCGTCGCGTAGCCGAGGCCGGAGTAGCCCATGGCGAACTTGTCCGTGGCGATGCCCTGGACGACGGCGGAGGAGCCAGGCTGCTCCTTGACGGTGGGCTTGAAGTCCGAACCGGCGAGGCCGACCTTCTTGAAGAAGCCGTAGGTGCCGGAAGCGGAATTGCGGCCGTAGAGGGAGATGGGCTTGTTGGCCCACTCGCCGGTGAGGCCCAGGTCGCCCCAGGTCATGTCAGCGCCGTTGACGGAGAAGACCTGCTCGACCTGATCCAGCGACATGCCCTGGATGGGGTTGTCCTTGTGGACAAAGACAGCGAGCGCGTCGATCGCGGTGCGGAGCTGCACAGGCTTGTAACCGAAGCGCTGCTCGAAGGCGTCGATCTCGGTGCCCTTCATCGCGCGGCTCATGGGGCCGAACTGGGCGATGCCCTCGATGAGCGCGGGGGGCGCGGTGGAGGAACCCTTGCCCTCAACCTCGGTGGAGACGTTGGGGTACGCACGCTCGAAGCGCTCGAACCAGAGGGCCATGAGGTTGTTCATGGTGTCGGAGCCGACGCTCTTGATCGAGCCGGAGACACCGGAACCGGCCTTGTAGTACGGCAGTTCGCTGTCCAGCTTGACGGAGCCAGCAAGGAGCGTGCTGGCGGCGAGGCCAAGGCAGGCGGCGGCGGTGGTCAGTCCACGGAGCATGGGGGTTTCCTCCAATAAGGAAAGGTTGGTGGGGTCGCCCGGTTCGGCTCCGAAATCCGAGCCGGGAACATTGGACACAATGAATCAGAACTGTTGTGGTAATGGAATCGGTTTGTTATCCGCCGCGGTCTTGTGAAAGCGGCTTGTTGTCCGGTTCTCGGACCGGGAGGATCATCAACCCCGGCCGAATCGTCGTTCGAGTTCTCGGATGGTCAGTCGGATCGTGGTGGGTCGCCCGTGCGGGCAGTTGCTGGATCGTTCGACGTGCTCTCGCATCGAGAGCAGCTCTTCAAGCTCTTCCGAAGTCAGATTGTCGCCGGCCTTCACGGCCGCCTTGCACGACATCATATCCAGCAAATCGCGCAGCGCGTCCTCTTCGTCCTGAGGAATTCCATTTTTTTCTGCGCGATCAAGAAGATCCTTCAGGAACTCCTCAGGATCGACGTTGCGCGCATCAAGAAAACTCGGGAACGCGTGCACGCCGATCGTCTCCGGACCCATCGCGTCCGCTTCGAAGCCCAACCGCTCCAGGAGCGGCTGCATGCGCTCGAGCGCTTCGAGACGGTCCGAAGTCGCCTCCACAACCAGCGGCGTCAACAACCGCTGCGATGGCAGTTTACCCCTTGAAACACGGGACAAAAGCTTCTCGAACATCACGCGCTCGTGCAGCGCATGCTGATCGATAATGACGACGCCCTGCTCGTCCTGTGTCACCAGAAAACTGTTGTGCACCTGCAGGACAGGATCGCGCCGGACCGGCGTCGGGAGCGCCTGCGGTGTGTCGTGCACAACATCTTGTGCGAGCGACGATGGCGCCACCGCGGCGCGCAGCGCATCGATGTCGAGCGGCTGAGCAACATGTTGTGGGTTGATGCTTCGTAATGTTTCTGCAAGTTGCTGGGCGCTGACACCAGATGCTGTGCCGCTGCCATATATGTTGTGGTTCTGCGATGAGAACTCTGGCTGCTGCCCCCCTGGCCGCCCCTGCCGATGCCCCCCCCAGATCGGGGTCAGGTCGGCGCCCTGGAGCGCCGTGCGCACGGCGCGGAGGATCACCGACCGCACCAGCGAGGCGTCGCGGAAGCGGACCTCCGCCTTGGCCGGGTGGACGTTCACGTCCACCGCTGAGGGGTCCATCTCCAGCATCAGCACCACGGTGGGCTTCCTGCTCGGCTCGATCAGGCCCCGGTACGCCTCCGACAGGGCGTGCTGGATCGTCCGGTCCCGGACCGGGCGGCCGTTGATGAAGACGTGCTGCCCCTTGATCGTTGGCCTGGCGATCTCAGGAAGCCCCGCCAGGCCCCACAGCGTCAGGCCCCTGGTGTCGTCGAACTCGTCCGCAGAGACCTCGAGCAGCTGCTCGCCGAACTCCTTGCCAAGCACGGCCACCGCCCGCTCGTGGACCGGCTGGCTGGGGGGCAGGTCGAGGCGTGTCGCGCCGTCGATCGTCAGCATGAACCCGATCGCCGGGTGCGCGATGGCGAGGTCCTTGACGATCTCGGTGCAGCGCATCTGCTCGGTGCGCGGCGTCTTGAGGAACTTGCGCCGGGCAGGGGTATTGAAAAAGAGGTTGCGCACTGTGATGGACGTCCCGACCGGCCCCGACTCAGGGCGCACCGGAGAGACGTCGTCGCCCTCGCACGTGAGCACACTCGCGTGCTCTTCTTCGCGTGTGCGCGAGCGGATGGACATCCGGCTCACGGAGGCGATCGAGGCGAGCGCCTCGCCTCGGAACCCCATCGTCGCGATCTTGTCGAGGTCTTCCGACTCGCGGATCTTGCTCGTCGCGTGCGGCTCGATCGCTTTGTGCAATTGCTCCGCGCCGATGCCGACGCCGTCATCGGTGACGCGGACCAGCTCGACGCCGCCCTCTTCGAGGTCCACGCGGATGCGCGTGGCGCGCGCATCGATGGCGTTGTCTACGAGTTCCTTGACGACGCTCGCCGGGCGCTCGACCACCTCGCCCGCGGCGATCTGGTTCACGAGCAGCGTGGCGAGCGTGCGGATCTCGGGGATCGCCTGCTTGGGCGCTTCGGCAGTGGTGTTTTCGCGCTCCATTGGGGGCATTGTACCGGTGGGGTCTGCCAGCGTCGGGTCATGGCCGGGCGATGGGTATGCTGTCGGTTCCATGCCTTCACCGCACGAACACGCCTCGCCGCTGCCGACGCAGCAGCACCGCTACGAGGGGCTGCCCGAGCTCCCGATCGCCCAATTGCACGAACGCCGGGAGCGGGTCTTCCTGGTGCTCGCGGGGCTCTTCCTCGGCACGCTGGCGATGCTGAACATCCTCGGCATCACACGGTTCCTGAACGTCGCGTTCTTCATCGATGGCTCGGAAACCTGGAAGTACCCCCTGGCGATCGCTGTCGGCGTGCTGCCGTACCCACTGACGTTCCTGTGCACGGATTTCATCTCGGAGCTGTACGGCAGGAAGCGCGCCAACTTTGTTGTCATCGTCGGACTCCTGCTGAACATCTGGGTGGTGCTGATCCTCTGGGCCGGCGGCGCGTGGCCTGGCTTCCCGGAGGGGACACCACTGGGCGAGGACGCGGTCTTCTACGACGTGCGCGCGCTCGCCTTCAAGGCGGTGACGGCGTCGATGATCGCGTACCTGGCGGCGCAGTTCATCGACGTGCAGGTCTTCCACTTCTGGAAGCGGCTGACCAATGGCAGGCACCTGTGGCTGCGCAACAACGGATCCACGCTCATCAGCCAACTCGTCGATAGCGCCGCGGTGATCCTCATCACGTTCGGCGGCGCCTGGCGCGCCGGGGACATGACCACCGGCGCGATCCTCGCGCTCATCGGCACAGGCTACGTCTTCAAGATGCTCGTCGCGCTGCTCGACACGATCCCCTTCTACTTCGGCGCGCACCACCTCTCTCGGTGGCTCCGGCTCCCGCCCCCCACGCACACGCAGGGGCTCCCCCCTGGCGCGGCGGTCGAGGCCGGTGTCGGTTAAGTGTCGTCTGCGGTAGGATCGCGTCATGGCCGACACCATCTTCACGAAGATCATCAACAGGGAGATCCCCTCGCACCGCGTGTACGAGGACGAGCTGGTCTTCGCCTTCCTCGACATCGGCCCCCTCAGCGCAGGGCACACGCTGGTGATCCCCAAGGAGGCGGTCGAGACGATCGATCAGCTCTCGGATGAATCCGCCGCGGCGATCGGGCGTGTGCTGCCGAGGATCAGTCGGGCGGTGATGGCGGCGACGGGCGCGAGCGCCTTCAACATCCTCCAGAACAACGGCGCTGACGCGCACCAGGAAGTCCCCCACGTGCACTTCCACATCATCCCCCGCTTCAAGGACCGCGCCGACGACGCGTCGGGGCTCGGGGTTATCTGGAACAGCGGCGGCTTCGATCACGGCGAGGGCGCGGCGCTGGCCGAACGCATCGCGGGTCTGCTCGACGCCTGATCTGCGGCTGATCTCCCAGCGGCTACGCGATATCACGTACGGACGCGGCGCTGGCGCTGCGGCGCGCGCACCGGTCTCCCCCTTGATCGCGGGGGTTGTAGTGAAGAAGCTGGCTGGTTGGACCGAAAAGCAGGACCGGCCAACGCACGCTCTCATGCGGAGGCCGGGAAGGCAACGGGGATGAACAGCAGCAAACCCAGCATCCAGGACGTCGATCGGCGCGGTTCGGAGCGCTGGCCAACGGATAAGCCGTTGCGCTGGCGCCTGCGCGGCGATCACAAGGCGTGCGAGGGCCTCGTTGTCGAGCGCTCGCTCAATGGGCTGGTGCTGCTGGCGGACGAGGAGCAGGCGCCGGAACTGGGCGAGCACCTCAAGCCAGTTTCGAGCGAGATGGCGATCCGCCATGGGTTCCGCTGCGCCGTGGTGGTGCGGCGCGACACCGACGCGGCGCTGGGCCGGCAGAAGGTTTACCTGGAGATCCTCGCGTGAGCGGGCTCCGGACGGGGGATGGTGCGATGCACATTGATTCGATGATCGAAGAGACCGCGACAAGCAACCTGATCTGGGAGCGTCGTCACGACACGCGTGTCCACTGCTGCGGCGAACGCGTGGCGTGGAAGTCCGAGCGGAGCAGGCGCTCGCGCAAGGGCTGGCTCAACGACGTCTCCAGGCTGGGCGTTTCGTTCCTCATCGAATCGCACCGTTCGCCGCAGGAGGGCGAGACCCTCGAGCTGCGCACGGACAAGCGGAGCGAGCCCATCGCGTACCGCGTGGTTCGGGTCAC
>CAYGNN010000086.1:0-10976 GCA_964351165.1 uncultured Phycisphaeraceae bacterium
GGAACTGGATCTGCGCAGCCTTGCGGAGTTGCTCGTACACCAGCGGGAGGAGCTGCTCGACCGCGGCCTCGGAGCCGCCGGCCGCCTCGTCGAGCAGCCGCGTGATTTCGGTCGGATCCTCTGGCATCCGCGGAGTATATCTGCGGCCGTTGCGTGGAATGGGCACACGCTGCGTCAGGAAAGCTGGCAGCCGGCGCGGGACGGCTCCGCTTGGTGGTTGGTTCGGATGAACCGAAACCAGAAGGAGCATTCCGATGAACAAGAAGCAACGATCGTTCGTGATGGGTGTCGCGTGCCTGTGCGTTTCGCTGGGCGGGACGCGCTGGGTACGGGTGGACTGCTGGGTCTCGCCGGACGTGTCCGGCTGGAGCGCCGCGCAGATCGAACGGGAGACATGGCGGCTGACGAAGCGGATGGTGCGGCAGCCGGACATGTACGCCTGGGTGACTGCGCTGCGGCTGTCGGCGCTGCACGAGGCCCTTGAATCGCGTTCTCTTGAGAATCTCAGACTCGCAGGGCACTGTCAGGATGATCGCGCGGCTCATTGATCAATGCATCCTGAGATGCCCCCTCTCTCGAGTATTGAAATGAGCTCTAGCTGCGCGCTGCGAGGTCGGGAAGAACCGGCAAAGATCGGCAACAATCCGGATTGGCAGGTAGACGTAAATCGATTGGTTGGGTGCGTCTGCGGGCTTTTTGTGAGGATTCGAGTTCAACCCGTGTAGAATCCTGTTTTCCCGCTACCGGATGATGCGCGACGCCGCATGGCGGTGGCACGAGAGACTGTTTGCCACATGTGGGATCGCACCCCGCTTCAATGATAAAGCCCCCCTCATGGATCGTGAGGGGGGCTTTTTTCATACCGGTGTTGGGCCAGCTTCACCAATCACACTGTGACGGATGGGCTGTTGCTGACCCAGCCTTGAGATCTGGTCTTAGTTACCGAGCTGCTCGAGCAGGAGTTCGACTGCGCGCTCGATCTGGGTGTCGCGGCCGCTGCTGGCGGATTCCGGGTCAAGGTTCACGAGGTGATCCGGCTCGAGCTGGGTGTTCTCGAGGTAGACGCCATCCTTGCCCTTGGTCCCGACCTGCGGGATCCCGAAGACGGTGTCTCCGGTGAAGAGGCGTTCCCACCAGACCGCGGTGCCTGTGCCTGGGACTGGCATGCCCACTGTTTCGCCGATCTCAAGTTCCGAGTAGGTCCAGGGGAACATGTGCGCATCGGAGTAGTTGCTTTCGCTCATGACGACGATCGAGGGCCTGGTCCATCGCGTGAGGGAGTCGCCGGAGTATTCGACGCCGGGGTCGACGTCGGTCCTGGGGTAGAGCTTCAGGTAGGCCTGCCCTGAGAGGAAGGTCGCGAGGTCGTCGTGCAGCCAGCCGCCGCCGTTGAAGCGGGTGTCCACGACGATGGCTTCCTTGTCGAAGTGCTTGCCGAGGACCTGCTCGTAGAACTCGCGGTAGGAGGAATCGTTCATCCCCCGGACGTGGGCGTACCCAAGCCGCCCGCCTGAGAGCTTGACGACGAGCGCCTCTCTGGTGCGGACCCACCGCTCGTAGAGCAGTTGGTTCTGGGCGCCGGCTGAGATGGGCGTCGCGACGATGTCCTGCTCTTCGCCGCCATCGGTCTGGATCGTGAGGCGGACGCGCTCGCCGGCCTTGTTGTCGAGCTGGGCGTAGAAGTTGGTGTTGTTGTCGAGGCGCACGCCATCGACCGCGGTGATGACCGTGCCTGCGCCGACGTTCTCGAACTTGGCGCGGTCGAGGGGGCCGTTCTCCAGCACCTCAGCGATGCGTCGGCCAGGGCCGGCGTATTCCTGGTCGTAGATCACGCCGAGCGCGGCGGTCGAGGCAGCGCCGGGCATCGGGTCGGGGAAGGCGCGACCGCCGGTGTGCGAGGCGTTGAGTTCGCCCAGCAGTTCGGAGAGCACCTCCGCAAAGTCGTAGACCGTGTGGATGCCGGCGAGCTTGGGCTCGTACTGCTCGCGGTAGAACGCCCAGTCCACGCCGTGCAGGTCGGGGCGGTAGAACTTCTTCCTGGTCTGGCGCCAGACGTGGTCGAAGTTGTGCGCCCGCTCGGCGGCGTGATCGACGACCATCTCCGCGGCGAAGGTGATCGGTGTTTTCTTTCCGGAGGAAGTCTCGATCTTC
The DNA here is from genome assembly GCA_964351165.1 of uncultured Phycisphaeraceae bacterium. GTDB lineage: Bacteria > Planctomycetota > Phycisphaerae > Phycisphaerales > UBA1924 > JACKHE01. Next base: position 2,152 of record CAYGNN010000086.1, read on the forward strand.
GAGAGCGCGCCGTCGGCGAGCAGGAAGATCGTCTCGCCATCGTCGGACAGCTGCAGCGAGGCGTTGCTCGCGTCGAGCTTGGCGAGGAGCGTGGTCGATCGCTCGTGGAAGTCCTGCTTCCAGAGGTCGGCGCCGTTCTCGAACGAGGCGAGGTAGTAGAGGGCCTTGCCGTCCTTCGCCATCGCGAAATCGCCGAGCGCGGAGGCGTGCGTGGTCAGGCGGATGGTGCGGGTGTCTAGCCCATCCGGTTCGAACTCGAGGGGTTCGGGCTTCTCTTCCTCTTCGTCCGTGTCTTCGGCATCCTCGTCGTCGCTGTCATCTTCTGATTCGTTCTTCGCGTTCTCTTCCTCTTCCTTCTCCTTGGCCTTCTCTTCGAGTTCCTTCTGGAGGGTGTACTCCTCCTTGGTGAGACGGAACTGGTCGAAGGCGTCCTGGGTCAGGAAGGCGCCGAGGACGTCGTATTCGGCGCCCCAGCTGCCGTGCGAGCGCTCGCCGTAGCGTGCGGACGCCCAGATGATGGCGCCGCCCTCCATGGCGAAGCGGGGGGAGCTGTCGTCGTAGCCTGAGTTGGAGATGTCAACGATCTCGCCTGAGCCATCGGCTTTGACCAGGCCGGCCTCGCCGACGAAGACGCGTCCGCGGTTGTAGAAGTGCACCGCGAGCCACTGGGAATCGGGCGCCCAGCGGAACCACATGTCGCCATCGGAGTAGGAGTACCAGTGCTCGCCGCCCAGCGCGACGGTTTCATCCCTGGTCTCGACGTCGATGACGCGGACCTCTTCGCGCTCGCGGAGGTACGCGACCTTCTCGCCATCGGGGGACCAGCGCGGTTGGAATTCCTCGTCGTCGGTGCTGACCAGGGCTTCTTCGGTGAACCTGGTGGCGCCGAAGAAGTAGAGCTCATCCTCATCGAGCGTGGTGGTGTAGATGTTCCAGGAGCCTTCGCGCTCGCCGGCGTAGACGAGCGAGCGTCCGTCCGGGCTGAAGTGGACGTTGCGCTCCTGCTCGGGTGTCGCGGTGATCTGCTTCGTGGTGCCGAACTCGACCGAGGTGACGAAGACGTCGCCCCGGACGATGAAGGCGATCTCCTTGCCGTTCGAGGCGGCGGAGAACTGCGTGGCGCCGCTGCGCATGGTTTTGCGCTGCGGTTCACCGGTGCGGCCGTCCACTGCGATGGTGACGTTGACCTGATTCGGGCGGCGGCCGTCGCGGAGCGTGTAGAGGTCGCCGTGCCAGCTGAAGGCCATCGTTCCGTCGTCGGCGCGGGTGAGGTGGCGGACCGGGTGGTGCTCGAACTCGGTGAGCTGCTCCGGTCGGGCGCCTGGCTCGAGGCGCTGCTTCCAGACGTTGGAATCGCCGGATCGCTCGGAGAGGTAGACGAACTCGTTGCCGCCGTGCCAGGACGGATCGCGGTCCTCGCCTGCGAAATCGGTGAGCTTGGTGTGCTCGCCGGTGCGTGTGTTGTGGACCCAGACGTCGCGGGCGATCGAGGAGGTGTGGTGCTTGCGGAGCTGGTCCTCGTAGCCCTTGCGGTCTTCGTACAGGATCCGCGAACCATCGGGGCTCAGTTCTGCGTTCACGCTCGAGGTGGTGAGGACCATCGTCGGCGTGCCACCGGTCAGCTCGACCTGGTAGAGCTCATTCAGGACGCCTGACGGGAAGAGCGCGCTGTCCACGTGATCGACGCGTGCAGAGTTGAAGTAGACACTCCGGCCATCGGGCGCGAAATCAACAGGGGTGTCTGCTGCGGAATGGTGGGTCAGGCGCTGCGCCGTGCCGCCATCAGCAGGGATCACGAAGACGTCGTCGTTGCCGAATCGGTTCGAGCTGAAGGCGATCGTCGTGCCGTCGGGCGACCAGACGGGGTTGGACTCGTACGCCTCGTGGATGGTCAGGGGGATGGCCCTTCCGCCATCCGCGTTGACCAGGTAGATATCGCCGGCGTGGACGAACGCGATCCGCTCGCCATCGGGGGAGATCGCGGGGTTGCGATACCAATCCGAGGAGACCTGCCCGTGGGCGAATGGCGCCGCGCCGAACAGGATGGACATCGCGATCGTCTGGAACTGGGTTCGTCTGCTGGTCATCAACCATCTCCTTCGTGATGGCAGGGGTGATTCGAAAAAACTGTTTGTTGGGCTACGCAGACAGTTTACCCATGAAACGCAGCGCCATGTTGTTCAGCGACTGAGCGGCGGGACCAGCACGCTCACTCCGCTCCGGTCGCTCCGCTCGTGTGGTGCAGCGATGGGATCTCGGATCCATCGTGCGTTTGGTCCTGCGCAGGGAACAGGGCGCGGGCGCAGCGGACGAGGTCTTCGACGATCAGGTAGAGGCTGGGGACGAGCACGAGGGTCACGGCGGTTGCGAAGACGATGCCGAAGCCGAGGGAGATGGCCATCGGGACGATGTGCTGCGACTGGAGGGACTTCTCCATGATGATCGGGACGAGCCCCAAGAAGGTGGTCGCGGTCGTGAGGAAGATGGGGCGGAACCGCCTGACCGCGGCGAGGGTGATCGCGTCGAAGTGGTTGTGCTCGGCGGTCTGCTTGTTGGCGTAATCGACCATGATGAGCGAGTCGTTCACGACGACGCCGGAGAGCGCGATGACGCCCATGAAGCTGATGAGGGAGAGGTCATACCCAAGGATCATGTGGCCGATCACAGCGCCGATGATCCCGAAGGGGATCGCTGCGATCACGATCAATGGCTGGATGTACCTGCGGAAGGCGATAGCGAGGAGCGCGTAGATCACGAAGAGCGCGAGCCCGAAGCCGCCCCAGAGGGAGGCGGTGGCCTCGCGCATCTCGGCGTTGCTGCCCTCGAACGACCAGGTGAGCCCCGGGTGCTCGTTGGCCATTCGTGGGAGGACCTCCTTGTTGATCGCGGTGATGACCTGACCGGTGGCGCGGTCCGGCTCGACATCCATGGAGACGCTGACGATGCGGCGACCGTCCCGGCGTTCGATCCTTGCGAAGGCCTCGCCGGAGCGCACGCGGGCGACGTCCATCAGCGGGACCTCGGCGCCGGCCGGTGTGCGGATCACGAGCTCTTCGAGGTTGTAGATGTCCTTGCGTTCTTCCTCGGGGAGTTTGACGCGGACCTCGATCTCGTTGGTGCCGCGGAGGAGCCTGATCGCGAGGGAGCCGTAGAAGGAGCCGCGGAGTTGCCTCCCGATGTCGGCAGGGGTGAGCCCCAGCGCCCGCCCTTCGGGAAGGAGCTCGAAGTCGTACTGCACCTTGCCCTTGCTGTAGCTGTCGTTGATGTCGCGGGTGTAGGCGAACTGCTCCATCTCTGCGGCGAAGGCCGCGGCGGCGCGTTCGAGGACATCGATGTCGTTGTGGCTGAGGTCCACGCTGATGTCGCGGCGTCCGCCCCTCGGTCCGCGCTCGGCCTCGAAGGTGATCTGGTCCACGCCTGGGATGTCGCCGATGGAGTCGCGCCAGATCTGGATGACCTCGCGCGCTGACATGGTGCGCTCATCTGGCGGGAGCATGACCAGCTCGACATCGATGAAGCTGTCGCCCCGGACGTTGGTCATCACGCCCTCGGCGACCTCGTCGAAGTTCTGCTCTTCGAAGAGGCGCGCGGTCGCTTCGGTGACGGCGTGGGCGACAGCGGCGGCCTGATCCGGCGTCGTGCCGACCGGGAGGCGGACGCCTGCCTCGATCTCGTTGGCGGAGATCTCAGGCATCAGGACCATGCCCATGTGGGAGCTGGTGCTGTAGCTGACGACGATGGTGAAGAGCGCGATCGCGGCGGCGGTGGTGATGTAGCGGGCGCGGAGCGAGATGCGCAGGACCGGCCGGTACCAGCGATCGATCATCCTGGAGAAGAGCCTGGTGAAGGACTGCTGCATCCCGTGCAGCTTGGCGCCGACGCCGGTGCGGCTGGAGTTCGATCGGATGTGCGCGAGGTGCGCCGGGAGGATGAAGAGGGCCTCGAAGAGCGAGAGGAGCAGGACGACGATGACGACGATTGGCAGCGGCCGCCAGAACTTGCCTGTCTCGCCTGGGATGAAGAGCAGGGGGATGAAGGCGACGACGTTCGTGAGGATGCTGAAGACAACAGGGCCGCTGACTTCCTGGGCCCCTCGGATCGCAGCCTGCATCGGGCCGAGGCCTCGCTGCCGTAACTCGTAGACGTTCTCGCCGACGACGACCGCGTCGTCTACCACGATGCCGAGCACGATCAGGAACCCGAAGAGGGAGATCATGTTGATGCTAACGCCGACGACCGGGAGGAAGAGGATGCTCCCGATGAAGGAGATCGCCATGCCGGTCATGACCCAGAACGCGAGGCGGAACTCAAGGAAGAGCGCCAGCGTCAGGATCACGATGACGATGGCGAGGAAGCCGTTCTTCAGGACAAGCGAGAGCCTGCTGCGGAAGTCCTCGGCGTTGTTGTTGTCGATCCGCCACTGCACGCCGGGGGGGAACTGCTGCTCAGCGGCGTGCATGACCTCTTCCACGGCGTCTGCGATCTGGAGCGGGGACTGATCGCCGACGCGGTAGAGCTGGAGTTCTACGGAGGGTTGCTGGTTGAACTGCGAGTGGAAGTTCCCTTCGGTGAAGCCGTCGCGGATGATGGCGATGTCGCCCAGGGTGACCGCTGCGCCGGTCTCGCTGGTGAGCAGTTCGATCGTGGCAAACTGCTCCGCCCATTGCTTGCGCGCCTTGACGCGGAGGAGGATCTCGCCGGCGGTGGTCTGGACGGAGCCTGCTGCGACGTCCTCGCTGGAGCGTTCGATCAGCGAGGCGATGCTGTCGAGCGTCAAGCCGTACTCGCGGAGCCGGTCGCGCGGGATCTCGACATGGGTGACATAGTCGGGGACGCGGGAGAGCTCGATCTGCGTGATGTAGGGGTTGGCGAGCAGCTGATCGCGCGTGCGTTCTGCGAGCTGCCTGAGCGTCCAGACATCGACCGGTCCGAAGAGGCCGACGCGCATCACCTCGACCTGGCGGGTCTGGAGGCGCACCTCCGGCTGATCGATGTCGTCGGGGAACGTGCGGATGCGGGAGACCGCCTGATCGATGTCCTGGAACGCCTTCATACGCTCGGCGCCTGCGACGAGCTCGATCGACACCGAACCCCGCTCCTCGCGCGCCTGCGACGTGAGTTCGTGGATGCCGTCCACACCCCGGACCGCTTCTTCGATCGGTCGGAGGATGCCCTGCTCGACCTCCTCCGGCGCAGCGCCGGGATAGCCAACGGAGATCTCGACGATGTCGAGCTGGAACTGCGGGAAGACTTCCTTCTGGATGTTGAGGGTGGTCCAGACACCGCCGATGAGCAGGACCGCCATGAGCAGGTTCGCGGCGATCGGGTTGCGGGCCATCCAGTCGATGGGGCCCGATCGTGGCGCGACTGGTTGGTTTGGGTTGTCGCTCAAGGCGCTGTCCCTTCGGCGTCACCGGGAAGCAGGGGGTTGGCCTGGTCGGTGGCAGCCTGCTCGGAGGCCTCGCGGATCTCCAACCCATCGACAACAGTGGCGAGGCTCGTTGTGACAATCCGGTCGCCGGCTTCGAGCCCTTCGCTGATGTACGCGTGCTGCTCGTCTGCGAAGAGCACCTCGACCTTCTGGATGCGCAGCGTGTTGTCGTGCATCACCCAGACAGTGTCGCCCTGGCGGAGGTAGGCGCGATCGAGCTGGACCACGTTGTTGAGCGGCTTGGCGCTGATCTCCGCCTGGACGATGGAGCCGAGGATCAGGGATGGCTGCGAGTCATCGCCGAGCGGGTCGAGGACTTCGATGATAACGCGGGCCATCCTGGTGCTCTGATCGAGTTCGCCGATCAGGCGCGCGACCTTGCCCTGTCGTGATTGCTGCGGTGACCAGGCGGTGCGGTTCCTGATGGTGGCTGCAGCGCCATCGTGGCCGGCGTCGGGGAACTCGATCCAGCGCAGCGTGTTGAGCGGGATCGTGGCGATGACCCAGTACGCGTCGGTCCCGACGATCCGGGCGAGCTCGTCGCCTGGGGCGACCTGCGAACCGAGCTCCGCAGCGCGGGCGAGGATCTGCCCATCGAAGGGGGCCTGGACCTGCGTGCGGTTGAGGTCGAGGGTCGCCTGCTCGACCGCGGCTTCTGCGGCCTTCAGCCTGGCGCGGAGCGATTCGATCTGCGGCTCGCGGAGGACGAGCGCGCGGTTGGCCTCGTCGATCTCCGTGCCCAACAGCTCGAACTCGCTCTGGGCGACGCGCTGCTGGCCCTCTTCGATGGCAAGCTCGGCCTGGACCTGGAGCATCTCGCTCCGCCGAACAACGAGGGCCTGCTCGTAATCGGCTGGGTCGATGGTCAGCAGGAGCTGGCCGGTCTCGACGCTTCCGCCGAGCGTGAAGCTGGGTTCGACGCTCAGGATCTGCCCGCCCACCCTGGGGCTCAGCACGATGTCCCTGGCGGCGGTGACGGAGCCGAGCGCGTTGATGGTGGGGCGGTACGTCCCGTTGCTGGCGGCGATGGTGTTCACGAGCGCGGCGCTGCGGCGTGTGGCTGCTTCGCGTTCGGCGGTCGGCTCGGACTGCTTGATCCAGTAGCTGACCAGCGCTGCGCCAGCGAGGAGGGCGAGCACCGCGAGGAACGTCGCTGCGATCCGGATCAACCGGGGCCAGATGTTGCGATCGGTGTTGGTCGCCATCATTGCGTCTCGTTGTACTCCCGATGGTGTGGTGCTGCGTCCGCGGTGAGCTGCAGCTCGAACCCGCCTGCGATCGCGCGATACAGCGAGATCCGGAATTCGACGTGGGCGAGCCTGGCGGAGAGCAGTGCGCGTTCGAGGTCCTGCTGGTTGCGGAGCGCCACGAGCACGTCGATGAAGTCCGCTGCGCCGTTGAGGTACTGATTCCGGAGCTGCCGGTAGGTCACCCTGGCCAGCTCGAGCTGGTTCATGAGGTTGTCGATCCGCAGGATCTGGAACCGCTCGAGGGCGAGGGCGTCCTCGACCTCCTGGAATGCGAGGAGGACGGTGTCGCCGTACGCGGCGAGCTGCTGTCTGCGGACCGCCAGCGCGCGCTGGACCTCCTGCTTCCTGCGATCCCCATCGATGATGGGCGCGATGAGCTGGCCGGTGAGCGAGGCGATCCAGGAATCGAAGAGGCCTGATGGGTTCTCGGCGGCGGTCGAGATCGCAGCGCCGATGTTGAGCGCTGGGTACTGGTCCCGGACCGCCGCGGCGACGGAGGCGTCGGTGGATTGCAACCGGAGGAACGCGGCGCGGACATCTGGGCGGCGCTGCAGGAGTTCGGCCGGCAGCCCAACCTCCGGGAGGCGTGGGATCTCGGGGAGCTGCTCCGGCGAGAGCGTCTCGGTCGATTCCTGCGGCGGCGCGCCGGTCAGGACGAGGATCTGGTGCTCGAGCACGTCGAGTGTGGCGCGGGTGGTGATGTGCTGTTCGAGGGTCGCCTCGACGAGCTGCCGCTGCCGGAGCACATCAGCGCCGTCGGACTGACCGATGGCGAAGCGTTCTTCAATGACCGTCAGGACGTCGCGGTTGGTCTGGACCTGCGATTCCAGCAGGAGCAGTTGGAGCGATGCCTCGGTGTGCCGGTAGACAGCGGTGGCGATCTCTGCGGAGAGAGACACCCCTGCGGCCTGGAGGTCTTCGAAGGTCGCGTCCGCTTCCAGCTCTGCGGCTTCGATGTTGGCGCTGATGCGCCCCCAGAGGTCCACCTCGTAGGACGCCTGGAGCCCGAGTGCGATCTCGGTGTGGTTGTCGACGTCACTCCCGTCGAAGAGACCTCCGCTGGCGGTGGCGTCGAGTGTCGGGGAACGGAACGACCGCTCGATCCCTGTGATAGCGTCCGCTTCGCGCAGGCGCTCATAGGCGATGCGGAGCGAGAAGTTCTGCGACAGCGCGGACTCGACCGAGGCGTCGAGCGACGGGTCGTTGAACGCTTCCCACCAGCGGTCGGGCCTGGCAGCGCCATCGGTGATGGACAGGGGCGGCGCGTCGGTGAAGGGGATCGCCTCCATCGGCTCATGCGAGGCGCACCCAGGCAGCGCCGCGATCAGGCTTGCCACGATGCAGGCCGCTCCCCCAGTTCGAGGGCGGCGGAAGGGATAGTGCTGGGCATCGATCATGCGAGCGGATGCGTCGGTGATGCGGATCGGATCTGGAGGTGATCCGCTTGGTCGAGCCTGTGCAGAGGGCCAGAGGGATAGCTGGCGCTCGATGCGTGGCGCCTCGCGTCAATGGTCAGCGACATGGCTTGACGGCTGGTATCCAACGGCTTGTGTTCTCGATCGGCGTGGTGGGCTGGCTCGGACTCCGCGTTCACTGTACCGGTGTGAGAACGCCCGCGACGCGCCTTTGATTCACGGGCCGGTGGTTTTTTTGGGATTTCCTGTGGATCTCTCGCGCCGGTTCCGACTCCGGACCGGCTGCGAAGTCAGGCGGCGGATTCGAGGGGGCTCGATGGAGCGCCTGACGCGGCGGCCAATTCGGTTGCGAAGGTCGCGATGGGTTGCGGCTCCTGATCGTTGTGCTGGATCAGGACTTCGCGCTCGTCGTTCCAACAGATCTGGAGAGGGCCTTGCAGGTCCTGGGTGATCTCGTACGCCTTGCCGCGGACGAAGATCTTTGTCCCTGCGCTGAGTTGCTCCTGGATGTGCGCGTCGAGCATCGACTCGGCATCGATTCGGTCCGCGAGTTCCTGCATCCGGCCCTGGTGTTCCTCGATCGCTTGCTGGGCCTCGGGGATTTTGTACATCAGCTCCATTTGACGCTCGCGCTGGGCGTGCACCGGATCGTTGAGGGCCATGAGAGCCGCCTGTTCCTTGTTGAGGTCATCCAGTTTCCGGGTCAGAGCGGGTGTCTCCTCTTGCATC
>CAYGNN010000087.1:0-10878 GCA_964351165.1 uncultured Phycisphaeraceae bacterium
GCACACAAGCACCGGAATTACAGGGTACCCGTCAGATTGCGCATGAAAATCACGCAGGTCCAGCGCATAGTCTTCCGCTTGCCAAAGATCTGCTCGCGCTACGCTGCATGCGTTGATTTTAAACTCGATCGCATAGATCACCGAATCCGAAAGCAAGACAGCGTCGATCCGTCGGCCTCTGCGTGGTATCGCGTATTCAAGCAAGAGCGTCCATTGCTGGGATTCTGGGATTCTCTCAGCGAGAGATATGAACTCGCTCGATAAATACTCGAGTTGCCTTCTCCAGCTCGAAATCTGAGCGTTGTAAGAGGTTGTAAACCCCGCAGAGGTGGCCCCCTCCGCAAGACGTCCGATCTGAGTCACGACTTCCTCAAGATCAAATTGATCGAGGCGCACTCTGATCCATGCTCTAGAATCAGATTGAGTGGTCATCGCCATGCGATCCTCTAGATCGAATCAACGCCATTAGAAAGAGGTGATGAGCTACCCCTACTCCCCCCCGAACCCCATCCGATCAAATACCCCATCCAACTGTTCCAGATCGAAGAACTTCACGATCAGCCGACCGCGCTTGCCGCTCTGATCGGTCTTCACCTCCACCGGCGTGCCCAGGTGCTCGCTCAGCTTGATCTCCAGATCCGCACGCGCCGCGATTCGGCGTGACTGCGCCGCCTGCTCCTCCTCGCTCGGTGGCGGCGCCAGGTCCACCCCCCCACCGACGATCAGCTTGCACCGCTGCTCCAGGCTGCGGACGCTCCAGCCGCCCTTGGCCGCGTCGCTCGCCACCTTCGCGCGCTCCCGCCCGGCAGGCAGCGACAGGATCGCCTTCGCGTGCCCCGTGCTCAGCTCACCCTTGGCGATGAGTTCCTGCACCGGCGCCTCGAGCGTCGTCAGCCGGACGAGGTTCGCGACGGTCGATCGGTCGATGCCGAGCTTTTCCGCGATCTCGCCGTGCGTCGCGCCGAACTGATCGGCGAGTTTCTGGAACGCGAACGCGCGGTCCATGGGGTTCAGATCCTCGCGCTGCAGGTTCTCGACGACCGCCCACTCCGCCGACTCGCGCTCGCTGATCTCCACCGTCACCGCAGGCACCCGCGTCAGCCCGGCGAGCTGCGCCGCCCGCCACCGCCGTTCGCCGGCGACGATCTCCCAAGGCGTACTGCCAGCGCCAGCCCGCAGCACGATCGGCTGCATCATCCCGGTCTCGCCGATGGACCGGGCGAGCTGGTCGAGCCCGGCGTCATCCATGCTCCGCCGCGGCTGGTTGGGGTTGGGTTCGATATCGTCAATATTGATGATTTGTAGTTTTCGTCCATCCGTCTCGGTCGACGTTGATTCCACAGGTGTTCCACGTGGAACACCCCCCACCGGCGCCCCGGCGGACGGTGTTGTTGGTTCGATGGGCGCCGCCGGTGCGGATGTTGTCGCCGGAGCCGCGGCCTCGGATTCCAGATCAGACACCTTCACCGGATCGCCGATCAGGCTGCTGAGCCCCCTGCCGAGCCGCCGTGGTTTCGCTTCCTTCGCCTTCGCCATCACTCTGCCTCCGTGCCTGGGGCGGTCCAGCCCCGGTTGATCCGACCAAAAACGCCCGCGCGCCCGACCCGGTACAGTACGCCTCAGGACACCCCAGCCGCAACCCTCGACCGCCTCCGAACGATGCCCCCAACCCCCGAATCCATCGAGATCCTCGCCCGAGCCCTGATCCTCAGGGACGGCTCGGTCCTGCTCTGCCGGAACCTCAAGCACGGCTACTTCTACCTCCCGGGGGGCCATGTCGAGCCGGGCGAGACGGCCGGCGAAGCCTGCCGGCGGGAACTGCTGGAGGAGCTCGGGCTGGAGAGCCGGATGGGGGAATGCCGCCTGATCGCCGAGCAGCGGTTCGAGCAGGGGGGCAAGGCGAGGCACGAGATCAGCCTGGTGTTACACGTGGAACACCTCGGCGATTCCGGATACGACCAACCCCAGCAGGGGGGCGCCGGCGAGACAGGGATCCCTGCCGGCACAGTGATCGAGTCGGCGGAAGACCACATCGGGTTCGAGTGGGTGCCGATCGCCGACCTGCCCTCAGCCGACCTGCGGCCTGCGATCATCCGGGATTGGATCGCCAGGGCAGAGCCATCAGGCGGCGTGCAGTTTCTAAGTCACTCGGAATTGTGACTCCGGATCACGGGTGTTCCACGTGGAACACCCTGATTGTGACGCACCCGTTCGATACCGTACATAACACAAACTGCTCGGGCCTCTATTCATGATCCCGAGCGTTCTGTTACGTCGATGAACATGAGTGATGCGCGGCCGGTACACGATCGCGATGGCTCTGACGCGGAGTTCATGATGAAACGAATCGCTCTGGTCATCATTTGCACTCTGTCATTGATATCGATGAAATCGAGTGCAATCGGTCAACCGGGTGTTCCGGTCATGAAACTGCTGCCGAGCGATGGGACGGCGGGGGAGGAGTTTGGGGCTGGGATCGAGGTCGCTGGCACGACGGCGCTGATCTGGGCGGCTTCTGGTGGCGATGCCGGCGTCCCGACCGGATCGGTGTACCGCTTCGACTTGAACACCGGCGCCGAGATCGACGAGCTGCTCCCTGGTGATGGGGGCCCTTATGACTCATTTGGATATTCGATCGATACGCAGGGGCGCACGGCGCTGATCGGCTCCCCGAGCCATGACGGGGCGGGAACCCATACAGGGGCGGCGTACCTCTTTGATCTCTCAAGCGGCAAGAGGCTCGCCAAGCTCACGGCGCCGGATGCCGAGCCGGGGGACATCTTCGGTTTGGATGTCGCGATCGACGGCGCCGCAGCGCTGATCGGCGCCTTCAGAGACGACGGCCCAAAGGAAGTAGACACCGGGTCCGCGTACCTCTTCGATCTCGAATCAGGCCTTGTCATTCATCGGTTCGCGCCGGCAGGGCTTGAGTCCAACGACAGATTCGGCGCCTCGGTCGCGATGAACGATTCGTTCATCGCGGTCTCTGCAAGCCTCGTCCAGCATTCAGGGTTCCGGTACGGCTCCGTCTATGTCTTTGACCGAGCCTCCGGTGAGTTGGTCTACGAGATCACCGCCGAGCTTGGTATTGGGTTCTCGCAGTTCGGGAGCCAGATTGAGATTGTCGGCGGCTTGTTGCTCGTCACTTCGCCTGATGACGACGAGAACGGCGATGAAGCCGGGGCTGTCTTTGTCTTTGAACTTTCGACCGGGACACTCCTCCGGAAGATCGTCGAGCGGATCCCCAACCGACAGGGATTCGCGGCGTCGATCAGCAGCGATGGTCGGCTGCTCGCGGTCGGTGCGATCGATGGGGGTGAGTATGTGGTCTGCGATTGCAGGGTGGTTGTCTTTGATCTGCTGACCGGCGAGCAGTTGCTGGTCATCAGGCATCCGCAGAGCGAGCCGCACGAGTTCTTCGGATACCCTGCGGTGTTCGGTGGGTCGAAGCTGCTTGTCGGCTCGGTCCGGGACGATGACAACGGCGTCGATGCCGGCGCGGTGTTTGTCTTTGATCTGGCGCCTTGCTTCGCAGACCTGAACCGTGATGGGATCGCGGATGTCGCGGATCTCGGAGCGTTGATCGATGGGTTCGGTGGGGCGGATCCTGTGCTGGATATCAACGGCGATGGCGCGGTGGATGCCGCGGACCTGGGGTTGCTGATCCGGTCGTTTGGGGCTCGGTGCGAGTAGGGGGGTGAATTCGTTGGGGCGTTTGCCCGCTCGATATCCGAGCCTTCGCTGCGCTCAGACTCGGCGTCCAGTTACAGCTCTTCGTTGTCGTGGAGGAGCAGGGGACGGCGCAGGGTGATGCGGTCGTTGATGGGGCCCCAGGCGCCTGGGTCGACGCTGATGGTCAGGGTTCTCGCGCCTGGCTCGATGGGGATGTTGATCTCAAAGCGGGGGTTGTCGGCGTTGATGCGCTGGCTGGCCTGCTCGATGGAATCGACGTGCACGCTGAGCACGCAGTCGCCCCAAGGGATCGCGTCGAAGGGCATCTCCGCAATGGTCGCGAAACGCCTGGCGCCCTCGGGGATGTTCCATTCGATGCGCATGGGGCCCGGGATCTCGATGTCCGGCGCTCGGAGCTGTCCGGAGGACTGGTACACCGGATCGTTCAGGATGCGCGTCGGCTGGCCCTCGTAGCGTTCGCCCAGCGGCGCCTGGGTGATCGGCTCCATCGACGCAAGGCCCTGCAATCTGCCGGCGCGGAACGCGACAGCGTCGAGAGAGTCCACCGGGAAGACGCCGGTCTGTCCGGAGGGGAGCGCGAGCTCGATGCTCTCGCCGTCATGGCCATCGATCGCGGCGACCACGACGACGGAGCCGTCGTCGAGCCAGACGACCAGGCCGTTCATCGCGGCGGGGGGGTTGGCCAGGCGGACGCTCGACACGCGCTCGGCGGGGATCTCGAAGATGTCATCGCCCACTTCGATCTCGATCGGGTCGCCCATCGAGATGACAAAGCCGGTGATGCGGTCGCCATTGGCGAGGATGAGCTGGTCCTGATCGGATGGGATCGCGCTGTCGGTGCGCGTGGTGGCGCCGGCGTTCCTGTTCGCGTCGCGCAGCACGGCGTGCGCGACGCGGTCGAGGTTGATCGCGAGGCGACCGAAGACCGGGTGCGACCAGACGATCGAGTCCTCGTCGCCGCCTGTCGAGGCGTACTCGCCTGGGAGGCGCTGGCCGTCGGCGAGTTCGAGGACGCCAGATGCCGGGGGCTGCTCCATCGGGTCGGGTCCGATGGCACTATCGCCTGACGGCAAGGGCGCTTCCTCGGTCGCAGCGGCGCCCCAGTCCTGATCGAGCGGGAGCAGAGCGACCAGCCCTCCGATGGAGGCGCGCCTCGACCTGCCCTGTTCATCGATGTACGCGATCGCCTCCTCAGTGATGGAGAGCAGCGTGATCTCGCTCGCGTTGAGTTCGCGGTCGATCAGCACACGGCGGTCGGCGTCGGTTGACGTGGATGATGCGTCCTGCGCACTGGCGACAGCGCCGGCGGACAGGCCGGCCAGGAGGCTGCAAGCGATCGGGATGCACAGACGGGATCGGTTCATGAACAGGTGCTTACTTCTGGAAGATCGGGAGGTAGCGTTTGGGCATCTGGAGGATGATCAGCGCCATGGCGGTGCCGTAGGCGGAGCCGGCGTGGCGGTCGGACCAGGTGCCGTCGCCGAGTTGGAGGTCGATGAGCTCGTCGCGGACCGCCGGCCACCACGTCGCCCAGCGTTCGCCTCCGGCGAGGTACATGGTCTGCACGGCGTAGTAATGCCCGTAGAAGTAGTGCGCGCCGGGGCGCGATTGTCTGCCTGGCATCGCGACGTCGAAGAGGTAATCGAGCCCCTGGTCGATGGCGTCGTCTTCGTACACACCGGCGTAGTAGAGGCTGGCGACTCCTGCCGCGGAGCGCGGCCAGGCGGAGCCGCCGCTGTTGAGCTGGTACTTGAATCCACCATCGGTGTTCTGGCACTGGCGGACGTAGGTCACCGCGTCGTCGATCGTTTTGCGCGGAACCTCGATCCCGGCGTTGCGCGCTGCGCGGAGCGCCATGATCTGACAGATGGTGACGGAGATGTCCGCGTCGTAGGGGACCGGGTTGTACCGCCAGCCGCCCTCGGCGTTCTGGGTCTGAACGATAAGGCGGACGGACTTCACGAGCGCCTCGTGCGTGCGGCGCGCGAGCGGTGTGTCGTCAGCGCCGATCATTCCGTAGACCTCGCCGACGAAGAGCGCCGCGAAGCCGTGGCCGTACATGGGGCCGTGGGAGGTCTCCGCGGCGAGGAGCCCTGTCTCGTTGAGGTTCTCGAGGACGAACTCGAGGCCTCGTTCGACGTTGTCGCCGTAACCGCCTCGGCCTGGGATGTGGCCATCGGCCATGAATGCGAGGCAGGCGAGGGAGGTGATGCCGACGTGCTTGCCGTAGCGCCCGCCTGAGAACGAACCGTCCTCGTTCTGCGCCGCGGCGAGGGCGACGAGCCCATTGCTGACAGCGTCGTTGAGGTCGGGGGTGATCTCGTCAACGAGCGCGTTGTTCTGCGCTGTCGCGCCGCCAGCGTCGGTTGTACGCGGCGCGTCCTGCGCGAGGGTCAGCGACGCGGCGATGCCGAGCGAGAGCGCGGTCGTGGCGATCGAGCCCAATGCTGGTCGGCTCATTGGTCGCGCTCCTCGTTGGTCTTCTGATCGCCTGCGAGCTTGCGGTAGTACGACTCGGTCATGGACTGGTAGAAGGTGCTGAACTCATCGCCGCTGCCCTGCGAGAGCGCTTCGCGGATGCGCGTCGGGAGCGCGCCCCACGCGGCGTGCAGTTCGTCGAGGCGGTCGGCGAGGGGGCCGTCCTGGAAACCTGGGGGCGTGCCTTCCTGCAGGTTGTCGCCCTGGTTCGCCTGGTCCTGCTGCTGCTCGCCCTGCTGTTGCTGCTGGCCTGGTTGCGGCTGGTTGGGCTGCTGGCCCTGCGACTGCGAGCTCGAATCGCTGTTGGAGGACGACGAGGAGGACGACGACGACTGCTGCTGCTTCGCCTGCTCGATGAGGATGTCGAGCTTGCGGATGATCTCGTCCTGCAGGCGCTGCGTTGGCGCGCCGGGGGTGTTGGCGACCTCCAGCAGGTCCGCGGCGTCTGCCATCTGCTGCACCGCCTGCACGAACATGTCTGCGACCTGCTCACCAGAGAGGGCGCGATCGAGTTCGGCGCGGTCGGGGTCGATGCCGGCGCCCTCTTCGTTGTCCGACTCCTCGGTTTCGATCCCGAGCAGGTCGTCGAGCGATGGGAGGGCTTCCTGCTCGGCGGTCTCCGCCTGGGCGTCATCGGTGGGGGGGTCGGCCGGCTTCTGGTCCTGCGCAGCGACCGCCCAGGTGAAACACGCGATGGCGGTGATGGGGAGGAAGCGGGTTGTCATGCTGTCAATACGCATGGGATCCAGTTTCTGTTTGCGTTACTCAGGCACTATCGGCATCTCGCCGGGGCCGCCGGACTGCTGGCTCATTTTCTCGATGATGCCGCCGCCGATATTCCCGAGCTCTCGCTGCTCTGCGCCGAGGTCGGCGGGAGAATCAACGCCAGGCTCGTTGGCGAATTCGTCGGCGTCCCGGGTCCGGCTGAGCAGGTCGAGCTGCATCTGCCTAAGGAGGCGGAGCTGGGCGACAGGCGGGAGGAGCTCCTGCTGCTGCGGACCGCCTTCCTCGCCTCCTTCGCCGCCACCGCCGCCGCCATCGTTGAAGTTGTCGTCCTTGGGCGGGGCTTCTTCCGAGAGCGATTCGACGATGCCCTGCAGCGCGGCGATCGCGGCGCTCTGCCGGCGCACCGCGGCGGTGGTCTCGGTCTCGCGAAGGTGCTCGGCGGCGGCCTCGGTGAGGCTGCTGAGCCTGGTGTGCGCGAAGCGGAAGACCTCGGCGTCGGACAGCTCGGCGGTGGATTCGAGGATCATGTCGAGGGACGAGCCGATGGCGTCCTGCTCGCCGGCGATGCGGCGCAGGGCGGCGCGGTCGCGGCGGGAGAGGTCATCCTTGGCGGCGTATTCCTCGGTCTCATCGCGGAGGGTGATCTGCGCGGTGAGGGCGTCGCGGTAGGCCTTGAGCAGCTCCGCCTTCTTGCGGTCCTGCTCCTGCTGCTGCATCTGGTTCTCGAGGCGCTGCGCCTCTTCGAGGGCGCGCTTGAGGAGGTCGAGGCTCCGGGCCTCGTTCGTGCGGACGTCGTCGGTGTCGATCTCGACGCGGCGCAGCTCGACGATGGCGCGGGACTGCGAGGTTGACGCGTCGCCGATGAGGTTGGCGACCGGGGCGAGCTCGCGGCCGGCGTTGCGCGCGAGATCTAAGACGCCGAGCGTGTTGGTGTTGAGGCGGATCATGCCTCGGTCGAGGATGGCGAGATCACCCCCATCAACGATGGTCTTGCTGAGGCTGGCGAGCTCGGCGGTCTGCTGGTTGACGAGGCCTTCGAGGGATTCGATGAGGCTCGCGAGGATGCGTCGCAGTGCCGCTTCCCTGGCGCGCTGGCCCTCTTCGAGGTCCTCGAGCATCTTCTCCATCGACTCGGCGGCCTGCTGCTGGCTCTCGCTGGCGTTGGAGGTCTGGTTCTGCTGCGCTTCGCTGGCCGCCTGTTCCATCGTTTCGCTCAGGCGTTCTTCCTGGGCGCGTTTGGCTGCTTCGGAGAGGCCTGCCGCTGCGGTCTGGTCGGTCTCGCGGAGTTGCTGCTCGCGCTCGCGCATCTCGTCTGCGAGCTCGTCGGCCTGCTCAGCGAGCTGCTCCTGCGCTTCAACGATGTCTTCGAGTTCGCTGCGCTCCTGCTGGCTGAGTTCGCTGGCGGACTTGCCTGCGGTCTGGGCGCTGAGCTGCTCGGTGCGTTCCTGCAGCGAGCGCTGCGCTTCGAGCATCTTCTCGAGGTTGCGCTGCAGGACCCAGGCGTCCTCGCCGGTGTCGAGCTGCGCGGCGACCTCCTCGAGCTGGTCCATCACGTCGCGCTGGGCGTCGTCGGTGTCCTGCGCCGCTTCGCGCTCGGCGTCTGCGGCCTCCTCTGACTCCTGCTGCGATTCCTGCGCCTGGGCCAGCTGGTCGAGCGCGTCTGCGGCTTCTGTCGAGGATTGCCTCGCCTGCTCCAGTGCGCGGTCCACGTTCTCGAGCAGCTCATCGAGACGCTCGTCTCCAAGGCGGTTCTGTGCGAGACGCGACTGGATCTGCTGGATTGATTCCACCTCGCGCGCGACGCGGTCGGTGATGTTCGCCTGCTCTTTGATCGTCTGCTGGTCGGCGCCGATCTCCTGCGCCCTGCTGCGCGCCTCGCGCTGCCTCGCGTCGATGCGCATGACGCTCTGGCGCACACCGGAGAGCTCGTTGCGGATCGCCTGCACGAACTCTTCTTCGCCAACGATGCGCAGGCGCCTCGGCGTGGAGATGGTCGGAGCGCGGGAGAGATCAGCAGCGCCGAAGACGTCAGCAGCGGTCGCGGTGATCTGCACCTCGTCATCGACGACGACGCCCAGCGCCTGCATCTCGATCGTCGCGTTGGCTTCGAGCGTGGTTTCGCCGGAGGATTCGATGAGCGCGATCTCGATCGGTTCGCTGCTGGGGGCCATGGCGCCGCCCGGTCCGGAGGGCGCGCCGGTGTCGGCGCCCTCTGGGCGGAAGACCTGCCGGTCGAGGCGGACCCACGCGAGGCCAACATCGTCACGGCCCTCACCGGTGATGTCGATGACAGCGGTCGCGAGGACAGCGGTGTCGCTTGGCGGCGCGGTGACGGTCGCTGCCGGCGCCTGGTCATGGACCGCGTCGAAGCGGAAGACCGCGTCGTCGGCGGACTCGATGCCGAACTGGTCAACCAGGGCGACTGGGATGCGCGTCGAATCTGCGAGCAGCCACGAGAGCGTGATCGTGCCTGATTCACCGGAGGCAGGCGTGATCGTCGGCGCGGCGCTCGCGAAGTCATCGGAGAAGGTCGCTGCGATCCATGCGGAATCCGCTGCTTCGACCGGGATCGGCTTGTTCAGTTCGAGCGTGAGTTCGATCGTTGAGCCGAGCAGCGCGGGGGGCGCGATGGCGCGCTCGTCAGCGCCGGCGCCCATCTCCAGTTCCGCGCGGGCGGCGTACGCGCCGGCGGGGATCGCGCTCGCGTAGTCGGGGGGCGTGATGACCGCGCTGGCGCTGGCGATCGCTGGAGGCTCGACCAGCCGCACACGGCGCCAGGGGGTCTGGTCGTCCTCGGTCTCGAAGCGGTACTCGATCATGTCGGCGTCCGCTTCGATCAGGCGCTCGAAGAAGGCGCCGCTCGCGCCGGTGGATGTTGCTTCGTCGCGCCCCTGCCAGGTGAGCAGCACGCGCTGGCTGGGGCCTTCTTTGCCATCGTTGATCGTGCGGTAGCGGGCGACGACGTCGGTGCGCTCGATCGCGCGGTTGGTCCTGGTGACGACAGCGCGGAGGGGGAGAACCATCCCAAGGGGGTGGACCGCGACATCCGTCGCGTCCGCGACACCGGTGCGCTTCGGCCACTCAGCGCCGGACCAGGGCGCGATGGTGCGCTGGGCGCCGATCGCTGCGAGGTTGGTGTTTACCGCGGTCAGCGCGACGATCGTTGCGGCCGAGATTACCAGCGTCACGACAGCGCGCAAGGCCGGGCCCCGGTTGAGCAGCGAGCGCGGCGCGGAGTACGCCTGCGCCGCTTGCTCGACGACGCTGCGGCTCAGCGCGGATTCCATCTCGGTCGTGTTCTTGCGGTCGTCACCCTGCAGGGCGGCGTCGAACTCCACGCCGCTGGCGAGCAGGTCGCGCAGCTCCGGCGAGTGCTTCTCGACACGCATCGCCATCGCGGTGAGCGAGGGGCGGAATCGCCACGCTGGGCGGACGTATTTCCAGCAGACAAAGACGAGCAGGAAGAACCCGATGACGAGGTGCCCGGTCCGCATCCACACCGGGAAGCGGAGGGCGAAATCGAGCAGTCCGGCGGCGGTGAAGAGCAGCAGACCTGCGGCGACCAGGGTCGCGATCGCGCGGGTCAGCAGGAGCCTCCTGGCGGCGGCGCGGAGCCTGCGGAGGGAGGCGAGGACCGCGTCGAAATTGGCGCCTGGTTGGCCGGGGGGATTCGTCATGCCAGATGATACGGATGGATCGGTCAAATCCGATGAAAATGGGCACAGGAGGCACGAAAAGCCTCGCCCTGTTGAACCGGTGGAGGGCGTGTTTTATGCGTTGGAATCTGGGATTCGCACGCTATCCCAGGCGTATCAGTCCGACCTAAATCAGCCGGATCGTCCGGCGGCCGATCCACTCGATCGTCAGCAGGCCGACGATCACCAGCAGCGCCAGGGGGGTGTCCCACAGGGGCTCGGCGATCTCGTGGACGATCCGGGTCCGGCGATTCGGCAGTGACAGCGGCAGATCCGACAGATCGCC
>CAYGNN010000088.1:0-7058 GCA_964351165.1 uncultured Phycisphaeraceae bacterium
GGTTCTTGACGCGCACGTTGGCGAACGTGCCGCGCGTCATCACGCGGTCGTTGCCGCGGCGCGAACCAAAGCTGTTGAACATCGAGACAGGGACGCCGTGCTCCGTGAGGTACTTGCCCGCAGGGCCGTCAGCGGGGATCGCGCCGGCGGGGGAGATGTGGTCGGTTGTGACTGAATCAGCGACGCTGACGAGGCACCGCGCACCGGTGATGGGCTGCGCCTCACCAGGGTTCTCGTCCATGTCCACGAAGAAGGGCGGTTCCTGGATGTAGGTACTCTCCTCCTTCCAGTCGTAGATGGAGCCGGTCGATGACGCGACAGCGTTCCAGGTCTCGTTGCCGTCGTACACCTTGCCGTACTCGCTCTTGAACTGTTCGGGCGAGATGCTCGCGTCGCGCGCGGTGATGACTTCCTCGTGCGAGGGCCAGATGTCCTTCAGGTAGACGTCCTTGCCGTCGGGCGTCTGCGCGATGGGATCGTTGGCGAGGTCGATATCGACGGTGCCGGCGATCGCGTACGCGACGACGAGCGGGGGGCTCGCGAGGTAGTTCGCCTTGACGAAGGGGCTGATGCGGCCCTCGAAGTTGCGGTTGCCGCTGAGGACGCTCGTCGCGACGAGGTCGCCCTCCTTGACCGCCGCCTCGATAGGCGCCGGCAGCGGGCCGGAGTTGCCGATGCACGTCGTGCAGCCATACCCGACGGTGTGGAAGCCCAGCGCTTCGAGGTACTTGGTGAGGTCCGCCTTGTCGAAGTACTCGGTGACGACCTTCGAGCCAGGCGCGAGGGAGGTCTTCACCCAGGGCTTCGTGGTCAGGCCCATCTCGTGCGCCTTCTTGGCGACGAGGCCCGCCGCGATCATGACGTCGGGGTTGGAGGTGTTCGTGCAGGAGGTGATCGCCGCGATGACGACATCGCCGTGGTGCAGGGTGAAGCGGCGGTCCTTGTAGTCAACGACCGGCCAGCCCTGCTCCTTGCCGCAATCGCCGTTCCCGCTCGGCTGGTTGACGTGGGCGCCGGCGGTCTCGCCGCCCTCGCCCGCCCAGGTGTCGTAGCGGACGCACTCGCTGGGGGCCTTCTTCCCGAAGGTGTCCACGAGGTCCTTGCGCCACTGGGGTTTCATCGAGCCCAATTCAATGCGGTCCTGCGGTCGCTTGGGGCCAGCCAGCGAGGGCTTGACGGTGCTCATGTCGAGCTCGAGCACATCGGTGAAGGTCGGCTCCTTCGCGTCGGGCGTCCAGAAGAGGCGGTTGGCCTTGCAGTACTTCTCGACGAGCTCGATCGCGTCTTCGTCGCGCGCCGTCAGGCGCAGGTACTCGAGCGTGCGCGCATCGATCGGGAAGAACCCCATCGTGGCGCCGTACTCAGGCGCCATGTTCGCGAGCGTCGCGCGGTCAGGGACCGCCATCTTCGCGACCGAGGGCCCGAAGAACTCGACGAACTTCCCGACGACGCCGTGGGCGCGGAGCATCTGCGTCACAGTCAGAACCAGGTCGGTCGCGGTCGCGCCCTCAGGGAGCTCCCCGGTCAGGCGGAACCCGACGACTTCCGGCGTGAGCATGTAGATGGGCTGGCCCAGCATGCACGCCTCGGCCTCGATGCCGCCCACGCCCCAGCCGACGACGCCCAGGCCGTTGATCATGGTCGTGTGCGAGTCGGTGCCGACGAGCGAGTCGGGGTAAGCGACGGTCGTCCCATCAGCGGCCTTCTTGGTGAGGACGCCCGGCGCGAGGTACTCGAGGTTCACCTGGTGGACGATGCCGGTGGCTGGGGGGACGACGGAGAAGTTGTCGAAGGCCTGCTGGCCCCACTTGAGGAACTCGTACCGCTCGCGGTTGCGGTCGAATTCCTTCTCGGCGTTGACCGTCAGCGAGATCGCGCTGCCGTAGTCGTCCACCTGCACCGAGTGGTCGATGACCAGGTCGCAGCGGACCTGGGGGTTCACCTCGTTGGGATCGCCGCCCATACGCTGCATCGCGCTGCGCATCGCTGCAAGATCGACAACCGCCGGGACGCCGGTGAAGTCCTGCAGCACCACGCGTCCCGGCATGAAGGGCAGCTCGGTCTGCGCAGGGGACTTGGCGTTCCAGTTCGCGAGGCCTGCGACGTCGTCGGAGGTGACGACGAACCCATCCACGTTGCGGAGCATCGCTTCGAGCATGACGCGCATCGAGTAGGGGAGGGAATCGACATCGCCGATGCCCTGCTCGACGAGGGCGCCGAGGTCGTAGTAGGTGAACTCGCCGGAGGACGTGGAAAACGTCTTCCGGGCGTTGAATGGGTTGTTTTCGGTGGCCATGGTTGCTCCGCGCTCGCTGGTTGTCTGGTTTCTGGTTGGAGGTCCGCAGGGATACCCACCGGGATCGCCCGGGTCGTCTGCTCGGAAACACTGCCGAACCTCTGCAATACACAATAGATCGGTTCGCGCCGGAAGTCAGTTTTGCGGCGGGTCAGGCCCCGTCACGAGGCCCGCATTCGGGGCAGACATGACCGGGAACGCCGGTCAGGTCATACCCGCACCTGGCGCACAAGCCCTTGCGGACGAGCCTCGCCTTCCGGAGATGCCGGCCGTGCCTCGCAGGGAGGATCGTCGCGCCCAGCGTGAACACCGCCGCTCCGCCGACGAGCAGCAGAGGCAAGGGCTCTGCATACAGCGCCGCTGACCACAGGATCAGGGGCGTCGCCAGCCCGATCGCAGGCCACACCATGTTCGCCGGGGAGAACCGCCCCAGCAGCCACGCCGGGACGAGCGCCGCCAGGGGCGATCCCAGGAGCCCGACCCAGAAGACCGCCTGCGGCAGCGCGCCCCACATCGATTCCTGCCCGAGCCGCGCGACAGCGAGGGTGTACTGCGCCGAGATCGCCAGCGCCATGACAAACAGCGCCGCGTCCAGCGCGGAGCACGCCAGCGGGTCGTGCCGCTCGTCCGATTCCAGGCTCGCAGGGTGCGCCATGGTTACCTGGGCTGCATGATCGCGCTGAGGTGATCCGTCGCGTTCTCGTTGCGGACCAATCTTGGGAAGCGGAGCCCGCCTTCGTAGGTGAGGATCTTCGTGTAGAGCTCACCGCCGAACTTAACGAGCAGCTTGATGCGGCCTGTTTCTCCGCTCCGCTTGACAGCGTCCTTGAGGAGCGCCGGCGTGAACTCCCGATCGTCCACACCGACGATCGTCATGTCGTACGCCAGCTTCGCGTTGTCCGCGATCGATCCGAAGAGCACCGTGGTGATGAGTCCATCCTTGTTGCACTCGAAGCCCAGCGACGTGCGCAGGTTCGCGCCCTTGTTCTTCTTGACCGCCTTGGCCTGCAGCGCCGTCGGCTCGTTGGAATACACCAGCGAGTACCCCAGCCTGCTGGGCAGATCCAGCGTGAGGTCATCCGCCGCGGACTCGATCCGCCTGACGATCATCGCGTCCCAGTCGGTGCTTGGGTCGAGGTCGGTGAGCGCATCGACGACATCGGCTCTGGTGTACGTCACCGGCGAACCGAACGGCACGCGGGGGTGGTCGAAGAAGGCTTTGCAGAAGTCATCGAGGCTCTTGCGCCCGCTGGTCGATGCGCGGATCGTCGCGTCCGCCTCCATCCAGAAGAGAGCGCCATCGCCGTAATAGTCCTGGCGCCTGCGGAGTTCCGCCCATGATTTGCTCCGGTCGCGCAGGCGTTTCATCCCCCGCGCCGTGTCGAGGACCGGGCGCCACGACCGGCCGGCCTGGAGCTGGTACTTGACGATGTTGTTCGTGACAGCATCCTGATACTCGTCCTCGGTGATGATCCCGGAACGGACGAGCAGCACGTCGTCCATGTACGACGTCAGCCCCTCATACACCCAGAGCAGGTCGGTCACGCCTGGCTCGTGGAAGTTCCGCGACAGCAGCCCTTCAGGGACGACCTGCTTGCCGTTCCAGACGTGGATGTACTCGTGCGCCATCGTCCCCATGTCAGAACCGCCAGGCATCTCGCAATCGACCCACTCCCGCTCGGACTCCGAGAAGTACGTGCAGGTGTGGTGCTCAAGCCCGAATGAGGGGACATCGTCGGAGACGAACATCAGGTAATCGAAGCGGTCGTTGGGGTAGTCGCTGAAGATCAGCGCCGCCTGCTTGTGCATCTCTTTGAGTTTCTCGACGCGTGCATCGGGGAGCACGAGCAGGTCCGGCGATGCCGCGACGCCGTGCAGGGTGTGGTTCTGGAACTCAGCGCCGGAAAGATCCACGCTGGCGAGGTGCTCGCCGAAGATCGCCGGCGAATCGACCAGCTCCGCGAGGCTGACATCGTCGTAGCTGAACGTCCCGTTGCGCTGACCAGCCGGCGCCATGGGCGTCGCGATGGACCAGCCGGTCGGGAGCGTGATCGACGCGTCGATCAGCAGTTCGTCCTTGTCCGCGTCTTCAGGGTAGAAGAGCACGGTGTTCCAGCTGATCCCGCCCAGCTTGGGCGTGCCGTAGCTGTCGGTGGATCTCGAGATCGTCGAGGGCTGGTTCGTGATGTACGAGAGGCGGACGACGATGCGCTCCGCATCACCAGGGACGTCTCGCACCAGGATACGCGTGTCGCGCACCTTGTCCCGGCGCCAGTCGAGCGGCTCACCCGATTCCGTCTCGACGCGGAAGTTCACGACGTTCTGGATCGGACCGCTCGGGTTGTGGTTGCCAGGCGTCCATTCGACATACCGCAGCGCGGTCTCCCCAGGCGTCGCTGGGATCGTCAGCTCCGCGTGCAGGAGGCGCCTGGTGATGTCGGTGGCGTCCACCTCGACGCGCATCGGCGCTGCGGCAGCCAGGGGCGCCAGGAGCAGTGGGGCGAGGCAGAACAACAATTGCATTCGTGTGTGGTGCATGTCGCCCGATCGTACAGGGCCCGGCATGGCCGGATGCTTGGCAGGCACGAAAAAAGGCCGCCGATCCCGTGTGAGGATCGGCGGCCCCAAGGAGACGCCGTGAGAGCCGACCCGAGGGCCGGCTGGGATACGGCATTAGTCGATGCGCTCAGCGATCTTCTCGAGCATCCGCTCGATGCGCTCCATGCGCTCTTCGAGAGAGTTCAACCGCTTGGCGGTCTCGGTGTTGCGTTCGAAGAAGACGTTCTCGCCTGGCACAGGCGCCGCAGGCGGCGTGGGGGCAACCTCGAAACGGAACTCGCCCTGCCCGCCGCGCGGCGCGAAGTGGATGGTGTTGCCGTCGCGTTCGAAGAACCGGCCGTCAGGGGCGCCCTCGATCACGACGAATGCGTCCTCGTCGCCCTCGCCTGGCACGAACTCGATGTTGGGCATCTCGAAGGTGAAGTCCATGCTGTGCATGTGCTCCCCCAACTCCGCGAGGTGCTCGTGGAGCTCCGCCATGGTTTCCTCGTCCAGCTCGACGTCGAGGCTCTCGAGATGCTTCATGATCGCCTTCAGGTCTTCGCCGCCCTTGGACCGGCGGACCTCCGCCAGCTCCTTGCTCCGCTGCATGCGCTCCTGAGCGCGGGCGAGGTTCCGGTCGGCCCGGACCAGCGCGCGCTCGTTGTTGCGGAGTTCGCGTTCCCGCGCCCGGACAGCCTCGCGCTCGGCGCGCTCCGCAAAGGCGATCCGCTCAGGGAATGCCGGCGCCTGCGCCAGCCCGACCTTGAACGTCTTGGCATCACCGCCGCGCAGGACCTCGACCTTGACCAGGTCGCCCTCGCTCTTGCCGCTGATGATCTTCTGCAGCATCGGCGTGCTGACCGGGGCCTTGCCGTCCACCTTGGTGATGACATCGAACCGGCGCAGGCCTGACTCCGAAGCGGGCATCCCGTCGGTCACGCTCTCGATCATCACGACGCCGCCAGCGTCAACACCGAGCTGCGACGCCAGCGCCTCGCTGATCGAGCCCAGCGTCACGCCGATCATGTAGCGCTGCTTCACCTCAGGGAGGCGGGCCTGATCATCCTCGGAAGCCCAGGCGAAGACGTTGCCGCCCTGGCCTGCGCCGACCTCGACGTTGAACCGCGCGTCGGTGTGCAGGCCCTTTCGTTTGGACTTCGCCTTGGCTTTCTCCGCCTTGGCCTTGGCTTTCACCTTGGCCTTCTCGGCTTTGAGCTTGATCACGTCCGCTTTGATCTTCGCCTTCTCTGCTTTGACCTTTGCCTTGGCGGCCTCCTTCTCGATCTTCATCCGGACGTCCTTGCCGTGGTCATCGCCGCGGAGGACGAAGACGCCGCCGCCATGGTCCGCGAGGTCGATCGTCTGGCCGTTCTTCGACGCCCAGACCTTCCCCTCGCCGCCCTTGATGACGAAGACATCGCCGTGCTGGCCGTCGATTTCCTTGATGATGACCTCGACCTGGCCATCGCCGTGGTCGTCGTCGAGGCCCAGATCGCCCATGCTGAAGTCATCGTCGTGCCCGTGCAGGCGCTCGATGATGACCTCGTGCTGCCCGCCGCCGTGCCCCTTGAGTTCGAGCAGCTCATGCAGACCGTGCAGTTCATGGAGCTCCTGCAGGTGGAGCTTCTTGGTGTGCAGCGCCTTGGGCGCCTTCGCCAGGTGCTCCTTGTGGAGCTTGATGACCTGCTTGCCGTGGTCGCCGTGCATGCCGCCGAGCTTCTTGATGAGGACATCGTGGATGCCGCCGTGGTCGTCGCTGTCCCACTCGAAGTCGAAGTCCATATCAAAGTCGAAGTCGAAATCGAAATCGTCGCTGCCGAAGACGATCGGGCCGTCGTCGGTGTTCAGCTTGATCGAGAACTTGCGGCCTTCCGATCCGTCGCCGTGGCGCTGGATCCAGACGTTCGCGTTCTCGCTGCCCTTGTCGCAGACCTCGATGGTCTTCGCGTCGTGCCCGGCGCTGGCGGCGCTGGCGATGGCCAGCGAGCAGATCCCGCCGGCGAGCATGGTCAATGCTTTGGTTCTGGTGGTCATGATTCTTGGCTCCTCGTAGCGTCTGGTTGGGTTGGCGACGCCGATCGTTGGGGGTGTTCTGGTGGTCCATGCCGCGTGTCGCGGCGGTTTGCAAAGGGGTGTGTTACGCGGGAATCCTGGTGGTCTTCGTCTTGGGCGCCATCTCCGAGGCGTCCACCGCGTCGGGGTGCTGGCCGGCGTCCGGCTC
>CAYGNN010000088.1:7158-10790 GCA_964351165.1 uncultured Phycisphaeraceae bacterium
GCCTCGGCGCAGCGTTGGGGAAGATGTTCTGCTGGTGGCCTTGCATCAGGGATTCCAACTCGCGGAGCTGCGCTTCGAGCGAGCGCTGCATCCGCTCCACATCAGCAAAGCCATCCGGCGCAATGTTGAACCTGTTGATCGCAGGGGCGATGCCTGGCGCGGCGCCCAGCTCGACATCGAACAAAAGGCGCTCGCCCTTGCGGACCACGCCAACCTCGACGCTATCGCCGGGCTTGTGCGAGCGGATCGTGCTCGTCAGCGAGCGGCCATTAACCGGCTCGCCGTCGATCGAAACAAGCACGTCGAACTGCTGCAGCCCACCTGCGTCCGCTCCGGAGCCAGGCTCTACGAACTCGATCACGACGCCCCGGTCGATCCCGAGCTGCGCCGCCATCGCGGCGTCCAGCTCCGACGAGCCGATGCCCAGCACGGCACGCTCCTTCGGCGCGGCCGGCGCGACGCCCTGATGGAACCCCGATCCGAAGAACCGCAGGTCGAGTCCGCTGTTGCCGATCGAGGGGTTGCTCTTGCTCGTCTCGAACGCGACGTCGCCATCACCATCAAGGATGCGGATCAGGTCGCCCTCCTCCTCGACGCGATACGCGCCTTCCGTCTCCACCTTGACCAGCGTGCCATCGGTGATCTTGACAGTGAACCCGCCATCATCGCTCTTGGTGTTGATCGTGGCGTTGTTGGTGCGCACCGGCTGCGGCGCGTCCTGGCACAGCGCCAGGCGGTAGCCGTTGGTTTCTTCTGAGAAATCGGCCCGCCATGTGGCGAGTCCGGGCCATGCTTCTGATGCCTGCACCGAAGTCTGTGGCGAGGTTTGCTGCATCGCGCTGATCGCCTTCTCGCCGAGCGTCGGCCCGAACTGCGCGCCCGCCGCGAGCAGTGCGCCTGCGGCAATCATGAGTGTGGCTTCGATCCGTGAATTCATCGGTTGTCTCCTTTCAAGTCGGAGTGGACGGTTGTGTTGCCTGGTGCTGTTCCGGTTCGTGCTGCTCAGAGCGGGTCGGAGGCCTGGATGACCGTCGGCTCGATGGGGACCGGCCGGGCGTTGCCCTGGTCGTCCTCGCCGAAGCCGTACATCCCGCCGACGACCTCGCGCTCGAGGAGCTGACGGAGATAAATCACCTCGATCCGCGTGCCGTCGGGCATCGGTCGCGCCTCGACCATGACCTTGGGCATCTCGCCGATGTACCGGCCTTCCTGCTCGCCGACGGTGCGGTACTGGTCCAGCGCCGCGTCGGCGCTGGCCGGCGTCAGGTTGATGCCGGCGTTGATGGTGTTGTCCGGACCCTGGTTCATCGCTGGCATCTGGTTCACGCCCAGCCACGCCATCGCCACCGCCGCGGCCATCGCCCAGCCGATCCAGGGGCTGAACCGGTTCGCGAACGCGCGCTCAGCGCCAGGGCCTGCGATCTCCAGAGGCAATTCGATCTCGTCGGCGCACCCGATCGCGCCGGCGACGGCCCGCTTGAGGTTCGCCGCGTCGCGCTGCTCCTGCGCGAGCTTCCGCCAGACGCCCGGCTCCAGCTCGGCGAGCTGCTCGAGCGTGGCCCAGTCCTCGGCGGTCGATTCGTCATCGACGATGCGGCTGATCAGGATGTCGGTCTTCGTTGGTTCCATGTGTGCGCTCCGAGTTGTGCGCTCCGTGCTTGTGCTTCTGTTGTTCTGCTTGTCTAGGCGCCAGCCGTCTGGCCGCCGATGTTGGCCTGCTTTGTGATCCGCATCGTGGCGGCCTCCGCTTCGAACTCGATCTCCTCGCGGACCATCCGCCGCGCCCTGGCGATCCTCGTCTCCACCGTCGTCACCGGCAGGTCGAGCGTCTGCGCGATCCGCCGGTAGCTCATCCCCCGCACGCAACGAAGCAGCAGGGGCTCCCGGTAATCGGGGTGCAGCCGCTGCGCCGCCTCGAGCGCGAGCTTCGCCTCGTCCTTGAGACGCTCCGACTCCGTGTCCTCAGGCGCCGAGGCGCCCTCGATGCTCGCGCCGGGCTGGACGAGCTTGAGCCGGACCTTCCGCTTGCGGCCAGCGGCCCTCGCCGCGTTGATCGCGACAGTGCGAAGCCAGGGGCGGATCTTCGATGGGTCGCGCACGTCCTGGTGCCGACGGACGAGCGTCATCGCGACATCCTGGAGCAGGTCGTCGAGCTCGGCGTCCTTCGGCTTGTGCGCCAGCAGGATCGCCGCCACCCACCGCCGGTTCTCCGCCCAGACCTCGCGCAGCCAAGCCTCCTGCCCGACTCCTTTCGGCTGGTGCTCTTCGATCACACCGGCGACCGCTCCCCCATGATGTCCACGATCGTCGCTCATCCGCCCCATCCTGATGCGCCCCACGCCCTGGCCCTGTCGCCATCTGCGCTTTTTTCACCCGATCCCCGATCCCGGCGTATCCTCACGACCCGAACCTCTCCTGATACGCCCCCAAAGGCCACCCGTTGCCCGATTACCGGTTTTCGGACGCCCAAGAACTTCTTGTGAACCACGACGCCCTCCAGACCATGCCCTTCGGCGAGCACCTCGACGAGCTCCGCAAGCGGCTGATCTACGCGCTGCTGGGGCTGGTCCCGATCTTCGTCGTCGCCCTGTTCTTCGGTGGGCCGATCCTCGAATTCCTGATCCAACCGGCCGAGGCGCAGCTCAGAGCAGCAGGACAGGCGAGCCGCCTCCAGGCCACCGGCCCTGCCGAGGTCTTCATCGCGTACATCAAGATCGCCCTCGTCCTGGCGATCCTCATCGGTGGCCCCTGGATCGTCTACCAGGCGTGGCTCTTCGTATCGCCTGGGCTCTACCGGCGCGAGAAGCGCTTCGTATACGTGCTCATCCCGCTCTCCGGCATCCTCCCCGCCAGCGGCATGGTCTTCCTGTACTACGCGATGCTCCCGGTCATGCTGGGATTCCTCATCACGTTCTCCTCGCAGATCGCCCAGACCGAAACCCCAACCGCGCCGATCCCCGATGGCATCGTGCTGCCCATCGCGCCCACATTGCAGTACGACCCGGCCAACCCACCGCCGGGCGCCTTCTGGTTCAACGAGCACCTGCAGGAGCTCCGCTTCGCGCTCCCCGATGGGCCGGAACCGGACGCCGGCGTCGCGCGCGTCCTTGGCGTCCCCCTGACAGGCGGCGCGATGATCGCGCAGCAGTACCGCGTCAGCGAGTACGTCAACATGGTCTTTGGCTTGGGGCTCGCATTCGCGATCGCGTTCCAGCTCCCGCTGGTGATGCTGCTGCTCAGCTGGTCGGGCCTTGCCGACGCGTCGATGTTCGCCGGCCAGCGCAAGTACGCGCTGCTCGTGTGCGCCATCGCCGGCGCGATCCTCACGCCGGCCGACCCAGCGTCGATGATCCTGCTCGCAGGGCCGCTGTACCTGCTCTTCGAGATCGGCCTCCTGCTGATGCGCTTCGTCCCGGCTCGGAAGCCCTCGACCGATGGCGATCTCGACGACGAACCGGGCGCGATCTGATGCCGAGCGTCTTCACAAGAATCAAGGACCGCCTGGGCCTGCTCCTGCTTGGCAGATCGGAGCCGACGCTCGATCCCAGCGCCGCTTCTGAGATGGACATCGCGATGATGCGGCGCGCGCTGGAACTTGCGGAACGCGCCGCCGAGGATGGCGAGGTCCCGGT
>CAYGNN010000089.1:0-10153 GCA_964351165.1 uncultured Phycisphaeraceae bacterium
CGATCTGGTGCTGGGTCGCCTTCGGGATCGGGCTCCTGGTCTACGTGCCGTATGTGATCCTGGTGGGGTTCGGTGTCATGGCGGAGGTCGCCAACGTTCCCTGATCCGGTTGGGATCCTGCGGTCCAGGTGAATCCTGGATTGGGGACCAGCCAGCGGCCCCAATCGCCGATTGAATCCTTGCCCGGGGTTCCCCTCTGGCTACACTAGAAGAGCGTCTTCTGATCGGGAGACGCCGCTGTCCGTTCGGGCTCTCCGTCCGGCAGCCGAAACCCGTCCCGGGAATCGTTCATCAGCCGGGCCTCCCAGCCCAATACACAAGCGAGCCCTCGCGGGAACGCGAGTCGGCGTCGTGGCTTCTGTGGCCTCGACTCGGCTTCGATCCGCACCCGCCAGCTCTGCTGCCTTTGGAGACCGCCAGCAATGGCCGACAACAAGCCCTCACTCGTCGAAGAACTCATCGAATCCGGCATCCACTTCGGTCAGCGCACCAGCGGCTGGAACCCGAAGATGGGCCGGTACATCTACGGCAAGCGCAACGGCATCCACATCATCGACATCAAGGAGACCATTAAGGGCCTCCTGCTCGCCAAGAAGTTCATCAGCCGCACGGTTGCTGGCGGCAAGGATGTCTGCTTCGTGGGCACCAAGCGCCAGGCCCGCCCGATCCTGATCGAGCGCGTCGGCGACGTCGGCATGCACCACGCCACCGAGCGTTGGCTGGGCGGCACCCTGACCAACTTCCGCACCATCCGCTCCCGCCTGAAGAGGCTCGAGGAGCTCGAGGCGATCGAGGCCAACGACAACTTCGAGAGCTACTCCAAGAAGATGGAGTCGATGCTGCGTCGCGAGATGCGCAAGATCAAGCGCAACCTCGACGGCATCCGCAACATGAACAAGGTGCCCGGCGCCATGGTCATCGTGGACATCCGCCGAGAGCTCAACGCGCTCGCCGAGGCGAAGAAGCTCGGCATCCCGACCATCGGCCTGATCGACACCGACGGCGATCCCGATCTGGTGGACATCCCGATCCCCGGCAACGACGACTCGATGCGCGCCATCGACCTGATCATCCGCGAGCTGTGCGCCGCGATCAGCGAGGGCAAGCAGGGCCGGACGCAGAAGCCTGAGAAGGGCGAGGGCGCAGGCGATGACAGCGCGACCGCTGGCCGCCGCCGCTCGAGCAGGGCGCAGTACTCCGCCGACGAGGCGGCGCCGAGCGAGACCGAGGCCGTGACGACCGCTGCCGCTTCGGTGTCCCCCGCCGAGCAGCCCACGAAGTAACCGCCGGTCGCTCCGCGGCCGATCAACCGAAGACCTGCTGCTGATGACGAACTGATCCGATCGGGCGTCCATCGGACCAGCAACCAGCCGACACCCCAACGACACCTGCGAATCAACCACGCGGAAGGAAGAATGATCATGGAAGGTTCAACCGCACAGATCAACGCCAAGGACGTCATGACCCTCAGGGCCCGCACCGGCCTCGGCATGATGGATTGCAAGAAGGCCCTGGCCGAGTCCGGGGGCAACCTCGAGGCTGCCGAGGAGGCGCTGCGCAAGAAGCTCAAGGGCAAGATGGAGAGCCGCACCGACCGCGCCGCCGGTGAGGGCGCGGTGGCGATCGCTGTCAGCGATGACGGCCGCGCCGCCTCGATCGTCGAGTTCATCACCGAGACGGACTTCACCGCCAAGAACGAGAGCTTCCACGAGGCGACCAACAAGCTCGCGAAGATCGCCCTGGCGCAGAACGCGGGCGCTGTTGATGTCAACGACGAGATGAAGGCCATCATCGACGATGTCCGCATCACCACCGGTGAGAACGCCTCGTACGCCAGGGGCCACAAGCTCGAGGGCGGCGGCGACACCATGTTCGGCTCCTACATCCACCACGACGGCAAGACCGCCGTGCTGATCCAGGCCGAGGGCAACATCAGCGAGGACATCCTCCGCGATGTCTGCATGCACATCACCGCCGCGGTGCCCCGCCCCTTGGGCGTCAGCGCCGATGACATCCCTGCTGATGTTGTCGAGAAGGAGCGCAAGTTCGCGCTCGAGCAGGCGATGGAGTCCGGCAAGAACCAGGAAATCGCCGAGATGATGGTCGAGGGCAAGATGCGGAAGTTCTACGAGGGCGTCGCCCTGCTGGAGCAGCCCTTCGTCAAGGACCCCGACAAGACCATCAAGGAGCTGCTCCCCAGCGGCTCCACGATCGTCGCCTTCCTCCGCTGGACGGTCGGCGAGACCGCCGGCTGATCCACCGACCATCAGGTCCCGGAACAACATCCAAAGCCCGCTGCCGATCTCGGTGGCGGGCTTTTTTCCTGTCCCACGCGAACCGGGAATCTCGCATATCTTGGCGGAATCAGCGAAAAGCCGGGTCGTATTGGGGTTTTCCTTTGCACCGCCTGGCCAGACGCTATCGTTCAGTAGCCTTTGATTGACCGTCTCCACAGGAACTCTTCATGCCCCTGAATCGCCCCCTCGCTGTTTGTGCCGCCGCTCTGGCGACTTGTTCGACCGGTCTGCTGCTGGCCCACGAGGGGCACGGCGTCAACACCGATCCTGGGCCGGACGGCGCAGGCGGCGCGTTCGAGGCTTCGAACGTGGTCCTGATCAAGCGCATCGGCCTGACGGAGTTCGATGGGAGCAACCCAGGCTCCGGCGCTGACTGCTGGGGCTACACCTCCCCCAGCGGCCGCGAGTACGCGATCATGACGACGGAGTCCACCGCGGCCTTCGTCGAGATCACCGATCCGGTGAACCCTGTCGTGGTCGAGATCATCCCGCACGCCCCCAACCTCTGGGCCGACGTGAAGGTGATCAACGATCACGCGGACATCTGCGCCGAGCGCGAGAACGGCCCGCTCCACCCCGCGGACCGCACCGGCATCGATTCCGGTGTTGTCTCGCTGGTCGGCTCCATCACCGACATCAACATCACCCGGGCGCACAACGTCATCGTCGATAACCTCGGCGAACGCCTGTACCTCTGCGGCGGACGCAACGGCGGGACATCAATCGCCAACGGCGGCCTGCTCGCGTTCGACGTCAGCAACCCCGCCGATCCGCAGCACCTCGGCACGTACGGAGCGACCTACGTCCACGATGCGCAGGTCCACGTCTTCGAATCCGGCCCCAACGCTGGCAAGACGGTCGCGTTCTGCTTCGTCGCAGGCAACGGCGTGGACATCGTTGACTTCACCAATGGCGCGGCCCCCTTCCGGATGTCGCGGACGTCGTACCCAGGCATCTCGTACTCGCACCAGGGGTGGTTCGACCCTGCGACGAACATGCTCTACCAGAACGACGAGGTGGACGAGCTCGATGGCAACGTCAGCACCACGACCACGCGTGTCTTCGACTGCACGAACCTGAGCAGCCCCCAGCTCGTGAGCACTTTCACGACCGGTCTCCCTGCGATCGATCACAACCTGTACATCAAGGATGGGTTCCTCTTCGAAGCCAACTACCGCTCAGGCCTGCGGATCTTCGATTCCAACGCCAACATGATGTCACCCCCTGAGGTCGGCTACATCGACACCTACCCGGCCAATGATGTCCCGGACTTCTCCGGCGCCTGGTCGAACTACCCCTACTTCGACTCCGGCGTCGTGATCATCAGCGACATCAACCGGGGGCTCTTCATCGTCGATCCGACCTACGCCATGAACGGCGGTGTCCCCTTCGAATACGAGTTCCCGACACCGCTGCCTGAGTCCATCCCGGAGTCCGGGATGACGTTCTCGTTCAAGGTCAACAACACCAACGGCGCGGTGGACCCTGAGAATGTCTGGTTCTCCTACGCGAACATCACCGACCAGGAAGCCAGCCCTGCTCCGAGGCACAGCGGTCATCCGCACACGCTGCTCAAGGCGAACCCGATCGGCGGCGACTTCTACGAAATAGACATCCCAGCAGGCGATTGTGGCGATACGCTCGAATTCTTCTTCGCGTCGTACACGCTCGAGGGGCTCTCGGTCATCAGCCCCTTCTCGTCCCCGATCGTCGGGCAGCCAGAAGTCGCCTTCACCGCGGTGTACGCCAGCGCGTTCGATATCGCGATCGAGGATGACTTCGAGAGCGACCAGTCCTGGAGCACCAGCAGCCCAGGCGATGACGCCAACACCGGCGAGTGGGAGCGCGTCGATCCGATCGGCACGTTCGCCTCCAGCGGCCAGGCCGCCCAGCCAGAGAACGACAACACCCCAGGCGATGGCACGATGTGCTACATCACCGGGCAGCAGCCAGCAGGTGACACCAGCCTCGGCGCGAACGATGTCGATGGCGGCATCACGACGCTGACCTCACCGCTCATCGATGCGACGTCCGGCGGCGACCCGGTGCTTTCCTACAGCCTCTGGTACTCCAACGACACCGGCTCTGACCCTGATGACATCTTCGTCGTGGAGATCTCCAACAACGACGGCGCTGACTGGGTCGAGGTGGAGACGCTCACCGCGTCCACCGATAACTGGGAATCGCGCGAGTTCATGCTCGCCTCGATTATCACCCCCACCGACATGATGCGTGTCCGCTTCATCGCGGCGGACACCGGCTCCCCCTCGCTCGTCGAGGCGGGTGTCGACGACTTCTCCATCGAGTCGATCATGTGCTCGCCGCAGCAGACCGCCGATATCAACGGCGATGGGATCGTGGACACGGCGGACCTGGGCATCCTGATCAGCGCGTTCGGCTCGTCGGACCCTTCAGCGGACATCAACAGTGACGGGACTGTGGACACGGCGGACCTTGGTATCCTGATCGGGGCCTTCGGGTCGTCAATCTGACACGCAGGTCCGCGATAACTCGCCAAAAAAGCCTCGACAAGGGCGATACCGGCTGTAGGCTTTCATCGCGGTGGGTCCGAACCATGGCTCCCACTGCGCATCCGATTCGCTGAACACGCCACGGGAGGGGCGGAATCCGCGTGCTACGTATCTCGAACATCTCGCAGCTCAGGGCGCCCCTGGCTGTTGCGCTGTTGGCCGCAATTGCCGCGATCGCAACGATGCCGGCAAAGGCGGTGACGGAAGGCCCCCAGGCGGAGCCACTCCCGGAGCACTATTACTACGTCTTCGATACCCCGACCGCGCTGACGATCAACCCCAGGCAGGTCGCTGTCCGCCGGTCGAGCCTCGCGCTGCGAGCTGATCTCGCTGAACCGATGGAGCGGATCGCCAGCGTCAACGCAGACGCCATCGAAGCATGGCCGATCCAGGGCTGGTCGATCGGCCACATGGACGCCTCGCAGCGCAGCAGCGCCAACCTCAGGCAGATGACGGACGACCTCGCGGAGGATCCCTCGATCGAGTTCGCGTCCCCGGTCTTCGTCGGTCTCGATGGTGGCCCTGTCATCATCACGCAGGACCTGCTCGTCCAGTTCACACCAGAGGTCACACAGGCGGAAGCCGAGCAGACGCTCGCTGAACTGGGCGCCGGCATCGTTTCCGAGCACGGCTTCGCAGGCCTTGAGAACGCCTGCAAGGTCCGCAGCCTCTCGCGTTCAGGGTTCGATGTGCTCGACGCGGCCAACCGCCTGGCGCAGCGTGACGACGTGATCTTCGCCGAACCGGACGTGATCTTCACCGGCCAGTCCGCCGGGGCGCCGCCCAACGACACACTCTTCGGCAATCTCTGGGGACTTGAAAACACCGGCCAGTTCGGCGGTGTCCCAGGCGTTGACATCCAGGCGCTCGACGCCTGGGACCTGGAGGAAGGCGAGAGCAGCGTCATCGTCGTCGTGATCGACAACGGCGTGCAGCAGGACCACCCGGATATCCACCAGCGTCCAGGCAATGACTTCACGACAGACAACGGCAACGGCGGGCCGGTCAACCCCTGCGACCGCCACGGCACCCCGGTCGCTGGCTGCATCACCGGGATCAAAAACAACGGCGTCGGCGTCGCAGGCATCGCGCCAGGCTGCCTGGTGGCCAGCGCCAGGGTCATGATCGCCAACCCCGACTGCCTCGGTGGTTGGACGTCCCAGGCCTCCTGGACGGTCAGCGCACTCAACTGGGCTTCTGCGCTCAGCGCTCGCGTGACAAACAACTCCAATGGGTACGGCTTCGTCTCCAGCGCCATCAGCTCGAAGTACCAGTCCACACGAGGGCAGGGCATGGTGCACTTCGCGTCGTCGATGAACGCAGGCGACAGCGAGATCGGGTACCCAGCCAACGTCGCCTCGGTGAACGCGGTTGGGTCGATCGACGCAGACGGGAACCGGTCATCGTTCAGCAACTACGGGACAGGCCTCGCGCTGATGGCCCCCGGCCGCAATGTCCAGACCTCCGACCTGACAGGCACAGATGGGTACAGCAGCAACGACTACCACCTGATCTCCGGCACCTCGTTCGCCTCGCCTTACGCGGCAGGTGTCGCGGCCCTGGCGATCTCGATGACCCCCTCGCTCACCTCGACGCAGATCGAAGCGATCCTGTCAACGACCGCGATGGACCTCGGCGACGCCGGGTACGACACGGAGTACGGGCACGGCCTGGTCCAGGCGCACCACGTCGTGGTCGAGGCCTTCAACCTCACGCCGCTCGGTCCCTGCATGGCCGATATCTCCGGCGATGGCGTCGTGAACACCGCGGACCTGGGCGGCATGATCGGCGTCTTCGGGACCAACGACCCGTTCGGCGATGTCAACGGCGATGGCGTCGTGGATACCGCCGATCTCGGCATCCTGCTCAGCGAGTTCGGCAGAGACTGCCCTTGACCGCACCCACGCGGCGCCCGGTTTCCTGATGACATCCTGAAGAACAGAACCCGATCGGCAGCCCCAATCAGGCTTGTTTACGCACGGATTCTGCACGTCCGAGAATGCGCGAGGGAACTTTACACCCGCTCGGGCGTACCATTGCGGCGCCAGGAAACTCCCCAATCGACTGTTCCAGCCGTTACACCCGAACCCCTCAGGGCGGCAGTCCGAGGGCTTTGCTCAATCGTGTCGTGCATCGGTCAACTCCTGGGGCACAGTTACACCAAGGCCGCCTCCGGGGTGGAGGCCCCTTGAGCCCTGACCGGCTCCAGCCCAGCATCGGAAGACCAACGGAGACTCGTCACATGCCGCGAAGACTGATCCGCAGCATCGCAGCCGCAGCAGCCCGCAAGAGCAGGGAGCGCGATCTCGCTGCGCATTCGCACTTCGAGCAGCTCGAGTCCAGGATCCTCTTCAGCGCCACCGGACCGGCCTTCATCCAGGACATCGTCGCCGATAACCGCGGCCTGATCACAATGGAAGTCTGCGGCGACCTCGACAGCGACACCCTCAATGAGAACAGCGTGCAGGTCTTCACCGCCGGTGCGGACAACCTCTTCGGCACGTTCGATGATGTCGTGCTCGACAGCACCTTCACGTACAACCAGAGCACCGGGCTCCTGCGCATCGACGGCAACGTGGACGCGGACACCCGCTACGGCGTCCGCCTCGATGCATCGATCATCCGCGGCGAGAACGGCTTCCTCCTCGACGGCGAGTTCAACGGCGCGGACATGCCCACCGGCGATGGCCTCTCCGGCGGCGACATGCTCTTCTACACCAAGACCGCCGCGACGCAGATCGCGCGCATCGCCACGGTCCTGGGCAATATCGACATCGAGCTCTTCACCGCCGAGACGCCGCTCTCGGTGATGAACTTCCTGAACTACGCCAACTCCGGCCGGTACGACGACGTCATCTTCCACCGGATGATCGAGGACTTCGTCGCGCAGGCCGGCGGCTTCGAGGACCGATTCGGGTTCGACGAGGTCGTCAAGGATGACCCGGTCGTGAACGAGCCGGGGATCTCCAACACCCGCGGCACGATCGCCTTCGCCAAGACGCCCAACAACCCCGATTCCGCGACTTCCGAGTGGTTCCTGAATTTCAGCGACAACTCCGAGAACCTCGACAACCAGAACGGCGGTTTCACCGTCTTCGGTGAGATCACCGACCAGGCCGGCCTCGACGTGCTCGACGCCATCGGCGCCCTCGACACGGTGGACGCGTCCGGTGTCGACAGCGCGTTCAGCGACTTCCCGGTCACCAACATCGATGCACTCAACGGGAACCCCGCCGCGATCACGCCGGCGGTCTCGGTCGGCATCAGCCGCGTCTCGGTGATCCAGGAACTCTCCGCGACACCGCCGGAGCAGCTCCAGGCTGAATCGTTCACGTTCCAGTCGAACCGCGATGTCTTCGTCACGGTCTACGACCTGGGCGGGATCGGCCGCGACGAGCTGGACGACGTCATCGACGTGAAGTTCAGCAGCAACCGCGTGGATTCCATCACGATCACCGGCGACTTCCCCGCCGGTTCGCTCGGCATCGTCATCGGCGACGCCAACCGCGTCGGCACGATCAAGGACAAGAGCGACACCACCAGCGTCGCGTTCATCTTCTCCAACGCCGAGATCGGCAACATCAAGCTCAAGGGCGACATCACCGGCCACAACATCAACGGCCTCAACCTGGGCGGCATCCTGCTCTCCGATGATGTTGACGCGGACGGCGTCTTCGATGACGAGACCGCCATCCTGATCAACTCCGGCTACACCAACGCCATCAGCTCCACCGGTGATATCACCGGCGACATCCTGGCGCCCGGCGGTGTGGGATCGCTGCAGCTCCGAGGCAACGTGACGGATTCCAACATCCGGATCGGCGCTTCGCCAGCAGGCGAAGAGGCCATGAAGGTGCAGATCGGCACAGCCAACCGGACCTCATTCGAGACTGTGAACCCGATCCAGAGCATGCAGGTCGACAACTGGACCGTCGACACCGGCTCCGACAACACCACCATCAACGCGCCCTCCATCGGCAGCCTGAAGCTCAACGGCGCCTTCGACGCCGACGTCACGCTCACCGGCGCTGCGGAGCCTGAAACCGAAACGCTCGGCAAGCTGCTCGCCTCGACCGGCCTGTTCGGCTCCACCTTCGACATCACCGGCGATATCGGCTCGATCGTCGTCAAGGGCGACACCGCGATGGTGGACATCGCAACGACCGGCGGCTTCCGCACGATCAAGCTCGAGGACGTGCTGAACACGACCATCGTCGGCTCCCAGGGCGGCGAGGTGACCTCCGTCAAGGTCGGCGCGGTGAGCGATTCGACGCTCGACTTCGATCAGAACGTCAACAACTTCAAGGCCGAGAGCTGGGACGGCGGCTCCCTGACGCTCCCCTTCATCAGGAACCTCAAGGTCACCGACCGTGACGGCGTCTTCAACCCGGACGTCCAGTTCGGCCGCCGCGGTTTCCCATCCTCTGATGACCTGGCGACCAACATCACCATCAACGCCGAGATCACCGGCGGCGTGTGGTCCGCCAACGGAAACATCAAGAAGATCAGCATCCGCGATGGCCAGGACGCCGAGATCCTGATCATGGGCTCGCTGGACACCTTCACCGCAGGCGACCTGACCCGCTTCGATCTCGCGATCCAGCAGGATTCTCAGAAGGTCACCGCCGGCACCTGGTTCCGTGGCGACCTCGCGATCAACCG
The DNA here is from genome assembly GCA_964351165.1 of uncultured Phycisphaeraceae bacterium. Lineage (GTDB taxonomy): Bacteria > Planctomycetota > Phycisphaerae > Phycisphaerales > UBA1924 > JACKHE01. The sequence continues at coordinate 9,491 of CAYGNN010000089.1, forward strand.
CATCAACAACATGCAGATCAACGGTGACTTCCGCGCCGACATCTCGTCCGTCAGCGCGAACCGGATCAACATCACCGGCGATGTCTTCATCGCTGACCTCTTCTTCTCGCAGCAGCCCGACATTTTCGGCACCTACGGGATCCGCAGCCTCACCGTCGGCGGTGAGATGCGAGATGTTGAGTTCCGCGCCGCGTTCCGCGTCGGAACCATCACCGCCAAGGCGATGCACAACACCATCATCGGTGTGAGCAACAACATCCCCAACGATGACTTCCCGCCAGCACAGAACGTCGATCCCTTCGCCTCGATCGAGTCGGTGATCCTCACAGGCTCCCGCAACAGCGGCCCGAACTTCACCGACTCGTACATCATCGCCTCGACCATCGATGAGGTGGTCCTCGGCGGCGTCGACCCCTTCAACTTCGGCCACGAGTACGGCGTGGGCGCCTTCGAGATCGGTTCGCTGACCTACTCCGCCGATGGCGAAGAGATCACGCTCCGCAACAACGCCCTCAGCGCGTCGCCGGAGCCCTTCGGTGACTTCGAGGTCCGCATCGGGTTCATCCGATTCCAGGATGTCAGCGGCTGATCGACTGGAGCAGCGATGCCCGCCGTTCAGATGCTCTTCGTGATCGCCCCTCGAGATCGGTGACTGTGCGTGCG
>CAYGNN010000089.1:10163-10711 GCA_964351165.1 uncultured Phycisphaeraceae bacterium
CCGACGCTTGGGCGACTGCTGTAATGGGCCGATGCCGTTCGGACGCTCGGCGTGATCGAACTTCGAGATCGGTGACTGTGCGAGCGATGGACGCTGCCAGCTGCATCGCAGGGCAGCATCGGGATTCGCCCGGCGCGTTGACGCCATCCATGACGAGGTCCGCACCTGCGAGCACCGCACGCGCTGCCGCTTCGCCAGGCGGCCACCGCTCGGTGATAGCGCCCATGTCGATGGAATCGGTGACGACCATCCCATCGAAGCCGATCGAACCGCGGAGGACATCCTGCGTGTGCCGCTCGGAGAGGCTCGCAGGCCAATCCGCATCAACGGCCCGATCGATCAGGTGCCCTGTCATCACCAGCACGCCAGGTTCGTTCACAAGCAGCCGGTAAGGTGCCAGCTCAGCCTGCTCTGTGTCGCGGTCGGTGATCTCAACGAGCCCCCTGTGCGAATCCGCTGCTGCGGAGCCGTGCCCTGGGAAGTGCTTCAGGCAGGTCGCGACACCAGCGCTGCGATGCTCATCGATCCAGACCTTGGCGCACTTGGTG
>CAYGNN010000090.1:0-10708 GCA_964351165.1 uncultured Phycisphaeraceae bacterium
GATCCCGGATCAGTGGATCGTGCAGGACGCCCGCAAGGACCAGCTCGCGCAGGCCGGGCTCGACGCGAATTCGATCGCCAAAGCGATCCGGACCGCGATGGATGCTGCTCCGGCGAGCGAGCAGGCTGCTTCGACTGCTGAAGTGAAGGTCACCGTCCCCCCTGCTCCCGGCCTCGTCCAGGGCAACGCCTGATCCGAATCCCTGAACCGACACTGGAGCGTCCACCGGATGCCTCGATCCGTCCTCCTCATCGTCAACCGCGACAAGCCCAAGGCGGTCGCTGCGCTCGATCAGATCCGCGCGCTCATCGATCGGCACGGCGCAATCGCAGGCGAGATCGACGCGGATGACTCACCGATCACCGACACGAATGGCGCCGACCTGCTCATGGTGCTCGGCGGTGACGGCACGCTGCTCGCGCAGGCGAGGCGGTGCGTGGACCTTGGCCTGCCCCTGATGGGCGTGAATTTCGGGAGGCTGGGGTTCCTCGCGGAGTTCGACGAGGCGGCGCTCGAACGCTGCGCCGAGGATCTGCTGGGAGAGAAGCCGCTGCCGATCTCCGAGCGGATGATGCTGCACGCGTCGATCACTCGGTCCGGCGGATCAGCGCCGGCCTTCGAGTCCATCGCGCTCAACGACTGCGCGATCACCGCAGGCCCCCCCTACCGCGTGATCGAGATCGGGCTGGCGCTCGACGGCAACGGCGGCCCCAACATCCGCGGCGATGGCGTCGTGGTCTCCACGCCGGCAGGCTCGACCGCGTACTCGCTCGCCGCAGGTGGGCCGATCGTCGCGCCGGGGGTCAACGGGATCTCCATCACCCCCATCGCGGCCCATTCGCTCTCCTTCCGCCCCATGGTGGCACCTGGGGAAGTCCAGATCGACCTCACGCTGCTCGAGGCGAACCGGGACAACGGGTGCGGCGGGACCACGCTCGTCCTCGATGGGCAGATCCAGACGCCCCTGGAGAACGGCGACGCCGTGACCATCCGACAGCACGATCGCCGGCTGCGGCTCGTCAGCAACCCTGAATCGACGTTCTGGCGGACGCTGGTGCGGAAGATGCAATGGGCCTCGACGCCGGGCTCGGAGCATGGGGCAGGGGCCTAGCCATCGTGGGGAGCAGGCCTTGCCCGGTTATCGGGCCGCGCGGATTTTACGGGAAATGATGATATTTCCGGTTCCCATGCATGGAATGGGCGGTACACTAGCGGCGTAAGAGTGGAAGTCCCGTGTTTCGGCACGGGCATGGAGGGAAGTCCCGCAAGGGGCTACACGTCAAGCCTGGGCTTCTGCCCGGGCCGGGAAGAACCATCCGTGGGCTCGGATGGGGATACACGTCGCTGGAAGACCTGAAGAATCTTCTGGCATTGGGGGAACGGTGGATTCAGCCCGGCCACCAATCTGACACGCCTCCCATTGGAAGGTGTGTGGCAGAAGCCGAGGCCGTCCTTAATTGGGCGACCCCGGCTTTTTTTCTGCGCCCTCTTCATCAATCCCCAGAGCTGTGCAAGGACCTGTGTCATCGCATCGGAGAGGGCGTACCATCGCTCTTTTCCGCAGGGGCCTTCCCGCCCCGACCACCGACGATCGACCTGTTTCACCACCTGCACGGAGCCGGCACGCTGATGAATCATGCTGACTTTGTGCGACACATCGCCGGCTGGCTGGTGCGTGGCGGGCCCTACCTCCCGGCGGGGCACCGGCCGGCTGACGGGCATCGGATCCCTGAGGATTTCGTCGGGATGTGTGTCGCCTCGTCGCCTGATCCCGCTTGCGACGACTACATCATCGACCGGTGCAACGAGATGGGGTTCCGGCAGGTCCGGGTGGACTACACCTTCGGCAGCGGCGAGAACCACACCGCCCGGTTCCTCGAGAGGCTGCTCGACGATTCATTCCGCGTGCTGCTGCACCTGGTGCAACCGCTCGAAGAGGCGAAGGACATCGAATCGCAGGGATCGCAGAATCGCTGGCGCGAATTCGTCAGCGACACCCTCGACCGCTGGGGCGATCGGATCGACGCGGTCGAGATCGGCAGCACGATCAACCGGCACAAGTGGGCCGGGTACCCGACCGGGGCGTTCATGATCGCCTGGCGGATCGCCCACGATGTAGCGAAGGAGCGAGGGGTAAGGCTGGTCGGCCCCAACGTGACCGACTTCGAGCCCTTCTACAACGTGGCGTACCTGGCGCAGATGCGCCGGGATGATGTCCTCCCAGAGGTGCAGACGACGAACCTCTTCGCGGAACGCGCGTACGAGCCGGAGTTTTACGATCACTGCGTCTTCGGGCCGAGGCTCGCGCGGTACTTCAAGTTCAACACGATCAAGAAGGCCAGGCTGCTGCAGAAGATCGGCCGGTGGTATGCGATCCCGCAGACCTGGTCCACGCACGTCGCCTGGAGCGCCAGGCGGATCAACCGGGTGCTGCCCAACATCGAAGAGAAACAGGCGGACTACCTCGCCAGGTACATGATCCTCGCGGCCGCGTCCGGCAGCCTCTCGAGGGCGTACTGGGGACCGATGATCGGCCACCGCGAAGGCCTGATCGATGATGGGGACGACTACTACCCAGACCACCGGCCGCACGTTGCGTTGTACGACCTGGCCAAGGGCGCGGTGCAGGATTACCAGAAACGCCCGGCGCTCGAAGCGATGCGGCACTTCACGCGGCTGATCCCCGGCGCGACCTACGAGGGCGGCGCTGTGGCGACCCCAGATATCCAGATCCACGTCTTCTCCGACCTTGAGCGCACCACCCACGCGTGCTGGACGACCAATGGCCACGCGGCAGACCCGACCCAGTGGTACGACCGGGCAGCGCTGGCGCGCGCCGCATGGACGGATCGCGATGGTCGATCGATGCCGGAGCCGCCGCACCTCTTCACCGAATCCCCCTGCTACGCGTCCTGGCCTGCTGGCGAGGCGCCCCCTGTGCCGAGGGACGACCGGGCGGTGATGCCGAGCCTGGTCATCCACAAGCCGGTCCGCCCACACCAGGGCAACGGGTGGCGGGGGATGATCGATGCGGATTCCGACGCGGACCTCGCCCTGCTGCTCGGTGCGATCGATCCGGAGCGGATCGAGCAGACCGAACGGCACGAGACGCTGCGCGATGCGCGCAACGCGGTCTGGCGGATCTCGGATCCCATCAACGGGGGTTGCTCGCTCGTCGTCAAGCGGGCGAGGCTGAACAAGCTGCACAAGCGGATCACCGATCGGTGGAAGCCGGCCAAGGCGCGGCGCAGCTGGAACGGCGCTTGCGAGCTGGCGCGCCGGGGGATCCCGACGCCGACACCGATCGCCTTCTTCGAACGCGAGCAGCGGGCCTCGCTCGGCGTCAGCTACTACATCTGCCGCTTCCAGGAGGGCGATTCGTCCGTCCGGACGTTCTTCACCGCCTACGCCAGGGGCGCTGCGCAATGTGGGGGCTTCGAGGAATCAGCGTTCTACGCAGCGCTCATCCCGTTCCTGCTGAACATGCACAAGCGAGGGGTCTATTTCAGGGACCTCTCCGCTGGGAACATCCTGGTCATCGAAGAGCCGGATGGCGGCATCAGCTTCTCCCTGATCGACACCGGCCGTGCGCGGTTCTTCAACCGCAAGGTGACGATGGCGCAGCGGCTGTCCGACCTCAAACGCATCTGCCACCCCCTGCACTGGGAAGGGCGGGAGCGGTTCGTCGGGATGTACCTCGACGCGATCGGCGAGACGTTCACGCCTTGGCGCAAGCTGCCATTCCGGATGTACGACCTGAAGCACCAGGTGAAGCGGCCGATCAAGCGGCTTCGGAAGCGTCTGCTGGGGCGGCCTGTTTCGAGGCGTAGTCCCGCAGTCGAGCGTGGGCGCTGACCATGTACGTCAGCATCAGCATCGCGATGTAGAACTCGTGGATCTCGCTGTGACGCCAGTCGAACGAACCGGTCTCGCCGGTGATCGCTTCATAAATGCGCTTCGGGAACATGATGATCACCACGCCCATCCCGGCCCAGAAGCACGCCTTGGTCGGCCAGAACCAGTAGCCTGGGTCGCTGTACGGCATCAACTTCCCTCGCATCCGCTGGATGAGGGGGAGGATGATGAACGCGAAGAAGGTGCCGATGACGACGGCGTTGGTCGAGCCCCGGTCGATCGTGTTGCCGAACCCGACGATGTTGTGGATGTTCGTCTCGTTCTGATCGTTGATCTCCTGGAACGAGTCGGGCAGGTCCTCGCCGGACCACAGCCCCAGGTGCTGGCCCCAGCTCATCTCTTCGCCCGCGAGGAAGACCATGCCCAGCGTCCCCAGGGCAAACCAGACGACGAGCCACTTCGCGGGCAGCAGCGATCGGTAGCGCAGCAGCAGGCGTGCGCCGAAGATAGCGCCGACGAGCAGGCAGCCGATCGCGAGCCACTCGACGCCGCCCTCCTTGCTCTTCATGAAGAGCCAGAAGTCGTAGTACACGAAGATGGACAGGATCATCACCGGGTACACGGTGAGCGGGAAGACAACGGTCAGGAGCCGTCCAGGTTCGGCCAGCCCCGGTTCGTGCGTCTCGGGCAGTAGAGATCGCATGCAGGTCCCTCAGGAATGTCGGAGCGACGGCAGGCAACACCCGATGCCGTGACTGCGAACGAACGGACCAGCGTACCCACTGACCTCCTGGTGTTCCAACCATGACAGGACTGGTGGACAGGTTCAGCGCGCCGTGTACCCACCGTCGATGACGGTGGCCTGACCGGTCGTGAACGAGGACTCGTTCGAGCAGAGGTACAGGACCATGGCCGCGACTTCCTCCGGAGTCCCGAGGCGCCCCATGGGGTGCATCGCGCTGACCTGCTCGATGGACAGGTTCAGCTTCGAGGCGAGCCTGTGGCCCATCGGGGTGTCGATCACGGCCGGGTTGATCGCGTTGATCCGGATCCCCTGCTCGGCGTACTCGAGGGCCGCGCACCGCGTGAGGCCCATGATCGCGTGCTTGGATGCGCTGTAGTGCGACAGGCCGGGGAGCCCGATCAGCCCTGCGGCGGAGGAGCTGTTGACGATCGCGCCGCGGCGCCCCTGCTCGTCCGGGTCCTGCTTGAGCATCTGGGTGATCTGGTGCTTGAGGCAGAGCCAGGTGCTCTTGACGTTGGTGTTCATCACCGCTTCGAAGTTGGTCTCGGTCAGTTCGGTCGTCGCGACCAGGTCACCCTCGGCGCCTGCGTTGTTGAAGGCCGCGTCGATCCTGCCGTACCGCTCGACCGTAAACGCAATCAACGCCTCCACATCCTCCGCGGATTGCACGTCCGCCTGCCGCATGACAGCCTCGCCCCCCTCCGCTTTGATCTGCTCGACGACAAGCCCCCCCTGCTTCTCGTTGCGGTTGGCGATGACAACGCGCGCGCCAGCGCGGGCGAAGGCCAGCGCCGCGGCTTTCCCGATGCCTGAGCTGCCACCGGTCACGATCACCACATTGTTCTCGAATCTGGGCATGCGGACCTCGACTGATCGATGCGGGCACTGATGCACAATGGATCGTCATCGTAGTAGTCCTCCTCCGAAAAGAATCTGGTGGCCGCCAAGACTTAGGGAAACCCTTTGCAAACCGGCAGCATCACAGGCGCCGTACGGCCCAACCACCCGCTTCCAGAGGAGCAATCCCAATTTCTGATTCACCTGTCGTTCTGATCACCGGCGCTACGTCCGGGATCGGCGAAGCCGCGGCTCGTTCGTTCGCAGCGAGCGGGAGCCGTGTCGTCCTCTCCGGCCGCCGTGCCGAGAAGGGCGAGGCTGTCGTCGCATCGATCCGATCGGATGGGGGCGAAGCGGTCTTCTTCCAGGCCGATGTCTCGGAGGAGGGCGCTCCGGCGGCGCTGGTCCACAACACGCTCGAAACGTTCGGCAGGATCGACACCGCGTTCAACAATGCTGGCATCGAGGGCGATACCGGCGTCCTCACCCACGAACAGGGGCAGGAAAACTACGAGCGTGTCTTCAGCATCAACGTCGAGGCGGTCCTCAACAGCATGAAGGCCGAGATCCCGGCGATCCTGAACTCCGGCGGCGGCGCGATCATCAACAACGCCTCGATCGCCGGCCACCTGGGCATAGGCCGGTTCGGCGTCTACAGCGCCAGCAAGCACGCGGTCATCGGCCTGACCCGCTCCGCGGCGCTCGAGTACGCGAGCCAGGGCCTGCGCATCAACGCAGTCGCGCCGGGGCCCATCGTGACGGAGATGTACGACCGGTTCGTCCCGGATGACGAATCGAGGGCGCAGCTCGATGCGACGGTCCCCCTGGGGCGCGCCGGCCGACCGGACGAGATCGTCTCCGCCGTCCGTTGGCTCGCAGATCCGGCCAACAGCTTCACGATCGGGCAGGTCATCACCGTCGATGGCGGGATGTCGGTGCAGTGAACCGACGCTGCGGGATCAGCGGCGGCGGCGAACCGCGACGACCCCACCCATCGCCAGCAACCCGGCCGCTCCAGGCGTCGGGATCATGCGGATGCTGTCGAGGCCGAAGTCGCCCTGCCCGACGTCAGGCATGATGCCAGGCTCGTCGTAATCCAGGCGGAACTGGACGCGCTGGGCGTTGCTCATCGCGGCCTCGAACGTCCCGCCGAAGCCGAAGACCTCGGTGAAGTTGGACTCGATCAGGTCCACCGTGAAGGTGTCCCATGTGTCGGCGCTGGGGTCGAACATCTGATTCGAGACCCAGAAGTTGCCGAGCTGGCCGAAGCCGAAGCGGATGATGAGCCCATCATCGACGCCCAGCTCGTTGAGCGCGAAGGAGATCTGGGTGATCCCTGCGCCGATGAAGTCGCCGGTGACATCGCTGTTCATACTCGACGAGGTCCGGACGATCATCTCGGTCGGCACGTCGATGCCCTCCACCATCGCGAAGCCATCCGAAGGGCCGTCAGCGCCGTTCGTTGCGATGTGCGTCACGATGGAGGGGTTGGAGCCCCAGCCGTTGAGGCCTGACTGGAAGTCCTCGTAGAACCCGGGCGTTGCGGCGCTGGCCTGCGAGGCGATCGCGGCGACGGCGCACGACAGAAATACGGCGGAACGGATAGGCAGCATGACTCTCTTCTCCTGTGCCGCTCGGCGCCCTCTCCCGGGCGCGGAGCGATTGCTGTGCATCAGGAGGATATCACGGCGTCGATCGGCATCGAAGGAAAATCCCTGGAACGTCCGGGAACCATGACAGGGACGGGGGCTTGCGATGGTTGTGCGAGCGATGGCCTGCAAACGGATCAGTCGCCGCCGTCGTTGTCCTTCTTCTTCCCGCCGCCGAGCAGGTCGTTGAGGCCCTCTTCGATCCCCTTGGCCGCGTCATCGATCGCCTTGCCCGCCTCATCCGCGGCGCCCTCGATCACTTTGGTGGCCTCCTCGCCGATCTCCCCGGCCATCGCGCCGACATCGCCGATCGCGGTGATGCCCAGGTCGCCGAGGCTCTCGAGACCGGCCAGACCGCTGCCCAGCTCGTTGAGCACGTCCGCCGGGATGATGCCGCCGCCGGCTTCGATCGTCGCGCTGAGCACCGTCTTGACGATGAGGTCGATGAGCTCCGCCATCGAGAGGCCGCCCTGCGAGCCGACGCCGTTGAGCTCGATCTTGGGGACGTTGACCGTGACATCCCCGACCGCCTGCGCGATGCCAGGGATGCCTGCGACGTTCACCTCAACCCCATCGATGGTCAGCACGTCGATGACGAAGGTCTTGCCGGAGCCACCATCCTCCTTGCCGGCCTTCTTGGGCTTGTCGCCCGACTCGAAGCGCTTGAGGTTGTTGAGGATCTGGTTGTAGTTGGCGTTCTGGCCGGAGCCCTCGAGGTAGACGTCGATCTCCCTGAGGGTGAGTTCCGGGAGGCGGATGTTCTCCTGCGTCAGGGAGCCGACCGAGAGGGCGACCCTGGTCTCCTGCATTCCCAGGAAGTGCGGCGACGTGAAGCCCTCCGGGTTCCCGATGTCGAAGCCGGTCATCTGGAAGGTGCCGCCCATGATGCTGATATCCGTCGAGGCGACGGTCGTGTCCACCCCGGTCGCGTAGGAGCCGCCGGCCTCGATCGCCTTCCTGGCGACCGTGTCGATGGCGCCGAGGGTCACGACGACGAGGATGACCACGCCGGCAACGAGGACGAGGCCGAGGATGCCGAGTACTTTGACGAGTTTCTTGCCGCTCTTGGCCATTGGGGGGACTCCTTCAGGGGTGCTGGGACTGATTCTATCAGGCGCCGCTCGCAAGCGGACGCCGCCCGCTTGCCGGGGTTCGGTGGGCCTATACTCGCGGCCCGCATGTCGCGGGATCCACGCGGCTGAGCGCCGCCAGAGACGGAGGTTTTATGCGTTGGGAAAAGGCAAACATCTCTTAATCGATTGTCTGAACGTTCCGGATCACGTCTGCACCGACGATGAGTCCATGCTGAACGCTCTCGCCCGGGCCGCGACACGCGCCGGGGCCAAAGTCATCTCACAATCCAGGTACCACTTCGGTCACAACTCCCCCCCGGGGTTCGCGGCGCTGATCATGCTCGACGAGAGCCACTGCTCGGCGCACTGCTACGCGGAGGAGAATCAGATCGCGCTGGACGTCTTCACGTGCGGGGATACCGATCCCTGGACCGTGCTTGAGTTCATCCGCGAGGAGATCGACCTGGGCGATGTCTCCGCGAAGGAGATCGAGCGCTTCCCGATGCGCACGATGCACACACAGGTCGTCGAGGCGGTGGTCCCCTCCGCACGCATCACCCAGTCCAAGGAGGTGGAGCATGCCTGATCGCGCGCAATACCTCTCGAACACTGTCGAGCACCTGGACATCACGCGCACCGACGTGCGGCCGCTGATCGACCAGATGTCCTCGACCGCCTTCTCCGCGCGGGACCTCTCCAGGGCTGCGTCGATCTACAACGCGATGCTCGAGGACCAGGATTGCACCGTCATCCTGTGCCTCGCTGGCTCGCTCGTCTCGGCGGGCCTCAAGCACCTCCTCGTGGACCTGATCGACAACCGCATGGTGGACGCGATCGTCTCCACCGGCGCGAACATCGTCGATCAGGACTTCTTCGAGGGCCTCGGCTTCCGGCACTACATCGCGGACGAGGCGCTCAAGAGCGGCGCGCACGACGACGAGCTCCGCGAGCTCTCGATCGACCGCATCTACGACACGCTCATCGACGAGAACGACCTGCGCGTCTGCGATGACACGATCATGGAGATCGCAGATGCGCTCGATCCCGGCGTGTACTCGTCGAGGCAGTTCATCTATGAGATGGGCAAGCACCTCGATGCGCACAAGCCTTCCGGCGTGCGCAGCATCGTCCACAGCGCCTTCAAGCGGGGCGTTCCCATCTTCTGCCCGGCATTCAGCGACTGCTCGGCAGGCTTCGGCCTCGTCGCGCACCAGGCGAAGCGCGAGTCGGGTCAGCAGGTCGCGATCGACACGGTCCGTGATTTCCACGAGCTGACGCGCATCAAGATCATGAGCGGCGAATCAGGCCTGCTCATGGTCGGCGGCGGCGTCCCCAAGAACTTCGCGCAGGACATTGTTGTTGCCGCGGAGATCCTCGAGGGCGAGGCGACGATGCACAAGTACGCCGTGCAGATCACCGTGGCGGATTCGCGTGATGGCGCCCTCTCCGGCTCGACGCTCAAGGAGGCGTGCAGCTGGGGCAAGGTCGATCTCGCGATGGAGCAGATGGTCTTCTCCGAAGCGACGCTGGCGCTCCCCTTGATCGCCGGCGACGCGTACCACCGGGGGCACTGGAAGAGCCGGGAGGCGAAGCGTTTCGCCGATCGGCTGGACCCCGCCCTCGTGGCGCAGGGCTGACCAGCGATGGCATCGGTGCTCGAATCGGTGTCGTTCCTGGGGCTGCCGCAGGCGGAGCTGTCCGCTGCGCACGTCGCGCTGCTGCCGCTGCCCTACGAGGGCGCGGTGTCGTACGGCGCAGGGACAGCGGACGGTCCTGCAGCGATCTGGGACGCCTCGACGCAGGTCGAGTTGTGGGATTACGAGCTGCGGTTCGATCTGGAGTCTGTCGCGTATCACTCGGCGGACGCGGTCGAGCCGCGAGCAAATGAGCCGTGCGCGGCGTACCTCGGGCGCGTGCGCACCGCGGCGGCCGGTCTGCACGATTCGCCGGCCCTCGTCATCGGCGTCGGCGGCGATCACAGCGTCACCCCCCCACTGCTGGAGGCGGCGATCGAGGCGAACGGCGCAGATCCAGCATCGGTCACCGTCGTCCACATCGATGCGCACGCCGACCTGCGCGAGGAGTATGAGGGCAACCGGGACTCCCACGCCTGCGCGATGGCGCGGGCGCTGGACCTTGGTGTCCGGGTTCTCAGCATCGGGATCCGCTCGGCGGAGCGCAGCGAGTTCGAACGGAGCGAGCGGGACGAGCGGATCACGACCTACCCAGCGTCGACGCTCGCAACCGGCGCGGCTTCGGTTGCGGCGCTGCATCAGGAGATCGCGGAGCTGACCGGGCCGGTCTATCTGACGTTCGACATCGATGCGCTCGACACACACCTCGCGCCGGCGACCGGGACGCCTGAGCCTGGGGGCCTCGGCTGGTGGTTCACGCTCGACCTGCTGCACCGGCTGATCGTCGGAGCGGATGGCGCCCATCTGATCGGCGCGGACCTCGTCGAGACGGTCCCCCAGCAGGGCACGACGGTGAATGAGTTCGTCGCGGCGAAGCTGCTCGCGAAGTTCGCGGCGCTGCACTCAATCCGAAAC
>CAYGNN010000091.1:0-10675 GCA_964351165.1 uncultured Phycisphaeraceae bacterium
CTTGCCAACCTAGAGTGGGACATTGGTCCTGTCACAACTCAAGAGTTGGGTGTTTTTCTTAGTGGAATGAGCATTCCTTCTGGCATCATTGGGCATCCGGGAGACTTGTCGTTCATCAATCGGGTTCAATTCGTTGTCGAAGACAGAACTCGCTTTGTGTTTCTAGGAGAAGTAGAGGCTCTTTCCTCTGGGAGTGCGCGACTGGCTCTGTCTGGAGCAGGTCTGGAAATTGATGGTAACGAAGATCAGACTGAGATCATTGCAAGTAGTTCGGTAGCTGGGCAGGATCTGATAAACTACAGCGGGTACATGAATCCTGGGATATATAGATTCGATGTCAGTGGCGTGTCTGTTCCGCTAGGCGGATCTTTCGAAATTGACGCTTTGCTGCGAATTCCTACTCCTGCTTCAGGAGCGGCGTTAGTCATCGGTCTCGTTCTGCCCTCTCTTGCCAGGCGTAAACGCACTAAGGCTTGAGAGTATGAACTGGACTCATCCAGCATTGCTCTATTCAAAAATCAGCCGCAATCCCGCTCGACCGAAGCAGCGTCCGGAACGACTCCGAAAAAACAAAGTTATGCTCCGGGAACTTCGCGCCGCCCATGTTGTTGTCCAGGTGGCTGAACATCAGGTCGATCCGCCCGATCGTTCTCGGCGTCGCTGGGTCGTCGGGGGGGAGCAGCTCGACGACGCCCGACGTCTGCGCGCCGATGTCATCAAGACGCACCATCGTCGCGGTGTAGCGCAGCGTGTCGCCGGGGCCGGCGTCTTCGGTCAGCTCCGCCTTGCTCACCTTCGCGAGGACGACCTTCTCCTTGAAACCACCGCTGTGGCCCACGAGGATGCCGGCGCTCTGCGCCATGCCCTCGATGATGAAGCACGCCGGCATCGTCGGCGCCGCGGCGAGGCCGCGCTCGGCGTCCGCCGGGAAGTGGTCGTGCAGGTGTTCCTCTGCGAGGCTGATGTGCTTGATCGCGACAAGCCGCTCGCGCGGCTGCAATTCCGTGATCCGGTCGATCCACATCCAGCGCATGGGCCGCTCCCGGAAAAGGTTGGTCGGTTCAGGCGTTGGCGGCGGCGGTGAGCTTCCGCTCGACGAAGTTCACGATCGTCTCAACCGTAAAGACGTCCGCGACCTTCGAGACCTCAGGGTCCTTTTCGAACTCCGAGAAATCAACGTGGGGCAGCTTCTCTTTCAGCGCCGCGATCCCGTCCGCGGTGACCTTGCCGTCCTGGACGAAATCGGGGTTCTGCCCGACGTTCTCGGGGAAGAGCTCGCCCTGCTCGATCTTGAAGTCGAAGGCCTGCTCGATCTTGAACGCGATGTCGAGGAAGTCGATGGACTCCGCTTCGAGGTCGCCGACGAGCGTGGCGCCCAAGGTGACCTCGTCGTCGTCGACGCCGAGCGCATCAACCAGGGCTTCCTGAATCTTCTCGAAAATCTCGTCGCGTGTCATCGGTATCGGTTCCCGTCGGTTGGCCTCGATCAGCAGACCGGGGCGAGGCTAGGGGTTGCAAACATGACCCCAGATCAAGGCACAGAATAGGCCCCGAGCCGCCTTCAAGCGAGCGCGGGGGTGCGGACAAGCAGGGGCCGGAGCGTGAATTTCCCGCCCACAGCGGTCGGAGCGTCGGTCAGGTCCACAGCGCCAGGGCCGACCACCAGCCCCTGCCCCTTGAAGGCGAAGACGCCCTCCGCCTCTTCCTTGGCCAGCGTCACTTCGATGCGCAGGGTGTCCCCCGGTCGCACGAATCCGCCGTACTTGAGGGCCCGGACCGATCCCAGCACGTGCCTTCCGAGGGCTGGATCGCGCTCCGCGAGCAGCCTCCTGGCCGCCTGGACGAGGGATTCGATCATCAGCACGCCCGGCAGCACCGGGAATGAGGGGAAGTGGTCCTGGAGGTACTCCTCCGCCATCGTCACCTGCTTGACAGTGACGATCCGGTCGGATTCCAGTTCCAGCACCGAATCTACGAGGTCGAAGTGCATGCCCCAAGCATATCGGGGTTTGCCGCCACTGACCGGGGAATTCCTCCGTACAGTTGGGGCATGGAGCAGCCAGGCGAGGCACAACCGGAGCAGGGATCCACCTGGCAGCAGGCGGTCGGCAACGCCGATCGGTACTGCCGGGGGTGCCGCTACTGCCTGGGCGATCTGACAGCGGACGAGGCGCCAGACGTCTGCCCTGAGTGCGGCAGAGCGTTCGACAAGACCGATCCCAGGGCGACGCTCCCCTCACCCAGGAAGCAGAAACCGCTGCTGCTGCAATGGCCGGTGATCGGCGCCCTCGTCGTCATGGCGCTGGTCTTCATCGGGCAGGTGGGGCTGATGCCTGTCCCGGTCGTCGGGACAGGCGGGAGCCTCTGGCAATGGCGCTACCAGCGGTACGGCTACAACGACGGCCTCTGGTGGTGGAGGAGCCGCGCGTACGGCGTGCAGGTCGAGAAACGCAACGGCATCGAATTCCAGATCGACCTCCACGCCGGGATCGCGTCGAAGGTCGTCGCGGTCAGCGAGGCCGACCGGCGCCACGTCTTCACCATCGAGCGCGCCGGCGACCCGCCGGTCTGGTCGCTGCGTGTCGATGACCACGACCTCGCGTGGCCGATCGGGCAGAACCCCGAACTCATCCGGGCGATGAACTTCACGCGCGAGCACCGCTTCGGCGTCTCGATCTACCCGCCGCGCGATTCGACGAGGCTCACGCCGGACGGTCCGATCGTCGCCAGCGGCACCGAGGCGGACGTCTTCTGGGCCTACGTCAGGGCGTACGGCCTGGAGGTCGATCTGCCAGAACGCGTCCCGCCCACGAGCGATGGCTGGCATCCGACGTTGCCGGAGGGCGCCACTGTTGAATACCCGCGTGCGCCGGAGGCGCCGGAGGATCAGCAGATCCGGACGATCTACCGAGGCCGCTGAGCCACAGCCATCACGGCGATGGCTATGCTGCGTTGGTGACCCCTCCGACCAGGCAACGCGACACCGGCAAGCCCGGCCTCTCCTACGAGCAGGCGGGCGTTTCGATCGAGGCCGGCGATCGGTTCGTCGAGCGGATCCAGTCCTCGCTCCGCCGCACGCACGGCCCGCGCGTCCTGCACAGCGCGACCGGCTTCGCAGGGCTCTTCCGCCTCGACTACAACGAGAACCTCTTCAAGCGCAACTACCGCGAGCCGGTGCTGGTCTCCTGCGCCGACGGCGTCGGGACCAAGATCAAGCTCGCGGTGGAACTCGACAAGTACGACACCGTCGGGATCGACCTCGTCGCGATGAACGTCAACGACCTCATCGTCGCTGGCGCTGAGCCGTTGTTCTTCCTGGATTACATCGCCACCGGCGCCCTCGACCCTGCGAAGCTCGCGGACATCGTCAAGGGGATCGCCGACGGCTGCGTGCAATCCGGCGCGGCGCTGCTCGGTGGTGAGACAGCGGAGATGCCTGACGTCTACGCGCCGGGCGAGATCGATCTGGCCGGTTTTTCAGTCGGCGTCGTGGAGCTCAAGCGCGCGATGGATCCGGAGCGCGTCGAGCCTGGCGACATCGTGCTGGGGCTCGCGTCATCAGGCGTCCACAGCAATGGGTACTCGCTCGTGCGCAAGATCGTCGAGACCGCGAGCCTCGATCTCCGAAAGACATACGACGACCTTGATCCGGAGCGCACGCTCGGCGAGGTGCTGCTCGAGCCGACGCGTCTTTACGCAGACGCGATCACGCGCACGCAGCGCGGCTACCGCGTCAAGAAGGTCATCACAGGGATGGCGCACATCACCGGTGGGGGGCTTGCTGGGAACCTCTGCCGCGCGCTGCACGCTGGTGTCGATGCGCACATTGATGGAGGCGCCTGGGAGCCTCCGGCGGTCTTCCCCTTCCTCCAGAAGCACGGCGGCGTCAGCGACGAGGAGATGGCCAGGGTCTTCAACATGGGGATCGGCTACTGCTGCATCGTCCGGCCGACCTTCGCCGCGAGCGTCGCGCAGAAGCTCGGAAAACTCGGCCACACCGTGACCACGCTCGGCGAGATCAAGCCTGGCAGCGGTCAGGTGAAGATCAAATAATCGAACAGCTGCGCCAGGTCAGCGGTCGGTCTCCGCGCCGGCGTCCGCTTCCGCGTTGCGCGAGCGGATCCGCCTGGCGCGATCGAGCCGGTGGTGCAGGATCGTGCCCAGCCTTCGGACGACCGGATCGTCGCTCGCCATCGCCTCGTTGAATTCCTCGTCGTCGGCGTCCGTCAGCCTGCGCAGCATGGCGACAGTCACGATCGGGTCGGCGGAATCCCTGGCAAGATCATCGATCGCGAGCACCGAAGGGATCGACTGCGCCGGCGGGAGCATCGTCATGGTGAACGCGCGCTCGGCGTCGGTCATCGTCTCGTACCGGACCGCGATCGCCTGCGAGATCGACTGCTGCACTTCCTCCGCGTCTGAGGCGTTGGAGTTCAACGTCATCAGCAGCAGCGACCTGGCCTGCAGCAGCGTGATCAGCAGCGGTTCGCCAGGCTCGGCCAGCTCGACCGCGAGCCCGACGTCCTCGGCGCTGCTGCCGAGTTCCGCGAGTCTGGGGCGGGAAGCCATGTTGCTCTCGCTGTCGAGGCTCGTCCCGCTGGGGGCGTACTGCCCGTACTGGTCAATCTGGAATCCGATGATCGTCCGCCAGCGCATCGTCGCCTGCAGCGGCGATTCAACATCCAGCAGCGCGCCGGCGGGGCCCATATCCGCCCACACCTCGAAGGTCATCGTCTCGCGCGGTTTCAGCCGGAGGCGGCGGTTGAACGAGATCACCTCAGGGTCCACCGAATCCACTGCGCGCAGACCGCTGAGCGTGACGCGAGGGATCATCATCGCGCTCGTGCGCAGCGGCGACCGCTCGCCGACCGCGACCGGGATCTTGCCGACATTGCGGACGCTGTGCCGGACGAGGACCCGGCCGAGCAGGTCGAGGCGGTCCGAGACCAGCCTGGTTTCGAAGTTCAGGAACGCCGCAGGGCCGGCGACCATCTCGTCGATCGACGTTGGCAGCGATCTCGCCAGCGCCTCCATCTCCTTCGCCTGCGGCGTTGGCGTGACCTCGGATCCCAGCAGGAACTCCAGGCGCCGCTGCGCCCAGACGCTCATCATCGAGCCAGGCTCGTCCAGCGCGACGTGCGCGTACGCGCGCATCGCGGCGCGGCGGTCGCCGGCGCGCTCGCCGGCGATCCCGAGCCCGAGCATCGCGAATGGTTCTTCTTCGGAGGTCGGCTCAAGTAGCTCGACCGCCTTCTCGTACTCACCGGCGTGCGCCGCGATCCAGCCGCGGTAGCGATCGAGCGCTTCCGGCTTGAGCCTCCGCTTGCCGGTGTCCTTGGCCAGCTGGTCGATCGTCGCTTCCGCTTTTTCGAGCTGGAGCCCTGACCAGAGCCTGAGGTAGAGCGACTCGACGAGCAGGTCGCCGATCCGCTGCTCGACATCGTCGATCTCCGGCGGGTTGTCGCTCTCGAGCGCTTCCTGCGCGTTCATGATGACCTCGCGGATGCCCTTCTCGATGTTCATCATCGCCTTGTTGGCGACCTCGAAGTCTCCAGCAGCGGAGGCGATCGCGAGGCGCACGCGCTCCATGACCGGCTCCGGCCTGAACGGCGGCACCTGCTCCGGATCCTCGCCCTCTTCCTCCAGCATCTTCCGCTGCTGCTCGATGCTGTAGCGCTGGATCGCCTCCATCTCCGCGAGGTCTTCCAGCACCCGATCGCCGCCCTCGTGCAGCCACTGCAGCGCGTACCGCTGGAGCAGCGTGCCCTCGTCCTGCCCCTCGCCAGCGAGGCGCCACAGGCGGACGGCGTTGTTCAGGAACCGCTCGCCGGCGTGCGTCGCGCCGTAGCGGAGGAACTCGCGCGCGATGTTCAGGTGCGCCGCCGGATCGAGCGGGTCAGCGAGGATCACGTTTGCGAGGATCTCGATCCGGCCCCTGGGGTCGGTCTCGGTCGCGAGGAAGTAATCCGCGGCGCGCGCCGCGGCTTCCTTGTTCGTTGAATCGAGCTGCACCGCCTGCGTGAGCAGGCGCACGAAGCGATCCGAATCGCCCTGCTCCTCAGCGAGCATCGCGCCATCGAAGGCCAGGCGGCTCTGGACCGCCGCGTCGAGGCTGGACGAGCCGGCGCTCAGCAGCCGCTCGTACGCGGCGAGCCGGTCGTCGGCGTTCTGGATGGAGGTGATCCGCGCGGAGATCACCGCGAGCTGGAGCACCGTGTCGTTGGGCTCGAGCAGCGCGAGCTGCCGGGTCGCCTCGTTGAAACCATCGATATCGCCGGCGCGGTACAGCGCTTCGCGCATCGCGCGGAGGATGTGGGGGTCGTTGGGCCGCAGCAGCAGCGCGACGCCGAGCTGCTCGGCGCAGACCTGGTAGTCGATCGGCATCGGGGGGTCGGTGTTGCGGAGCGTGAGGATCGCGCTGCGGGCGAGGCGGTCGGCCGTCGCCTGCCGAGTCCTGGTCTCGTCATCGGTGGACTGCGCCGAGGCGGGCAACGTGGTGAAGACCGCGGCAACGCAGCACAGGGCGAGCAGCAGGCAGGCAGGGATCCAGCGGACCAGCAGGCCGGTCCGTTTCCGTGTCGTCAGGGTCAAGGTCGGTCTCCGCAGGGCAGCAGGCAGGGGGTCACGAAGGAGCATCGGTCGGCCAGCCCCAGGGGCTGAGGCTCAGGCGAGGAAAGTCAGCAGGGTCAGCACCAGACCGACCATGATTGCTACGCCGAAGGAGGCCTCAACGTTCCGCACAAGTCCCGGATCGGCCCTGGGAAAGAGACGATCCGCCACCAGCAGTTGGAACACGAAGACCCCGGCGAGCACGCCTGTGCAGCCCGCCCAGAGGAGGGTGGTCTGCAGCCAGGGGGCGGCCCCCGACGCGGCGAGCATCATCAGACCGCCGCCAACGCCCATGGTCAAGGCCCACACCAACCCCAGGAGCCCTGTCACCGCCCGGCTCAGCCGCCTCGCGGTCCAGACCAGCACGGCATGACCATCGGGAGCCGCACCGCGATCCGGGAAGGAACCGACCAGCCGTGTTGCTCGAAGTATGTCCATGCGCCGATCCCCTTTGGGGGCGTCCGCCGGCGGTCGGAACCGCAGGCGCCGGGGAGGTTTGACGCCCTCCAGGGCCGCTGGTAGCGTCATCTCTCTTATCGTCGGACGCGAGCCCGGGCGTTGAACATCCGTCCCCCAGGCCCCTATTGTGGCCGGTCCCATCCATTCACCGCCGACTGGCCCACTCCAGAGCGATACCCAGCCAACCTATGCGATTCACCACGCTGCTCCAGATCTCCGTCGCCTCGATCGCGCTCACGGCCACGGCGCTGACCGCCAGCGCCCAGGTCGCGCCGATCACACCAGGCCAGGCGACCGACAGCCAGATTGCCCAGTTCGTGGGGGACCGCCTCGGCGCCCTCGGCTCCGGTGAGCCGCTGGCGATCCGCAACGCGAGGACCGCGCTGCTGGCGCCCCTCCGCTCCGATGGCGCCGACAGCTCGTTCCGCCTGCAATACAGCAGCGCCCTCCAGAACGGCGGGCTCGCCAGGCTCGCGACGGACACCGAGAACCTCGTCGCGATCAACGCGGTGGTCATCGCAGGCGAGCTCGCGACGCCGCTGTCGGTGAACATCCTCCAGGAAGCGATGGAGGATCAGCGCGAAGCGATCCGGTACGAGGCCGCCAGGAGCATCGGCGTCCTGCTGAACGCGTACGACGCCGACCGCGCCGCGGTCCCTGCGAACCAGATCGATTCCGTCTTCAGGACCATCGAATCCGCCTTCACCAATGAACAATCGGGGCAGGTCGTCGATGCGCTCTTCGTGGCGCTCGCAGGGCCGAGCCTCGAGCCTGAGCTGGGCACCCGCTGCGCCACAGTGATGTGTCAGGGCGCTGCGGAGGTTGCCGAGCGCTGGCGCTCCGGCGCACCGACCGAGACACAGGCGCTGACCATCTTCCGCGCGATCGACACCGCCTTCGCCGACCTCATCGGCGCGCAGGGCGCTGCAGACCGGGACTTCGCCATGGCCGCCGCAGTCGCGTCGGGGCAGGCGCTGGTCTTCTTCACCGAGTGGATGCGCGCCGAACCGCCGCAGGGGATGGACGCGCAGGGCAGGCAGCTGGCGATCGACCTCGGCGCAGGCGCCGAGCGCGTGCTGCTGCTGGCGCACAGCCAGGTGACAGGGCAGGCGGAGGCGGAGCGGATCACCCGCCATATCCGTGATTTCGTCGAGGACCGGAACGGCGCGAGGCTCGCGCAGATCGAATCGGCGCTCGAGCCGTGGACCGGCGCCAGGGGCAAGCTCCTCGCGTCGCCCTACAACGTCCCCGCTGGCTCGTTCAACTGAGCGCCGGCGTGATCCCGGCGCCCAACCACAGGCCGGCGGACTGACCCATGTGGAAACTCCTCGCTCCAGGGTTGCTGCTGCTCGCCATGATCGTCGCGGTGATCGCAGGCGACCGCCCCCCGGCGCCCGCCGAGTTCACCTACTCCGAGAACACCTCGATCATCACGCTGGACCCCCAGCGGATCAGTTACACGCACGACATGCGCGTCAACTACTGCCTCTTCGAAGGGCTGCTGCGTTGGGACAACACGACGTTCATCCCGCAACCTGCCGTCGCCAGTTCGTGGCAGCAGAGCGAGGACGGCGCCACCTACACCTTCCACCTGCGCGAGGACGCGAAGTGGTCCAACGGTGATCCGGTCGTCGCGTCGGACTTCATCTTCGCCTGGCGGCGCCTGCTGCTCCCGGACACCGCCGCAGACTACACGGCGCTCTTCTTTGTGATCGACGGCGCTGAAGCGTTCTTCAACTGGCGGAGCGAACAGCTCAGCGCGTACGCAACATTGCCTCCTGCGGAGCGCACGCAGCAGGCCGCGGATGACCTGTGGGCGCGCACCATCGAGCGCTTCAACGAAACGGTCGGCCTCTCCGCGACCGACGACCGAACGCTCGTCGTCACGCTCGAGCGCCCGACCGCGTATTTCCTTGACCTCGTTTGCTTCGCCATCGCGCACCCGGTCCATCCTGAGACGGTCGAGCGTTGGGCCTCGATCGATCCCCAGACCGGCCGGCTGAACCAGCGGCACGACTGGACGAAGCCCCCCCTGCACGTCGGGAACGGCCCGATGATCGTCACCGACTGGCGCTTCAAGCGCGCCTTCCGGATGGAGCGGAGCGGCACGTACTGGAACCGCGAGGCGCTCATCGAGCAGGGTTGCGTGGAGTCCATCTCCATCGTCGTCATCGAGAACCCCAACACCGCCGTGCTCTCGTTCCAGACCGGCGCTGTGGATTGGGTGACGAACGCCGACCGGGTCGGGTATCTCGCGGACATGCTCGAGCAGAAGCGTGAGGGGAGCCGCACCGACGTCCACGCCTTCCCGACGTTCGGCACGTACTTCTGGGGCTTCAACTGCACCGAAACACTCACCGGCGGCCGGCCCAACCCCTTCGCGGACGCACGCGTGCGCAAGGCGTTCGCGCTCGCGACGAACAAGCGCGACATCACCGACAAGGTCCGCCGCCTGGGCGAGCCGCCGGCCGGGTCGCTGATCCCGCCGGGAAGCATCCCAGGGTACACGCCGCCAGAAGGGCTGGCGTTCGATCCGGTGCGCGCCAAGGCGCTGCTCGCAGAAGCAGGCTGGTCCGACCGCGATGGCGATGGCGTTCCTGAGAACGAACAGGGCGAGGCGTTCCCTGTTGTCGAGACGCTCTGCTCCACCGGCTCCTACCACGAGGACATCGCGCTGACCTTCGGCGCGATGTGGGAGGAGCACCTGGGCGTGCGCACGCGCGTCGTCTCCAAAGAAACCAAGTCGTACAAGGACGACCTCTCGCGCCGCGACTACATGATGTCCAGAGGCGGCTGGTTCGGTGATTACGGCGATCCGCTCACGTTCCTCGAACTGAGCCGAACAGGCGACGGCAACAACGACCGCGGCTATTCGAATCCGGAATATGATGCGCTGCTCGACCGCGCGATCGAGGAGACCGACCCGGCCCGGCGCTTCGGGCTGCTCGCCGAGGCCGAGCGGATGATCGTCGAGGAGGAGTTCCCGATCATCCCCATCTTCCAGTACGTGCAGTTCTACCTGTACGACCCCAACACCCTGCAGGGCGTCAGCGAGCACCCCCGACTGGTGCAGTACCCCTACCTCATGCGCACCACGAGAGGGGATGCGCGATGATCCGCTTCCTCGCATCCCGGTTGCTGC
Source organism: uncultured Phycisphaeraceae bacterium (assembly GCA_964351165.1). GTDB lineage: Bacteria > Planctomycetota > Phycisphaerae > Phycisphaerales > UBA1924 > JACKHE01. The sequence goes on from CAYGNN010000091.1 coordinate 10,211, forward strand.
AGACGCCCCTGATCGTGCTGGCGGTGTACACCGTGACATTCCTGCTCGCGTGGCAATTGCCTGGCAGCGCGGTCATCAATGATGAGGGCCGCCAACCGCCGCCGGAGGTGCTGGAGGCGATGGAGGCGCAGTACAACCTCGATAGCTCGTGGGCCTTCTACTGGCAGTACCTGGGCGACGCGACCGGGATCAGCGCGGCTGGCGATGCGATTGCCGGGCGCGAGCGGCTTGGGCCGGTCTTCGACTTCGGTCCCTCGCTTCGGAACGAGGACTGGTCGGTGAACGAGATCCTCGCCGACAGCCTGCCGGTGTCGATCGTGCTGGGGCTGGTGGCGATCGCGATCGCGCTGGTGATCGGCGTCGGCGCTGGCGTCATCGGCGCGATCAAGCCCAACTCGCTGGCGGACACGCTCTCGCTGGGTGTGGCGCTGGTGGGGATCTCGCTGCCGTCGTTTGTGGTGGGCA
>CAYGNN010000092.1:0-222 GCA_964351165.1 uncultured Phycisphaeraceae bacterium
GCCACCTGCTCAACGTGCGGCGTGAACCCCAGCGCCCGCTGCGCCGCGACCGAGGCCAGCGCCAAGCCGCGCTGCGTATCGGCAGCCGTCGCACGCCCTAGCCGCAGCGCCGTGCGCACCTGCGCGACCTCTTCCGCGAACCGTACCGAATCCAGCGCCGCCAGATCATCCACTAGCCCCAGCGTTTCTTCCGCCGCCCGAAGGTGCTTCGCAGGCCGCGAA
>CAYGNN010000092.1:232-10606 GCA_964351165.1 uncultured Phycisphaeraceae bacterium
CAGCGCGCTCGCGAGCGCGCCGACCAGCGTCTTCCCCTCGCCAGTCGCCATCTCCACACACGCGCCAGCGTCCATCGCCAGCGCCGCCGCCACCTGCTCAACGTGCGGCGTGAACCCCAGCGTCCGCTGCGCCGCGACCGAGGCCAGCGCCAAGCCGCGCTGCGTATCGTCAGCCGTCGCGCGCCCAAGCCGCAGCGCCGTGCGGACCTGCGTAACCTCTTCCGCAAACTGCGCAGAATCCAGCGCCGCGAACCCATCAACCAAACTCAGCGTTTCTTCCGCCGCCCGCAGGTGCTTCGCAGGCCGCGAACGCAGCCGCTCGATCGCACCAAGCCCCGACGACCACGCCGCATCGAGCCCCTTGGGCAAAGGCTCCGCCGAGGCGCGCCGCGCGATCGCCCGCCACGCGCCAGCGTCCTGCAGCATTGGACTGGGCAGCGCCGTCATACCGAGAACCCGCGTTGGATGAGCCTGCGGAACGCCGTCATCGCCTGCTCTGCGATCGTCGCGCGCTCCACCTCGATGCGCACGATCACGCGCTGCCCTGGGAACAATCCCTCAGCATCCGCGATCGGCGCCACAACCTCGAAGCCGGCAGATCCCTGCTCGTCTTTGTCCGACTCAGATGCCGCCTCATTGATCGTGAACCCGGCGCCCGCGTACGTCCGTTCAGGCCTGCCCGCGACGCGGATCGCCACCCGACGATTCGCCTCCGCATCGAGCCGATCCCCCATCGCCGTCAACCCACCGACACCTGCCTGATCCGCCCTCGCCCTGATCTGCAGCTCGTCCAGCGAAGCGATCACACCCAGCGTGCGCCCGCGCTCGATGTGCGCGCCGACATGGTCGCCCAGCGCCGGCGCCACCCACACACCATCGACCGTTGCGGCAACAGAGAGCGCCGCGTGATCGCACGTCAGCCGATCGATCCGCCGATCGATCGCCCCGATCCGCTGCTTGTAAGGGTCCACCGCGGAGGGATCCGACGCCAGCGCCATCCCCAGACGCCGGTCGTACTGCGCCCGGATCGCGCGCGCCTGCTTGAGGTCCGCTTCCAGATCAGCGCTCGCCAGCGTCGCGACAGGTGATCCTGAACTGATCGCGACACCCGATTCCAGCGCGTCCATCAGGTACCCATCCACGCCAGCGCGGACGACCTGCTCCCGCACCGGCTCGACCACGCCCTCGAGCCGGACGTGCGCAGGGACAGGGATCAACCCGACAACAACGAGCATCGCAGCGATGATCGCAACCGACGCCAGCTGCGCCCGCGCGCGCACGCGGCCGATCTCCGGGTTCGACGCCAGGTACCGAACGAACCGCCCCACCGGCATCACGCCCCACAGCACGATCCCCATCACCGCCAGCGCGACGCCGACGATGAAGAACCGCTGCGCGAGCATCAGCACGATCGCCGCGGTGATGAAGACCCGGTACACGCCCGAGCAGACCGCGTACCCAAGCAGCACCCACGCCTCGCTGGATGACACCGCCGGCGACTTCGCCGTGCGCAGTCCGTAGACGTATCGCTTCACCAGGTAGTGCAGCTGCTCCTTGGCGCGCTGCTGCATGTTCGGGATATCCAGCCAGTCCGACAGCGCGTAGTAGGCGTCGTACCGCAGCAGTGGGTTGCCGTTGAACAGCAGCGACGACACGCTCGCCAGGATGATCACGTTCGCCGCCAGCGTGTGCGGCAGCGTGCCGGGGCTCGTCGCCACCCAAACCAGCGCCGCGATCGATGCGCACACCAATTCCACCATCACGCCAGCCATCGACACCACGATCCGCTGCCACCTGCTCCGCAGCGACCACGAGCTCGACGCGTCAACATACGGAACAGGCACGAAGACCAGCAGCGCGATGCCCATCGCGTGCACCTCGCCGCCACCACCGGACGCGACGCCGAACTGCTTGCACGCGAAGCCGTGCGCCAATTCGTGCACACCCTTGATCACGACGTACGCCAGGTACAGCCACAGCAGGTTGTCAGGCTCCAGCGCTCCCGCCGCCTCGCTCGCGAGCGTCCCGAAGCGGCCGAACATCGTGACCAGCCCCACCGCGACGATCGCCAGCCACAGCGCCAGCCCCCCCTTGCTGAACATCCACCCAACCAGAGGGCGCCACCTGGTCAGCAGCGCGTCCGGATCAAAGAGCGGGATGCGCGCAAAGAGCACGCTCTGCACGTGCCCCTTCATCTCCCGGCTCACCCGCTTGCGCCGCTTCGAGAGCAGCGCCGCGGCATCCCCCGGCCGGTCGCTCGCCAGCAGGTTCGCGTCGTAGAGCCGCGCGAGCAGCTCCAGCGCCTCCGGCTGCGTCACCGCATCATCGCCATCGATCTCGGCGCTCAGCGCCCACGCCTGCTCGACGGTGCGCGCGCCATCCAACCGACCTAGAAAGTTGTACCCCTGCTGGCTGATCCGGAAGTGCTGGTTGCTCGCTGCGTCGCGCACAACGCGCCACGCGCGCCCCCTGAACCACTGCCGGTGCGCCTGCGCCGTGGCGCGCAGCCTCGGCTTCAGGTCCGCGACCCTGCTCCACGATTCCGAGAATGTCGGCCGGTGGCTCGCCACGGTTGCCCGCCCCTCCTCAGATCCACAGCTTCATGCGCACCCAATCGACCAGACGACGCGACCACAGCGCCGCGTACCGCTTCCGCCCGGCGTCCACCTTCGCGACGCCCTCCATCCCGGGGCGCAACCAATCCGGCGCATCCTCAAGATCCACGATCACGTTGAACGCCCCGGTTGTTCCGCCCTCTGTTTCCGCAGCGATCGGATCGATCCGCGACACCGTAAACGGCACCCGCGAAGCAGGGTCTGCCGTCGTCGCCAGCGTCCCCGTCGCGCCGAGCCGCACGTCCGCGATGCGCGACGCATCGACCGCGACCGCCGCCCGCAGCGCTTCCAGCGGCGCGATCACAAACAGCGTGTCCCCCGCGCCAACCGGCGCGCCGATGATCGCGTCCAGATCGCCCTGGACCACCACACCATCGATCGGCGTGCGGATCTGCGAGCGTTCGATCTTCCAGTCCAGCAGCTCCACTTGCGCGCGCAGCTCATCAGCCCTGGATCCGGCGATCAGCGCATCAGCCGTTTTCCCAGCGCCACGCGCCCGGTCCGCTTCCGCTTCGTACCCCTGCAAACTCGCCGCGGCCTCGGCGCGCTCGAGCAGCAGCCCCGACGAGTCCAGCGTCGCCAGCACATCGCCGGCGCGCACGCGGTCGCCGATCTGCGCCGCCCTCGATTCCAGGTACCCATCGAAGGGCGCCGGCGCGACGCGACGCTCCACCGTCTGGATCACCACCGGCGCTGCGACGCGGTCCGTCCCCTTCGCCAGCACCAGGAACGCCAGGAACACGAAGCACCCGATCGCGAGCAGCTTCGCCCAGGTGTGCGTTGGACCGAGCCACGACGCCGCAGACGTGCGCACCGAGGCGGCCATCCGGGCGCCGAACCACCGATCACGCGCAGCAAGTTCGTGCAACCTCGGCGTCACCAGCTCGCACGCGAGCCGGACCGATTCAACCTCGTCCTCGCGCAGGGGCGCCTCCGCGCCTCGCTCGATGCACAGCGCCCCGATCGGCTCGCCCCGCCGCCGGAGGGGCAGCACGCACACCGACGATGGCCCGTGCAGCCGTGACAATTCATTCGCCGCCCGATCGACCGCGATGGATTCAGGGGACGCCGGCGTCACGACCTCGCGGTCCTGATCGAGGCACTCCTCCATCGCGTTCTCGATATCGCGCACGACCTGCATCGAGCGCACGAGTTTCTCCGTGTGGCTGATCGCGCCGAGCCGGATGTCGCGCCCGCGCAGGAACCCCACGCTCACGCGGCTGGCGTTCGTCGCCGCCTCGATCTCGTTGCACACCGCGACCGCGGCCGCGTAGAACTTGTCCTGCGCGTTGGCTGCAAGCAGCGGCGCGACGGCGCTGTTCATCCGGTCCACCGGTGACAGCGGCGCGCCAGCGTGCCGCTGCTCGTTGGCGAGGAATTCGCGCTCGACAATGCCGAGGGGCGCCATCGCGTCCTCGATCGAATCGCGCGAGGATGAGACGAGGAAGGCCGCGATCGCCGAGGGCGCCTCGCCCACACCGAACTGCAGGGGGACAGTGACGATCCACTGGATCGTCGCTTCCTGATCCTGCTCGGAACCGTTGATCGGGACCGCCGAGGCGCCGTGCTCGCCGCCACCGACGCGCTTCGACGCCGCGTGCGCCGCGAGCTCGACCCAGCCGGGGAGCGCCGCGTCCGCCTGGATCGCAGGATGGATCGCCAGGATGTCGGCGTCGCCCTCCATCGGCTTCGCGCCCTCGCCGCCGATCGTCGTCAGCGTGATGCGGAAGACCACCCCGGCCTCCGCGGCGCCTCCGGCGCACCGCTTGCGGATCAGCTGCGCCAGGAAGGTGTCGCCGGCCTGAGCCGCCGTGGGAGGTTCAGCCTGATCGGTCGGGGGTTGTGCCGTCTTTGAAGTCATGGGATCGGGGGCGGGATCGGGGCGTCGCAGGGCTGCTGACGAAAAAACATCACCAGCATTGGAGTATCGGCCAATGGCCCCAGCGGGCCAGAACGCCGATCAAGGATTGGACGGCGTTTTTCGCCGCAGGTTCCAACAGCTCAGGCCGATCCAGATGGCCGCAATCCTCGTATTCAAGCGGAGTTAGAGCCGTGCCCCTGCGTTGATATCGTAGTCGTGACCACGCCCACCCTGCAGATGGAGCCCCATCCGATGCTCAACCGATGCCTGCCACTCGCCCTCGGCGCCGGGATCCTCCTCGCGATCGCACCCATCGCCCCTGCCCAAAGTGCATCGAAGGCCAACGCCCCGATCCGCGCGATCACCAGGGCCAGCCACGACCTCAGCCTCGCCTTCCCGGTCCCAGGCCGTGTCGCGGAGGCCCTCGTCGAGCCTGGCGAGACGGTCACCGCAGGCCAGCCGCTGATCCGCCTCGAGCGCGCCGATTCGACCGCCCGCGTCGAACTGCTCAAGACGCGCGCCGAGAGCACCATCGAGATCGACCGCGCCACCGCCGCGTGGGAGCTCGCCAAGGTGAAGGAAGCCGGCATCCGCGCCGCCTACGAGCGCAACGCCGGCGCCTCCTTCGAAGTCCAGGAGGCGGAACTCGAAACCCAGGCCGCCCTGCTCGCGGTCGAGCTGCACAAGCAGCGCCAGCGCGAGGCGGAACTCGAGCTCCAGCAGGCGCAGGCGGTGCACGCCCAGCGCGAACTCACCGCAGCGATCGATGGCGTCATCGATGTCGTCATCATCGCCGAGGGCGACACGGTCGAGGCGTTCCAGCCCATCGCGCGACTCGTCGATTCGAGCGTCCTCTGGATCGATGCCTCCACACCGACAAAGCAGACGCTGGGTCTGCGCGTCGGCGACGCCGCGTGGGTCCGCTACGTGGACGACACCGATGCGCCGGTCGTGCAGGGCGTCATCAAGCACCTCGCGCACGTCGCGGACGCCTCCAGCGGCACGCGGCTCGTGCGCGTGGAGGTCAAGAACACCGGCGATGGCCCGGCCGGTCGGCACGTCGAGGTCTTCTTCGGCGCAGCGCCCAAGGACTAATCCCGGACGCCGAGTCTGAGCGGAGCGAAGGCTCGGGTATCAACCCTTACGCGTGTGCACAACTTCCAGCGTGCGCAGCTCGTTGCCGTCAGGGCCGGTCACGAAGTTCTCGAACGTGTGCCGGTCGTCTGTGACGATCCGCGTCACCGAGCGCACGCGCACCTGCCCCAGGCTGATCGATTCGTGCTGGTCGCCGATGAGCACGAGCGCATCGCGCTGCCAGTCGCCGGTCTGCACGAGCATCGCGGTGCTCATCGTGTCGATCCAGACCGACTGGTACTGCTTGGCGAGGTTGTTGTAGCCGAGCGTCCCCTTGCCGAAGAAGCGACCCATCGGGGTCTCGTCGCCCTCGTAATCCTGCATCAGGAATCGGCCGTCGAGCGCCCACTCCTTCGTCACCGTGCCGCTGGAGACCATCGGATCGCCTGGGCCGAACCAGACACTCGTCTGCACGTCCCACACGCCGATCATCGGCGCCAGTCGCTCGTGCCCCTCGCCCGGTGCGCTCGCGCGCATCCAGGCTTCCATCATCGCGTTCTGTTCCATCGGCGGTCCTCCGTCAGCGGCGGTTGGCGTCAAGGGATCATGGTAACGCCTCTCCAGGACAGGCGGGATCAGGCGACGAGCGACGCGAGCGTCTGCTCGATGCGCTGCTTCAGGGCCTTCGCGCCCGATGCGGAATCGCCGTACAGCGAGACCCAGAACCACACCGAGGGATCCGGACCGGTGCATCGCTCGATCTCGACCCTGATGAAGGCGTTGTCCATCCCATCGATCGTCGCGACGAAGACGCCAGGCTTCTTCGAGTGCAGCACGAGGCCGCTGATCTCGCCCAGCGCCGGACCATTGGCGCTGTAGCGCTCGCCGGCGCTGGGGGTCACGACACCTTCCAGCCCCAGGCAGTCAGGCCCCAGCAGCGCCGCCCACGCGGCCTCATCGCCGCTTTTGATCGGCGACACCGCCCACGCGACCTCGCGCGTCTTCGAGAGATGGTTCTCCACGTAATGCTTGAGGCTGCGCAGCTCGGCGTTCCAGCCGTTGCTGACAGCGTTGTACATCGCGTCCCACGCGGCGCCCTCACCGAACCCCGAATGCACGAGGCGCAGCTTCGTCACGCCCCCATCGCGTTCGAGGAAGTAATCCACGAACGTGCGCATCGGTTCGCTGTCCGGCGAGGGCTGCTCCATGAACGTTGTGCGGAGCCGCTTGCTGGGTTCCCACACCTCGATCGTGCAATCGCCCTTGAACTCCTCGCCCCACGCCATGAACATCGTGCCGCCCTCGCCAGGCGTGACCCTCGCCTCGAGCGGGAACCAGTTCATCAGGTGCTCCGCCTCGGTGATCGCGGCCCACACGTCCTCGACCTTCGCGTCGATCGTGAACTCCAGCTCCGCGGTGCGTCCGGTGGTTGATGCGGCATTGGTCTGTGCGCTCATGACTGGTCCTCGCTGTTGGCTTGTTGGTGCGCCCTGGCCTCGGCCTCCGCCTCGGCCTCGCTCTTGGTGATCGTCGGGTACGACCCGACAAAGAACCGGAACTCCCGGCTCTCGTTGGTTGTGTTCTCTGTCTTCTCGTGGTGCCTGGCGATGCACTCGGCGATGCTGTTGGACAGATCCTCAGTGAACGCGTGCAGCGCCTGCTGCGAACCGAACGACACGTCCGCGTGCATCGAGAAGGTCGGGAGCTTCTTCCCCACCGATGACGCACGGCGCCTGAGCACCGACAGGTCCCGGATCGCCTTCGCCGCCAGCGCGATGAGGTAGCTCGACGAGAAGCGGTCCTTCATCGATTCCGGATCCGGCGCGCTGCTGAGCCCCAACGCTGTGGGATCGATCAGGTACGACGCGCACGTCGCCCTGACGAGGCGCTCCTGGCAGCCGCGGCGCTGGCGGGTCTCGCCGGTCGCCTCGACCATTCCTGCTTCTTCCAGTTCGCGCAGGTGGTAGTTCACCTTCTGCCTGGTCAGCTTCAACTGCTTGGCGAGCCCGGCCGCCGAGTCCGGCGCTGTCAGCGCTTCGAGCAGTTTCCTGCGGATCGGGTGCAGGGCGATCGCCGCCCTGGCGGGGTCATCGATCAACCCGATCTCGGAGGCGGCGTCGAGTTTGGTCGCTGGCATTCCCATGGCTGGATTATCGAATGGACAAATTAATTTGTCAAATACAATCCCAGGAATTTTCGCCGCTCAAACAGGCTTCGGTCACATGTCGTTGGATTGCTTGGGTTTACGGAGCCGGTGTGCGATGATGTAGATCTCTCGCGAGGCATCCCGGCTCGCTGCGGGCTTGAAACCCTTCACGTGCTCGAAGAGCCGCCCTGTCTCGTCCAGGAGGCCTTTGTACGCCTCGCCCTCGAAGACCTTCATCGCCAGATTCCCGCCAGGCTCGAGGACCTGCTTCGCCAGCTCCAGCACCGATTCGCAGAGCCGGACCGAGAGGAAGTGATCCCCCGATCCGCCCGCCCCACCGCCGGTGGAGGGGGCCATGTCGGAGAGGACGCAGTCGTAGGGGGATGGGTTTACGCACCCCGCCGCGAGGAGTTCTTCAGGGTCGATCTTGGTCGCGTCGCCCTCGATCGTGACGACGGTCTCGCCGAAATCACGCCGGACACGCTGGAGATCCAGCCCCACCACCGAGCCCGACCGCCCCACGGCCTGGGCGGCCACCTGGAGCCAGGCGCCTGGGGCGCAGCCCAGATCCAGCACCCGATCGGAGCGGTGCATGACCCGCTTCTTCTGGTTGATCTCGACCAGCTTGTACGCCGACCGCGCGACGTACCCCTCGGCCTTCGCCTGCTTGAAATACCGGTCATGGAGTTTCCGACGGGCCATGCGGCCAGTGTAGGGCCCCTCAGGGCCCCGGAATCGCCCCGCAACAGCCCCAATCCCCTTGACCGAACCGAAAGCCGCACTACGCTTGTAGCCCGCAGCAGATCGGACCGATCAGGTCTGCGGCGACATTCAGACCACATGGGGCCGTAGCTCAGCTGGGAGAGCGCTTGCATGGCATGCAAGAGGTCGTCGGTTCGATCCCGATCGGCTCCACTTCGAACACCCGCTGGCCGGGTGTTTTCTTTTTTTGCCTTGATCTCTCGGCAACACGCGCAAAGAAACACGCCGACCCCAAGGGATCGGCGTGCTCATGGATTTCAACTGATTCCGCCGGACGGATCGGCTTACTTCGCCTTGATCGCGTCGCGGATCGCCGCCAGCAGGACCTCTTCCTTCGAGGGCTTGGGTGGGGCGGCCGGGGCTTCCTCTTCCTTCTTCTTCGCCTTGTTCATCACCTTGATGACCATGAAGATCGCGAAGGCGATGATGACGAAGTCGATCACGGTGTTCGTGAAGTTGCCGATGTTGATCGTCACGGCCTCGATCGCGTCGCCGGTCGTCTCGTCCACCGACGCCTCGCTCAGCGGGATCTTGATCTCGGAGAAATCAACGCCGCCGGTGAGCATCCCGATGGGGGGCATCACGACGTCCGCGACGAAGGAGCTGACGATCTTGCCGAAGGCGGCGCCGATGACAATGCCGACCGCCATATCGATGACGTTGCCACGCATCGCAAACTCTTTGAACTCGCTCATCATTCCCATCAGAATTCTCCAGTCGAAAGTGTGGTGTACCCCGTACGAGCCGTGCTCCCGGCTCTCCCTCCCGGTCGCGTCTGGGCGCCGAGCGTCCCGCATCCTGACATTGCCCGGCGGAGTGGTCAATACAGAATGGGTTGATTCCCGCACGCCCATTGGGCATGAACGACAACAACCGAGCCTGATTCAGGCTCGGTTGCTGTGTTTTCAGAGGATCGCTGGACCGCGGAAGGATTACGGGCAGGCGGTCCCGAAGACTCCGACCAGGAGGCCGAGGTCGGCGGTGTCGATGACGCCATCACCGTTGATGTCGCCGACGCAGGGGCCAACGGTCGGGACGCCGCGGACGGTCATGGAGCCGATCACGGTCTCGTCGATGCCGTCGCCGTCCGTGTCGATCTTGAAGAGGATGTCGCCCATGAGGCCTGGCGCCGGCGGCATCCCGCGATCGACGCGGTAGGTGATGTCGAAGAACGAATCGACCGCGAACGAGGTCCCCGGTGCGATGGGCGGGATCTGGATCTGCGCCGGCTGCACGTCGAACGAACCCATGGGGGTCGCGCTGATGCGCACGCCGTCCTTGCCGCTGGAGCCGAGGTTGCTCACGGCGAGCTGCGCCCTGACCGGCGTCGCGACCGGACCGACCGGGACATCGACGACCGGATCACCGATCGGCTCGACCTTCCATTCGCTGACGTTCCGCACGTTGCCGAAGCAGGTGAACGTCTCGCCGGTGCTGACCTTGGTCACGATCGCCTGGTAATCGGCGACAGAGCCAAGCGGGAAGTTCGGCGGGCAGATCACCGTGAACGGGATGTCGATGCAGGGCTCGGCCATACCGGTCGGGGAGTTGCGGGGCTCCGCGACGCCGTTCTGCGGCATGAACTGCAGGCCCAGCCCTGAGACATCGATCAGCTCCCAGGTGAACTCCGCCTGCTCAGGCTTCTCGTTGCAGATGGTGAGGACGCCTGGCGCGATCGAGACATCGCAGCCGGGGACGGGGCAGCACTGCTTGTCCCACGTCAGGTGACAGTAGTTCTCGCCGGACTGGGCGACTGCGGAGGCGTTCACGGCGCTCGCCAGGATGATGCTTTCAAGGATCATGGTTCCACCTTTCATCAGTGAAGAAATACGTTGGCTGACGGAGCCGCGGATGCCCTCGCACCCGCTCGGAACGCCGTTCAGATTCGCTTCACCTGGGGGAGCGTCGGCGTTGGC
>CAYGNN010000093.1:0-10556 GCA_964351165.1 uncultured Phycisphaeraceae bacterium
TCGGCCGGCGCGCCGTCGATCGCCCAGGGCATCTCGACCTTCATCTCCGCCTCGAGTAGCTGCGAATCGTCCGTGAACTCGCGGTCGTAGAGGCGCAGCTGCGCCTCGATCTGATCGAGCCTCGCCTGATCGCCCTCGTCGCCGGTCATTTCCAGGCGCGCCATCGCCAGGCCCCGATCGACCAGCCACTCGACATCCGGTGGCGGCGCCCCTTCCGCTTCCGCCGTGGCGCTCGCCTTGTTGTACGCCTCGAGCGCGTTGTGGATCGTGTCGCCGATGTAGAGCTGCGAGGTCTTCGCCTCGTCGAGCTTCAGGACGTACTTCAGGTAGAAGCAGCGCGGGCAATCGAGGTACTGCTTGACCATCGAGTAACTCAGGTGCAGCGGCCCCTTCATGGGGCGTGTCATCGACCCATCATCGACGTCCCCCCTGCTCAGACGCTCGTCGATTGCCGCGAGTCGCGCGCGCAGCGCATCGTCATCGGTCGCGATGCCTGGCGCTGTGCCGGTCGTGCGCCAGTGCTCGAAGGCGGCCAGCTCGGTGGTCCTGAGGCGCAGCCCTTCGAGGATCGCGGTCAGGTCGTCGTTGGTGACGCCTGCTCGCGCGGCGCGGTGCAGCTCGTTGATCGCTGCGATCATCGCCTGGTCGCGCTGCCGCTGGAGCCAGATCGTCGCCGCCTCGTCGCCCTCGCCCCCCAGCGCGACAGCGTCCCTGCTGGAATCGATCGTCTCCAGCCACTGCTGGCCGGCGTGCTCGTGCATCTTCAGGTCCGGGTGATCCTCGCTGAGCTCGAGGTAGTAATCGCCGGAAGCGCCTCTGGTCTTGCCCTTCTTCGATTTCGCCAGTACCACCAACCGCCGCTCGGCGCGCGTGCAGGCGACGTAGAACACGCGGCGTTCCTCGTCGGCGTGCGTCGTCGGCGCTCTGCCGGTCAGCTCTTCAGGGAGCGTGACGTCCTCGCCATCGCTGCGGTTGTTCATGGGGTAGCCGCTGGGGCGGACCTTGGGGAGGAAGACGGTGTCGAACTCCAACCCCTTCGCGCTGTGGGCGGTGATGACCGTCACCGCGTCGGGGCGGGAGCCGTCGTCCTCCTCGCGGTCCACCGCAGCATCGCCAGGGGTGTCGAACTCCCGCTCCTTGTCATCGAGGTCGTTGTAGTAGCGCCAGAACTCGCGCAGGCCCCTCGGCTGGTCGAGGTTGGGCGCGACGTTGCGCACGAAGCGCAGCACGCGGATCAGATCCTCGATGCGCCCGGCTCTCCGGCGACCGGTCAGCCCCTCCGCGTGCGCGACGCCTGATTCGCGGATGATCGATTCGACCACCTTGTCCGCACGCTCGCCGAGGGCCGCCATCTTCTGGAAGGTGTCGAAGCGCTCCAGCAGCCACGCGACCGATTCGTGTTCGCCTTGCTCGGCGCGGAGCCATTCGATGAATGTTGGCGCCTCGCCCTCCATCTGCCAGGCGAGCTTGCGGTGCGCCTTCGACCATACCTGCACGTCCTTTGTTTCCGCGCCCAGCGGCGGGCGCAGGAGCAGCCGCTGCGCGTCGGAGCGGCTGGATGGGTCGTCGAGCAGCCGCATCCAGGCGATGAGGTCCTGCACGCCGTCGTCGTCGAGGGGCGTCGGCTTGCGGCGGGCGTCCACCGGGATCCCTGCGATCTCCAGCTCGTTGGCGACGAAATCGACCTCGCCGGTGCTGCGCGCGATCACGGCGTACTCGGCGTAGGGCGGCTTCGCGCCGTCCTGATCGGCGCGGCGCTTGCGGTCCTCCTCGATCATCGCGCCGATGACAAGGCCGTTGTCCGCGTTGTCATCGACGATCACCCCCTCGAGCGAGCCAGCAGGGCGGCCCTGCTCCTTCCCCCAGTCGGGGTTGGCGGAGATCGTCTTCTCCTCGTCGAACCGCTCAGCGGCGGCGCTGATGATGGCATTCCCGGTCTCGACGATGATCGGCGCGGAGCGGTAGTTGCGGTCGAGCCGGCGCGTCTGCGCCTTGGGCCAGATCGTCGAGAACCGATCGAAGGCCCGATCGTCAGCGCCCCGGAAGGCGTAGATGGACTGGTCGTCATCACCCACGACGAAGAGGTCGGGCGTCGCACCATCGCCACCGGGGACCAGCTGCGCAAGCAACTCGATCTGCGCCGGGTTCCAGTCCTGGAACTCATCAACGACGACGTGGCGGATCTCGTCGCGCACGATCGCAGCAGGCAGCTGCTGCTCGCGCAGGATCTTCGCAGGCAGGTTGATGTAGTCGTCGAGCATGAGCATGCCGCGGGCGAGGCGCCGCTCGTGGAACTGCTCGTAGAGGCGCCCCAGCTCGAGGTCGCGCCCCAGCCTCGCGCGTTCCGCAGCTTCCGCCTGGTCGTCCTCGAAGGTCAGCGTCCCGCCATCGATGCGCGCAAGGCGCTGCACGCACCAGTCGGTGATCGTCCGGGGCTCCACCGCGTCGATCTGGCACTGCGCGACGAACCTGAGCGCGAGCGTCACGAGGCTCTCGATCCCCTCGGCGCGTCGGTTGGACAGCGCGCCGGTGTCGTGGACGACCTCGCGCATCAGCCGCCTCCGCTGGGCGCTGTCGCAGACGCTGCGCGAGGGCGGCAGGTCGATCGTGTCTGCGAACCGGTCGAGCAGGCGGCGCCCGAACGCGTGGCACGTGCACGCCTGCACGCGGGCGGCGACCGACTGCCCCAGGTTGTCCGCGAGGCGGTCGCGGAGCTGGTCGGCGGACTTGATCGTGAAGGCGATCGCAACAACGGACTCCGGCGCAGCGCCCAGCCCCCCCTCCTCGATCGGCGCGAGCAGGCGCATGAGGCGGTGGATGATGACGCGGGTCTTGCCGGCGCCAGGGCCTGCGAGGACGGCGCAAGGCCCCCCGCCGTGCTCAACGGCGGCCCGCTGGTTGTCGTCGAGCCCCTGGAGGAAGGACGGCATGGTCGATTCATCGGGTGTCGTTTGCATCGCTGGCGATTGTACACGTTGGGCGCCGCTTCCCTGATCGGTCGCGCTGTGGCACACTGTCGCCATGCTGTCACCCGACCGACCAACCGGCGTCCTCTTTGTCTGCCTCGGGAATATCTGCCGATCGCCGGTCGCGGAGGGGCTCTTCCTGCACCACGCCAGCGAGCGTCGCGTGGTCGATCGATTCCGGGTCGATTCCTGCGGCACCGGGCACTGGCACATCGGCAAGCCCCCCCACGACGGCTCGCGCGCCGTCGCCCGATCGCACGGCGTCCACCTCCCTTCGATCGCTCGGCAGCTCGACGCCGATCTGGACTTCGACCGCTTCGACTGGCTGATCGCGATGGACCGCGCGAACGAGATGGACCTGCTCGACGCCGGCGCGCCGGCAGACCGGGTCCGCCTGCTGCGGTCCTTCGATCCGGCGTTGCAAGGGGAATCCGGGCGATCGCTGGACGTGCCAGATCCTTACGGCGAGGGCGCCGACGCCTTCGAGCGGATGTGGAAAACGATCGAGCCTGGGTGCCTTGGATTGTTAGATTGGCTGGATGCCTGACTGTCCTGCGACAAGCCAAGAAGGATCGCACCCCGAAGAATCACACAGTGATTCTGTGATTGCAGCGGCGTTCAGCACACCAGCCATTGCGCCCGGCGTCTTGCGCGGCTGGTACCGCGTGTACTTCGTGTGCTTGTTCATGCTGGTCCTGTGCACTGTCGCTTCGATGTTCATCCCGGATAAGACGCTACCAGCGATCGATCCCGATGTTCGGACCACCAACACGTTGATCCTCATCGGGAAGCTGGCGACGTCGACCATCAGCTTCGTGCTGATCATCGTGATCCTGATCTTCAAGACCATGATCCTGCACCGCGCCGCGGCTCAGGTTCGACCGGCCGGCGGAGCGGCGCCCGAGCTGCTTGTCTGGCCGCTCTTTGTTCCCCTCTTCAACGCCACCTGGGCGCTGATCGCGTACTTTGGGCTCTCGCAGCGGCAGCGGCAGATGCAGCGGGAAAACCAGATCGAGGGAAGGCAGGCCAGGCCCTGGCTGGTCCTGATCTGGAGCATCCTCGGGATTCTCGCGTGGCTCTCCATACTGGGTTCACTGTTCGTGCCAGTGTTCATTCTCGGCACGCAGGACCTGCTGAATCAGATTGTCCGCGTGCTGGTCGTCGTTGCGTTCCTGCTCTGGCCTCTTGCGCTGCACGACATCACCGCGTCTGCGGAGTCGATCGCCAAGTGGCGCCGGGCGGTTGTCCGGAGTCACCCCAATAGCCAGGCACGAAACCATGCACCGAGCCAGGCGCGGAGCGCTGCGCATCGTCCCCCTTCCGTCGCGCCCCGATCACGCCCGGCTCGGCGGCTGCCCAGGTATCTGCCCAGGCATGTCAACACGTACTACGGGCTCTACCTCGGATTCAGCGTTGGCGCCTTCCTCTTCGCGGTGTCCTTTGTATTCCTGATCTTTGCGATCCCGGCGATGATCGCAGGATCGGTATTCAAACTCATGTTTGTGTACAAGGCCTGGAATCAGATCCAGGACGTCAGGGTGCGGACGAGCGGTGGCAAGGCGGTCGGGTTCCTGTTCATCCCGTTCTTCAACCTGTACTGGGCCTTTGTCGCGTTCGTCGGGCTGACCGAGGACATCAACCGCTACATGAATCAGCGCAAGATCCCAGGCCCCAGGAGCAGCCCGGGCCTCGCGATCACGTCATACATTTTCATGCTGTTGACGCTCATTCCGTACATCGGGCTTCTCTTTCTCGTGATCGGCGGCCCTTTCTGGCTGCTCACGCTGAACCGGGTTCGAAAGTCCTCGATGGCCATCGCGGCGTGGAAGCTCGACTTGACGAAGCGGCCCCCTGAACTCACGATCTCGGCATGAACGACCACCCGCAAGACGCCGTGCCCTCGCCTCCCCCCCACCCTGCCGACATGCGGCAGCCGCCGCGACCGCCGGTCCGATACGAGCCGGGGAGTTTCAACACGCTCTACTGGACGATGCTGGGGCTCTACCTGGGCGGTCTGGTGCTTTCGATCATCCTGATCGGCATCGCGGGCATCATCGCAGCGGTCGTGCTGCAGTACATCTTCCTGTTCAAGGCCTGGAACCAGATCCAGGACGGCCACGCGAGGACCGGCCCAGGCAAGGCGGTCGGGTTCATGTTCATCCCGTTCTTCAACTTCTACTGGATCTTCGTCGCGATCTATGGGTTATCGCAGGACCTGAACCGCTACATGGATGAGCGGAACATCCACGGACGCCGGTGCAGCACAGGGCTCGCGCAAGCGGCGTGCATCGTGGCGCTGCTGAGCATCATCCCATACCTCGGCCTGCTCATCGCGCTCGCCGCGATCCCGCTGTGGCTGATGACCTTCAATGATTTCCGCAAAGCCTCGATGGCGATCGCGGAATCGGCCTGACCAGCGCCTGGGCCTGGCATGCAACACGACCCGCCAACGCCGATCCGGTACAGCCCTGCCAGCTTCGTCAGGCTGTACCGATGGTTCCTGGTCAGCTGGATCCTGACTGTCGTTTCGACGTTCGCCGCGGTCGCGACCACGCTCGTGATGGTGTTCTCGATTGCATCCGATCAGGGTGAATTCCCACTCGTGCCATTCCTGCTCGTGATGAGCATGCACGCGCTGATCATCCCTGCGGCGATCGTCAGCCTGGTGATGCTCTGCAAGCTGCTCTACCGGTCGTGGAACCAGATCCAGGATGGGCAAGCGCGGACCACGCCCGACATCGCGGTCGGTTTCATGTTCATCCCGTATTTCAACCTGTACTGGATCTTCGTCGCGGCCTGGGGGCTCTCGAAGGATCTCGCCGGTTATCTCGAAGAGCGAGAGATCAGCTGCGACCGCGTCAACACCAATATCGTGCTCGCGGCCTGCATCACCACGTGCGCGACGATGTTGCCGATCATCAACATCGTTGTGTTACTCGCATATGTCCCGCTGTGGCTGCTCGCTATCAACGAGATCAATAAAGCATCGATCGCGATCGCCGAGTCCGGCGTCTGACGATCACACTTCCAGCAGCAGACGCTCCGGGTTCTCGATGCACTCCTTGATGTGCTTCAGGAACCCGACCGCGCCAGCGCCGTCGACGATGCGGTGGTCGTAGCTCAGCGCCAGGTACATCATCGGGCGCACCGCCATCTCGCCGGAGCCCGGCTTGTCGGGGTGCTCCACCGGGCGGCGGATGATGTTGTGCATGCCCAGGATGCCGGACTGCGGCGGGTTGAGGATCGGCGTTGAGAGCATCGAACCGTACACACCGCCGTTGCTGATGGTGAACGTGCCGCCCTGCATGTCTTCGAGGCCCAGCTTGCCGCTGCGCGCCTTGTCGGCGAGTTCGAGGATGCCGCCCTCGACCTCGGCGAAGGACCGCTCCTCGCAGTTGCGCAGCACCGGGACGACGAGGCCCTTGTCGGTGCCGACCGCCACCGCGACATCGCAGTAGCCGTGCTTCTCGATCTCGGGGCCCTTCTCGCCATCGACGATGTACGAGTTGACGAGCGGGTACGCCTGCAGCGCGCTGACCGCGGCCTTCACAAAGAATGACATGAAGCCGAGCTTCACGCCGTGCTTCTCGAGGAAGGCGTCCTTGTTGCGCGAGCGGAGCGCCATGACGTTGGTCATGTCGCACTCGTTGAAGGTCGTGAGCATCGCCGCGGTCTGCTGCGCCTCGACGAGGCGGGAGGCGATCTTCTGCCGCAGGGGCGACATGCGCTCCCTGGTGACCTCACGGCCACCGGCGGCCGGCTTGGACGCGGGGGCGGCGGTCGACGCGGCGCTGGCAGCGCCGTTCCTGTTCTGGGAGAGCGCGAGGACGTCCTGCTCACGGATGCGACCGCCGGGGCCGGTTCCGGCGCCGGCGAGGGCCTGCAGATCAACGCCGAGATCACCAGCAAGCTTCTTCGCCAGCGGCGTCGCATGCACATCGCCATCGGGCGAGGGCTCGGGGATCGAGGGCTGCGCGACAGTCGCGGCTGGTTGCGGCTCTGGCTTCGATTCAGGCTTGGGCTCTGACTTGGCTTCCGGCGCGCTCGGTGCGGCGGGCGCGGCTCTGGCTTCAGGCTTGCTCTCTGAGTCGTCGATCGCGCCGACTGTCGCGCCGACGCTGACCGTGTCGCCCACTTCCGCGGCGTGCTTGACAGCGCCGGACGCAGGAGCGGGGACCTCCATCGTAATCTTGTCCGTCTCCAACTCCATCAGCGGGGCGTCGCGCTCAACGTACTGGCCTTCCTCAACGAGCCACGCGGCAACCACGCCCTCGGAGATCGATTCGCCAAGCGTCGGGATGATGATGTCTGTCGTCATCGTTGAATCCTTCGTCGTCGCCATGTGGGGCCTGACTCTTCATGTTGCTTTCGATCAGCGGCGCGTGCGGCGTCGCTCGACCGATCCTGTCCGTTCAGCCGGCCTTGGCCGGGGTGCGGTTCGCGTTCGCCTTCTCGCCGACCTCGTCGATCGCCTCGCCCAGGAAGAACTCCAGCTCGCGCTGGTGCCTCTTCTTGGAGCCGGTCGCTGGGCTGCTGCTCGCAGGGCGACCGATGTACCGCAGGGGCGACCAGCCCAGCGCCTCACGCACCGCGAGGTCGAAGTGCTGGTACGCGCCGGCGTTCTTGGGCTCTTCCTGGCACCAGATGCGCTCAGCGGCGACCGGGTAGGTCTCCATGATCTTCTCGAGTTTCGCCGCGTGGAGCGGGTACACCTGCTCGACACGGACAATCGCGACCTGATCCTCGAGCCCCTGCTCGCGGCGGCGGTCCATGAGGTCGTAGTACACCTTGCCGCAGCACAGCAGCACGCGCTGCACGCCCTGCTTGTTGCGTTCGCCACCGGCGAAGCTCGGATCGTCGATGATCTCCTGGAACGAGCCCTGCGTGAGCTCGCTGATGCGGCTCGTCGCTTCAGGGTGCCTGAGCAGGCTCTTGGGGCTCATCACGATCAGCGGCTTGCGGTGCTTCTGGTGCGCCTGCCTGCGGAACATGTGGAACATCTGCGCCGGAGTCGTGGGGTTGACCACCTGCATGTTGTCATCGGCGCAGAGCTGGAGGAACCGCTCGAGCCTCGCGGAGGAATGCTCGGGGCCCTGGCCCTCGTAGCCGTGCGGGAGCAGGAGCGTCAGCCCCGACCAGCGCTGCCACTTGAGTTCCGCGGACGAGATGAACTGATCGATGATGACCTGCGCCGTGTTGCAGAAGTCGCCGAACTGCGCCTCCCAGATCACCAGCATGTGCGGGTCAGCGAGCGAGTAGCCGTACTCGTAGGCGAGGACGCCGTACTCCGACAGCGGCGAGTCGTAGACGCAGAAGCGCGCCTGCCTCGGCTTGCCATCAGCGCCGGGATCGCCTGGCTCCTCGCCCTCGACACCGAAGAGGCCCATCTCGCGGATGTTGTTCATCGGGACGTACATCTCGCCGGTCTCGGAGTCGCGCAGGACCGCGTGCCGGTGCGAGAACGTGCCGCGGCGGCTGTCCTGACCGGACAGGCGGACCGCGTAACCCTCCGTCAGCAGCGAGCCGAACGCGATGCTTTCAACAGTGCCCCAATCGAGCGGCTCGTCGTTCAGCACGTTCTCCGTGCGCTTGGCGAGCTGCTTGGCCAGCCTCGGGTGCGGCGTGAACCCATCAGGGGTCGTCGTCATCACGTTGGCGATCTCGTTGATCGCCTCGCGGTCGATGCCGGTCTCGACCGGATCGAAGGAGTACTGGTGCGTGAAGCCCTGCCAGCGCCATGAGCCTGGATCGATCGTGGGATCGACACCCAGCTCGGTCACGCTCGACTGGGCGCGCTCCATCTGGTTGTTCAGCTCGTCGCGCATCTTCTGGACGTCGGATTCGTCGATGACGCCCTGCGCCAGCAGGAACTCGGCGTACGTCGCCAGCGTCCCCTTCTTCTTCTTGATGCGCTCGGCCATGATCGGCTGCGTGTACGAGGGATCGTCGCCCTCGTTGTGGCCCCACTTGCGGAAGCACCACAGGTCGATGACCACGTCCTTGCGGAACTGCTGCCGGTACTGCAGCGCGATCTCCGCCATGTGCACCACCGCTTCAGGGTCCATCCCGTTGACGTGGAACACCGGCGCGCTGATCGACTTGGACAGATCGGTGCAGTAGTGGGACGAGCGGGCGTCCTCGGAGCCGGTCGTGAACCCGATCATGTTGTTGATGACCGCGTGGATGGTGCCGCCGCAGGTGTAACCCTTGAGCTGGCTCATGTTGAACGTCTCAGCGACGACGCCCTGGCCGATGAAGGCCGCATCGCCGTGGACGAGCATGGGGATCGTCGCGTCGCGGTTCACGTCGGTGCGCAGGCGCTGCTTCGCTCTGCACCGGCCCAGCACGACGCCGTTGGCCGCTTCGAGGTGGCTGGGGTTCGACGCCAGCACGAGGCGGATGTCCTCGCCCTTGGTCGTTTTGCGGTCGCCGGAGTACCCCAGGTGGTACTTCACATCACCGCCGCCCTCGACGAAGTCCTCTTCCCAGTTCTCCTCGAACTCGGTAAAGATCTGCTCGTACGTCTTGCCCAGGATGTTGGCGAGGACGTTCAGCCTGCCTCGGTGCGCCATGCCGAAGACGATCTCGCGCACGCCCTGCCCAGGCGCCTTCTGGACGATCCAGTCCATCAGCGCGATGGCGGACTCGCCACCCTCGAGGCTGAACCGCTTCTGGCCCCGGTAGCGCTTGTGCAGGAACGTCTCGAACATCTCCGCCTTGTGCAATTGCAGCAGGACGTGCAGGCGGTCCTGCTTCGTCAGGCCGGGATGGCTCCTGGTGCTCTCGAGTTTCTCCTGGAGCCAGGAGCGTTCCTCGTCGTTGTCGATGTGCCAGAACTCGATGCCGCAGGAGCCGCAGTACGTCTCCTCCATCCAGTCGATGATCTGGCGGAGCGACATGGGGCCCTGCCCCGGGATGTCGTGGTTGTGGTAGAGCTTGTCCATGTGCTCGGCGCCCAGGCCGTGGTAGGCCGGGTCGAGCTGCGCCGGACGCTCGCGCTCGACACCGAACGGGTCGAGCTTCGCGGCGAGGTGGCCCTCATCGCGGTACGCACGGCAGAGGTGCGCGACGGCGTAGGTGTCGGCATCCGCGGCAGCGCCGGAGCCGGAAGCAGTCGCGAGTTCGAAGCCCTGGAAGAACGAGGCCATGTCCTCTGGCACACTGGTGGGATCAGCGAGCCATTGCTGGCGCTGCGCGTCGAGGTAGTCGGCGCTCCAGCCGTTGATCGAGGGGGGAACAGGCCTGGGTTTGGCGTCCATGATCAGCGAATCTTTCGGAACAAAGGCGATATCAGGGCCGGTGACCGGCTGCCATGCCGGCCATCATCCAACCCCGCTGGCGTACTCTAGAACCCCGATCGGTCCGGGTCGCACCGAAAATAAGCCGGTTGTGACGATTTGAGCAGAACCACGCCCGGACCGGGGGGGCAGCCTCGCCAATGAGCCATCGCGAGGGCGGATCGATCGCGCAAGGTCTGCCGGTTATCGCGGACCGGCCCTGAGACCTGGACCAGGTCTCAACCGAAGCGGCCGGTGATGTACTGCTCCGTCTCAGGGAGCGCCGGGTTCTGGAAGAGCTCCTCGGTCGGTC
>CAYGNN010000094.1:0-1905 GCA_964351165.1 uncultured Phycisphaeraceae bacterium
TCACCTGGCTGCAATGAAGCCGGAGACCGCCGAATCGTTGGGCTTCTACCAGCAGGCGGATGATCTCTCCGCCGAGCGGATCGAGGTCGAGGCTGCACTCAATGCCGTGTATTCAAAAGCGAGCCTCCCGCCGGTGGGGGATCTCAGGAAGCGGATCGCGGCCGAGTTCGATGCCGTGGAGGCTCTTGTCGCCTCGGGCACCGTCGAAGAGCGGCGGAATCTCATCTCTTGCTACGTCAAAGAGATAAAGGCCGATCCAAACCAGCAAGTGGTTCGTATCGGCCTTTATCCGACTCTGTTGAGTCAAAGAATAGCGGGGGCAGGATTTGAACCTGCGACCTCCGGGTTATGAGCCCGACGAGCTACCAAGCTGCTCTACCCCGCATCAGGTTGGGCTGATCCTTCGCTCCCCGGCTCTCATGGTCAAGCCTCTGCCATTCAAAAGTCGCGATCCGGCTGCTTGGTCTGAGATCGGGCCGGGAGAGAATGTCAATGGAAATCCCGGAACCGTGCCGATCCACTTGCGTACCAATAGAGAAGCGGAAGCAGTGAGTTTGGAGAAAGAAGCACGGATCATCCCCAATTTGTTCGGGATTTGGTACAAAATTGCGAAGACTCGCCTCCGCCGTGTGATACTGTATATATTGCTGGGTCAATGCGATCTGGAGAAAGCTGATGCCTAACAAAAAATCAACAAGCCTGTTCCGTACAGCCCTGACTCCCGGAGTCATGGCGGTAGCCGGGCTTGCAACAACATTGTCGTTCATTGACACGTCGGACGCGATCAGCCTCCGGCGTCGCCAGCTGGGCATCATCGCCTGGGAACAGATCGGGATCACCGGCAACGGCGTCGTCATCGGCAATCTCGACGGCCTCCCGCCGCTCGTCGATCGGAGCACACAATTCGGGATCAGGCAGCACCAGGCTTTCGGCAAGAGCAACATCGTCGAGGTCGTGAGTGAGCTCGATGGCGTGCCCCGGAGACTGTTCGCTGACTTCAGCGATCATGCGCACCAGACCGCAACGCTCGGCGCGATGGTCGCCAACAGGGTTGGCGCTTCCAGCGCCGATCCGGTCGGCATCGCACCGGATGCCCAGGCGCTGGTCGGGTGGTTCGCGATCGAGCGTAACCCTTCCGGTGGATTCGTCGATTTCCCGAATACACCCCCGCAAGCGATCTTCGATTCCATCACCTACTCGCTCTTCGGGATGACCGGCCAGCAGTACGCCAACATCATCTCGACCGACAACCTCGCTCTGGCGGAGCCGTACGAAGTCGCCACCGTGATCAACTCCAGCTTCGGTGTCGAAGGCCCTGCCGGGCGCCGCGGCGAGGATCAGTTCGCCAGGATCTACAACGCCTGCGTCACGATGACCGACGCGACCATCGTCGCGCCGACGAGCAACGACGGCGATCTCGAAGAGCCCGACATGGGCGAAGACCCCACCCTGATGGATCTGGGGCGCGTCTACTCGCCCGGTTCGGCGCACAACACGATCGCGGTCGGGTACGTCAACAGAGATTTCTCTTCCGTTTCCTCCTTCTCCGGCGGCGGTCCGATCCAGGCTCAGAACTACGCTGATTCCGGTCTCGGCGACCTCTACGACGTATCGGCTCCGAACTTCACCAACCCTTTCACGCCGGAGGACGGCCCGCTGGAGTCCAGCGCAGGCGTCTTCCGCGAGGTCCGGTCCGGTCCGGACATCGTCGCACCAGGCCAGCTCCTCCGCTTGCCTGGTGAGAACTTCGTGATCAGCGGCAACCCCTTCAACTCGGTCGGCAGCTCCGAGTGGACCGGTGTCAGCTTCGCGAGCGCGATCGTGGCCGGCTCCGTTGGCCTCCTCCACGAGCTCGGCGAACGCGAGGGATACTCGACCAGCAGCGTGGTGACCCGCGCCGTGCTG
>CAYGNN010000094.1:1915-10481 GCA_964351165.1 uncultured Phycisphaeraceae bacterium
TTCGACAACGAGCAGGAAGAGGACATGGACGATGAGGATCGTCCGGCCATCACCACGATCGGTCTGGACGAGCGGTCCGGCGCCGGTTCGCTGGACCTCGCTCGGCTCCTTCGTCAGTACCACCTCGGAACAGTCGTCACCGATTACTTGCCCGGCGATGGTCTCGAGGGGTTCACCAACTTCAACGACACACCCACGCAGCACGACTCGCTGAACTACGACGTGATCCAGGTCAGCGGCACCGATCCCGCGGTCCCGTTCATCACGCCGCAGCAGGCCAACCCGCCCAGCCCTCGCCCGCTGAGCAGAACCTGCCAGGAATCGCTGGTGCTGCTGCAGCCTGGTGATGTTGAGACGAGAGACCCCTGGCTCGACGGCCGTGTCGAAACAACCGTCGCCAACCTGTACGGCCCCTTCAACGAGCAGATCGAATCGCTGATCGACCAGGCTTCGGCGAGCATCATGCCGATGGCGCGCCGTGACAACCCTGATCTCGATGGCGACGAGCCCGATCTCGGGAACGGCGACAACGGTTCAGGCACTGGCGGCACACCTCCTGCCAATGGTGATGAGATCACCGGCGGCGGCGGCGGCATTGGTGGCGGTCAGCCCTTCCGCGCTGGCTGGGACCACGGCATGGTTGGCGAAGGTCACATCGACCTGCCCATCGGCCCGATGACCCCCGGCAGCGGTATCTCGGTCACGCTGACCTGGAACAGGCACGAGTCCTGGCAGCTGCCCACCGGCGCTTTCAGCCGGATCCTGAACGGTGACAACGGCAACATCGTCAACTTCGGTGGTTCCGGTGATGGCGGCACCGTCTCGGCGCTCGACCCCGACCTCATGAACGAGTTCGAGTACGAGAACCTCGACCTCGAGCTCTGGCAGGTCCCGGTGGGCCCCGGTGGCAACAAGCTGATCGCGGCCTCGCGCGGCGTCTGGAACAACACCGAGTGTGTGTACCTGCCCTTCGTTGGCGGCGCCCCTGACGGCGATAGCAACGGCCCCCTGGGCAACTCGCCGGCGGATTACTTCGTCCGTGTGTCCTTCAACCAGACGCTGTGGGATTACGGCGGGTTCTGGTTCTGCAACGGCCCACCCCTCACGGCCCCGACCCAGTCGCTGATCGCTGGTGATCCCGGTGACTTCACCGACCTCCCGCGCGCTCAGGTCGAGTATGGCCTCGCCTGGTACATTGAGTTCAACACCGAAGGTTACCTCGACGCACGCCGTGCGGTGAACCCCGAGACCAACGCGGTCGATATCTCGATCGTCGGCATCACCACGAACCTCGATCGTCAGTTCGAGCCGCTGATCGGCGACGTGAACGCCGACCTCCGGGTCGACACCGGCGATGCTTCCCTCCTCGTGCAGCACTTCGGCGATGTCAACCCCAACTATGACATCAACAGCGACGGCATCGTCGATGCCCTCGACCTCGAGATGGTCGCGATGCACCTCGGCCAGGTCGCCGAGCCGAAGCAGCTGACGAAGGAAGAGAAGAAGGCCGAGAAGCAGCGCCGCAAGGATTACCAGAAGCAGGTCAAGCAGCGCCAGAAGGCCAACAAGAAGGCCAACAAGCAGCAGGTCAAGGACACCCGCCGCGGCCGCTGATCATCCTGCGTGATTCAATACAAGGCCGACGGGTTCGCCCGTCGGCCTTTTTCGTGCGCGCCGTGTTGTTGAGCAACCGGTGGGGGCGTTGCTTCAGCCGATCCGCGCAGCGCCGCCCATGTGTGGGCGCAGCGCTTCTGGGATCGTGATCGAGCCATCCTCGTTCTGGTGCATCTCGAGGATCGGGATGAGGATCCTGGGGCTCGCCAGCACCGTGTTGTTGAGCGAGTGGCAGACGACAGGCTTGCCGTTCGTGGATTCGCCCCGGTACCGCATGTTCAAACGCCGGCACTGGTAGTCATAAAGCCTGCTCGCGCTGTGCGTCTCGCCGAACGCGCCAAGGGGGCGCCCATCTGCGTCGTCCTCACCGCGGCCAGGCATCCAGCACTCGACGTCGATCATGTCGGCGTTCTTCATGCCCAGGTCACCGGTGCAGCACTGCAGCAGGCGGTAGGGGAGCCCCAGCCTCTGCAGCAACGTCTCGACGTAGCCCAGCATCTTCTGGTGCCACTCGCGGCTGACCTGCTCGTCCGCCTGGCAGATGACCACCTGCTCGACCTTGTCGAACTGGTGGATGCGGTACAGCCCTGCGGTGTCCTTGCCAGCGGCGCCAGCCTCGCGGCGGAAGCACGTCGAAACGGTCGTGTACGTCAGCGGCAATGTCGCCTCATCGATGATCTCGCCCTGGTGCAGGCCCATCAGGCCGACCTCACCGGTGCCGGTGAGGAACAGGTCCGCAGCGCCACCGCGCGATTGCTCATCAACGAGGTACGCCTGATCGCGACCGGATGGGAAGAACCCGGTGCCGACCATGCACTCCTCACGCACGACGACCGGGACGCTCATCGGTTGGAAACCATTCTCGCCGGTCATGAAATCGAAGGCGTACCGCAGCGCCGCCTGGTGCAGCCGCATGCCATCGCCGGTCAGGACATAGCTGCGCGAGCCTGCCATCTTGACGCCGCGTTCGAAGTCCACAAGACCATGCAGATCGAGCAGCTCCATGTGGGTCCTGGGCTTGAAGCCCTTGTTCTGCTCGAAGCTCTTGCTCAGGTCGTACCCCTCAGGGCTCCAGGTGCGCAGCTCGATGTTGTCGTCGGAACCAGCACCCTCCGGGACATCAGCGTCCGCCGGCTGCGGGACGTGCAGGAGCAGCTCGTTCAGCTCCGGCTCGATCTCCGTGAGATCGACGTCCAGCCCCTGAATCTTCTCCTTGAGCGCCGCAGGCGCAGCGCGCAGCCCAGCGAGTTCCTTCTCGAGCGCGGCTTTGTCGTCGCCGCTGGCCGCTTTCATCTTGCCCATGAGCTGGCCGATCTGCTTGCCGCTCTCTTTCTCGAGGCGCTTCTGCTCGGCGCGGAGCTCGTCCTGTTGGTGCACCACCGCACGGCGCCGCTCGTCGAGTTCGAGCAGGCGGTCGATATCGATCTCGACGTTCTTGAGCCGAGCGCCCTTCCGGTAATGCTCGGGGTCCTCGCGCAGGTGCTTCAGGTCGATCATGGGGGCGATGGTAGCACCTCGGTTGGCCGCCGGGGGCCGCCTGCAGGCGCAGCATCAGGCGCGCACGGAACACCCCGCCGGTGGGGGACATGCCTCCGGCGGGGCGATTGGTTCAGCGTTATTCCATGCAACGGCGCAGGGAGGAACCCAGCGCCATGAGGGTCAGGCTCTCGCCGGGCGAGAGGGCATCTTGGGCGTCCCCTGGATCCCGAAGACGTTCATCATCTGGTAGACCGCAGCCATCCCGACCAGCGCGTACACCGCCTTGGCGACCATCGCCGACGAGCCGCCGAGGGCCATCGCGATGAAGTCAACCTCGAACAGGCCCCAGGTGGCCCAGTTCAGGCCGCCGGCAACGAGGAGCATGGCACAGATCCATTCCAACGGTTTCATGACAGTTCTCCTTTGGGAGAGGTGAGTGTGAACACCCCAACTGTCGGATTCCCCCGCTGCTGCAAGCGATCGTTTCAGAAAAACGTCCGTCTGTATCCACGACGATCCGGGAGGATCGGCGCGATCCCGCCATCCGCACGCGGTGATCGGACCAAGCTAGAGGCCGGTTATCGGGAGCGTTCGCTCCGAAGGCATTCAACATGAAAACACCCCGCCGCCCTCCGGGGGAATGGGGCAGCGGGGCGCTTCCGAAGACCGGTCGGGCGTGACTGCGACCGGTCAGGATGATGAGATGGCGGATCAGGCCTTGGCGAGCCTGGGCTGCACGTTCCAGCGCTTCTGGATGCCGGCGATGCTGACGATCTGGTACACCGCCGAGAAGCCGACGAGGGTGTACACGACCCTGGCGAGCATCGCGCTGTTGCCGCCGAAGATGGTGGCGACCAGGTCGAATTGGAAGAGGCCCCACAGGCCCCAGTTCAGGCCGCCAACAACGAGCAGCACCGCGCACAGGACGTCTAACGCTTTCATGATTGATCTCCTTCGGAAGTTGTTTCGAGGACACCAGCGTTTTCGAGCGATCCGGAGCTCTGGATTCAGCAATCGCAAAGAATCTCAGGCGCCCTCCGCCGCTCTGGCGATGCCCCGGAGCATCCCCCGGAACACGATGTGGTGCAGCGGGACGACCGCGTACCAGTACGCGAGCCCCAGCAGGCCCTTGGGTTTGAAGCGCGCCGTCTGTCTCAGCCTCGACCGCTCATTGTCGATCGGTTCGATCTCGAAGCACAGCGTCGCGACACCAGGCAGCTTCATCTCGGCGCGGAGTTCGAGCAACCGTCCACGCTCGACACCGGTGACGCGCCAGAAATCGAGCGACTCGCCGTACCTGATCTCCGTCGCGTCTCGGCGCCCGCGGCGCAGGCCGGGGCCTCCCACAAGCCGGTCCATGAACCCACGCAGGCGCCACAGCCAGTCCGCCGCGTAGTACCCCTTGCCGCCGCCGATCTGGCACGCGGCGTCGAAGACCGCATCTTTGCTGGCGTTGACCTCGATGCTGCGCGAATCAACAAAGACCGTCCCGCCCGACCAGTCCGGATCACCAGGCATCACGCCGGCGTCCGACCAGATCGTCGTGACATCGCTCTCGCGGACCTTCCCGATCGCGAGCCGGATCGCATCGCGCACCGTCAGCAACTCGTGCGGCATGAGCCGCTGCGCCGCATCGTCCCGGCACACCACGCGGTTGCGCAACCCCTCCGCCAGCGGCCTCGCGATCTTCGAACTCAGCGGCGTGATCAGGTGGATCCAGAGCGAACTCAGCCGGGGCGTCAGCACCGGGACCGGGATGATGAGCCGCTTGGGCAGCCCCAGCTCCTCCGCCATGACCGTCATCGCCTGCCGATATGTCAATACATCCGCGCCGCCGATATCGATCGTCGCGCCGGTTGTTGCATCCACGTCGAGGCACCGCACCAGGTACTCCAGCACGTTGCGGATCGCGATCGGCTGGCACTCGGTCGAGACCCACCGCGGCGTGATCATCACCGGCAACCGCTCGACGAGGTAGCGCAGGATCTCAAAGGAAGCGGAGCCTGAGCCGATGATCATCGCAGCGCGCAGCGTCGTGACAGGGGTGTCGCCGGAACGCAACGCCGATTCAACCTCCCGCCTCGAGAGCAGGTGCTCGCTCAGCCCATCGCCGGTCTCGCCCAGCCCACCCAGGTAGATGATCCGCCCGACACCCGACCGCGCGCAGGCGTCGCTGAACGCCCCTGCGAGCGCCCGGTCGCGTTCGCGGTAGTCAGACCCTGCGGCCATCATGGAATGGATGAGGTAGTACGCCGCCTCGCAGCCGGCCATCGCTGCAGCGAGCGCATCAGCGTCCTCCGCATCCGCCTCGACGATCTCAACCCCCGGATCATCCGCCCAGGGGCGGCTCCGGAGCTTCATCGCCGACCGCGTCAGGCAACGGACCCGGTAGCCCCGATCGAGCAGCCAGGGGGCGAGGCGCCCGCCGATATACCCCGTCGCGCCGGTCAGGAAGACCAGCTTCCCAGCGCCGACCGAGCCTGCATGTTCTGCTGTTTCTGACTGCAAATCGCTGCTCCAGGTCCTCGTGCGTGCACGTGTTTCGCCTGCATTCGATGGTCCGCGCGGCGCCGATTCAACCGATTTTTTCTATCGGTCGTCTTGACAACAGCCGAAGAGGAGAGTTACATCGCCTGCACGCTCCCACAACGGGGGGCCTGAGAAGCACCATGACCAACACCGCTGGCCTGAAAAAAGAGACCAAAGCCAAAGGCGCCCAGAGCGTCCAAGGTGTCTCTTCGGCTGGCATGATCCGGGGCCTCTTCTAACCCCAGACGATTCATCCACCAGTCTTCAGCGAACCCTTGGACGCAGTCCGAGGGTTTTTTTTCGTCAACTCGTTCCACATCTCCAGCGGCGCCCAGCGCCAGAAAGCACCAGACCCATGACCACCACCGCCACCATCGTCAACGAAGCCGCCTGCCCCGAGTGCGACACAGCCGTCGCCTTCAGCCGCCCGCCCCTCAATGGGGAGATCGCCCAATGCACCGGCTGCGGCTGCGAACTGGAAGTCACCAGCCGCGAGCCGCTGACGCTCGAGGTCGCCCCTGAGGTTGAGGAAGACTGGGGCGAGTGATCGCCCGGCCCCAACGACCGATCACGCACCACGCAGCAAGGAAGACACCAATGCGTATCGCCATGTGCTACACCAGGCTCCGCGTCGAAGAGCGGCTCCTGCTCGACGCCTTCGAACTCGCGGGAGTTCACGTCGATCCGATCGACACCCGCTCGATCGTCCTCGACCCGGCGGATGCCGATCGCTGGGCGACCTACGACGCTGTCCTCGACCGATCGCTGAGCCTCACCGCGTCGCTGACGATCGGCCGGGCGCTCGAATCGATTGGCGTCAGGATCATCAATCCGCCCTCAACGACCGAGGTCTGCTCCGACAAGTGGCGAACGACTCTGGCGCTGGAAGCCGCAAGGATCCCGACCCCCAGCGTCCGAGTCGCGATCGATCAGGAGTCAGCGCTCGAGGCGATCGAATCGCTCGGCTACCCAAGCGTCATCAAGCCGACCGTCGGATCATGGGGCCGGCTCGTCGCCCGCGTCAATGATCGGGACGCGGCCGAAGCCATCATCGAGAGCCGGGCGGCGCTCCCAGGCGCTGGCAGCGGCGTCTTCTACGTCCAGCAGCACATCGACAAGCCCGGCCGCGACCTCCGCGTCTTCGTGGTGGGGGGCGAGCCGATCGCAGCGATCGTGCGCACCAGCGAGCACTGGCTGACCAACACCGCCAGGGGCGCGCGAGCCGCGAACTTCACGATGACCGAGGAAGCCGCCGACCTCGCGATCCGCTCATCGAACGCGGTCGGCGCGGACCTCGTCGCGGTGGACCTGCTCGAGTGCCCCGAACGCGGCCTGCTCGTCAACGAGCTCAACCACTCGATGGAGTTCCGCAACAGCATCGAGACGACCGGCGTGGACATCCCAGGGCGGATCGTCGAGCGCACGCTCACGATCGCGCAGCAGCGCGGATCGGTCGCGGAGGTGACAGCGTGAGCAGCACTATCAACGCTTCCATCGTCGGCGGGACCGGCTACACAGGGGGCGAACTCGCCAGAATCCTGTCCTGCCATCCATCGGTCAACATCCAGGAGATCACCTCCCGCTCCGAGGCAGGCAAGCCGGTCTTCCGCAAGCACCCCAACCTGCGAGGCCACCTCGACCACTGCTTTGTCCCGCCGGTCGAACTGCAGCCCTGCGATGTGTGCTTCCTGTGCATGCCCCACGGCGAGGCGGCGCGCGACATCGACCGCTACCTCGACCTCGCACCGCTCGTCGTCGATCTCTCCGCCGATTTCAGGCTCCGCGACGCCGGCGACTACCAAGACTGGTACGGCGAGGAGCACCCAGTCCCCGGCAGGCTCGCCGATGCGGTGTACGGCCTCCCTGAGATCAACCGCGAGAGCCTCCATCGCGCCCGTCTCGTCTCCGGCGTCGGCTGCAACGCCACCGCGATGATCCTCGCGCTCAAGCCGCTCGCCGACGCAGGTCTCATCGAGTCGGTCCTCTGCGACATCAAGGTCGGCTCCTCCGAGAGCGGCGCGAGCGCGACACCTGGCTCGCACCATCCGGAGCGCAGCGGCGCGGTGCGCACCTACAGCCCGGCAGGCCACCGCCACAGCGCCGAGGTCCTGCAGGCGCTGGGCGATCTTGATCTGGATGTCACTGTCACCGCGATCGAGATGGTCCGCGGCGTCCTGTGCACCGCCCACGTGCGCCCAGCGCGCAAGGTCAACGACCGCGAGCTGTGGCGCTGCTTCAGTGAGGCGTACGAGGGCGAGCCATTCGTCCGCATTGTCCGAGACCGCGCTGGCCTGCACCGCCTCCCCGACCCCAACATCCTCGCAGGCTCCAACCACGCCGACGTTGGGTTCACCATCGACCCCCGCTCCGGCCGCATCGTCGTCCTCAGCGCGATCGACAACCTCGTCAAGGGCGCCGCTGGTTCAGCGGTGCAGGCGATGAACGTCGCGCTGGGCCTCGAAGAAACCGCCGGCCTCACCTTCCCAGGACTCCACCCAGCATGAACACCACACCGATCACCGTCATCAAGGTGGGGGGCGGCGAGGGCATCGACCTCACCGCGATCCTCGTCGAGATCGCCCACCGCGTGCGCGAAGGCGAGCGGATCGTCCTCGTCCACGGCGGATCGCACGAGACGAACGTCCTCTCCGAGAAGCTGGGGCATCCGCCGCAGACCATCACGAGCCCCAGCGGTCACACGAGCCGCAGGACCGACCGCGCGACCCTCGACATCTTCACGATGGCCTACTGCGGGCGCATCAACAAGCGCGCCGTCGAGGACCTGCGCCGGATGGGCGTGGACGCCATCGGCCTCAGCGGCATCGATGGCGGCCTCTGGACCGGCGAGCGCAAGCGCGGCATCCGAGCCATCGAAGACGGCCGGACGATCGTCATCCGCGATGACCTCAGCGGGAAGGTCACCGGCGTCGATGCGGCGCTGCTC
>CAYGNN010000095.1:0-10460 GCA_964351165.1 uncultured Phycisphaeraceae bacterium
CGTTCAGCTTCGATCGCATCGTCTCGAATCACGCGCGCGTGAACATCGCGCTGGCGCCGCTCATCCAGGGATTGCTCGGCTGGCTGATGATCACGTCGTACGTCTGCTCGGTCATCGAGAGCAGCAGCCGCCCGTCGCCCTCAAGGATGCGCACGCGCTCGTCGGTGAAGATGCGCTCGCGGTCGAAGAACTCCCGCGCCGCGTCGATCACGCCAGGAGAGATCTCGACGCAATCGATCCGCTCCAGGTTGTCGTGCAGCGCTGCGGAGTTCAGCGTGCAACCGCTGCCGAGCCCGATCACGAGCGCCGATTCAGGGTCAGGGTGCAGCAGCAGCGGCAGGTGCGCGAGGTACGCCTGCGTGAACTCGAACGCCGGCGCCTCCGGCTTGCCGCTGACGAGCAGCCAGGGCTGACCGCCGATGCGGCGCACCGTGACCGTCGTCGCGACGCCCTCGCGGTAGTGGATGATGTCGCTGTTGTCGTTGAGGAAGGCGCGGAGCTCACCGCGTGTCGCACCGTTCCCGCCATTCCTGCTCAGCCGCTGGTTGAGCGCCACCGCGTTGATGTAGGGCCCTGAGGTGATCACCGCCTTGTCCCAGCTCGGCAGCACCACGAGCAGCCCGCCGGTCCCCAGCACGACCGCAGCCGCGATCAACCCCCGCACCGCCGCCGGCTGCCTGCCCTGACCGGTCAGCAGGTACGCCGCGCCGACGAGCGCACTGAGCAGCACGCCGACAACGATCGAACCGCGCATCCCGATCGCCGGGACCAGCACGAACCCAGCCGCCGCCGAGCCGATGATCGTCCCGACCGTGTTCGACACGTACGCCCGCCCGACGATCGACGCGGTGCTCGTGCGCACCGTCGAGGCCAGGCACTGGCACACCAGCGGCAGCACGCCGCCCATCAGGAAGGTCGGCGGCAGCACGATCAGCGCGATCGCGAGGAACTCACCCGCCTGGATCCGCCCCAGCGATTCAGGGTGCTCCGCGATCAGCACGCTCACGCGCAGGGGGAGTTCCCCAAAGAGCGGGATCGTGATCGCCGCGCTCACCGCGATGCCGACCTGGCACACGACCAGCAGCAGGGGGGCCCGCCCGGCGCGATCGCCGAGGCGCCCGATGACGACCGAACCGACAGCCAGACCAAGGATGAACGCGCCGACGATCAGCGAGAACGCGTACGTCGCCGACCCGATCGAGAGCGACATCAGCCGCGTCCAGGCAGTCTGCAACGTCATCGCTGCGAACCCGCTGCACCCGAAACCGAGCAGCAGCACGAAGGCTGGGGGAACACCAGGCGCCGCCACCGCAGGCGCGTCCACTTGATCTGTCTCGACGACCGGCGCAGCGCCGAGCGGCCGCGCCGCGAGCAGCGCGATGATCCCGACCCCGATGTTCAGCCCCACCGCGATCCAGTTCGTCATCGCGACGCCGAACGCAGGGATCAGCAGCAGCCCAGCGGAGACCGCGCCGGCGCAGGCGCCCAGCGTGTTGACGCCGTACACAGCGCCCACGCTCCCCGCGATCCGCTCCGGCGAGCGCGTGACGAACTGCGCCAGGATCGGGAACGTCGCGCCCATCGCCACGACAGGCGGCGCCAGCACCAGCATGCACAGCAGCGACTGCGCCAGGCTCATCATCAGCAGCGAGTCCTCGAACGACCGGTAGCACAGCCGCATCAAGGGGTGCAGCGCGTCGATGAACGATGGCGTCAGCAGGCAGTAGACCCCGATCCCGACCTCCAGCAGCGCGTACGCGCGCAGCGGGTTGCGGAGCCGGGCGCCGAAGCGGCCGCCGATCGCGCTGCCCAGCGCGAGCCCTCCCATGAAGACTGTCAGGATGGTCGCCAGCGCGTACGCCGTCGAGCCCATCTCCAGCGTGAGCATCCTGCTCCAAAGGACCTCGTAGATCAGCCCCGCAGCGCCGGAGACGAAGAACAGCACAATCGCCAGCGCCGTCGCGCCGCGGTGGCTGTTCGTGCTTGTCGGAGTGCTGGGCATGGGGCGGTGATCCTACCTCCGATCACGCAGCCCCGCCCCGACCGATCGCAGGTCAGTTGTGATCAACCGGCGCTGTCGTCCGCCACTGCACAACGCGGATCGTGCGATCGCCTGCGTCGCCGGTCGGGGAGGCCATGTTGGCGATCTGCGATTCGTTGGGCTGATAGCCGAGGATGAAGACCTCGTCGAGCTGCCCCTTGAAGTAGTCCTTGACAGGCGTCGCAGAGAGATCGTTGCTCTGCCACGCGTTGGCGCCGAGCACGATCGGCTCGAAGTTCCCCGCGCCGCCGGACGTGTTCCCCAGGCCGCCGGTGTAGGGATCGGTGTCCTCAAGCTCGCCATTCACGTAGAGTTGAAGCCCGTTCGGCCCCCAAGTCACGAGAAGATGATTCCACTCTTTGAATTTGGCATCGCTCGAATTCAGCCAAAAACTCGTCGTTGTGTTCTGGATCCGCACTTCGACATGCTTGTGTTTCAGCATGATCGTCAAGTGCCCTCCGGTATCGAAGTTCGTCGAGTCCTTCGAGAAGAGCTCCTGTCGGTTTCTGGCATCGTGTGCCTTGAACCACATCGAGATCGTGCCTGCATCGAGTAAGTACGCATCATCGTGTGGAATCACCACGTGCGAATTCCGGCCGTTGAACTCGACCGCGGTGTCGCCATCGATCTCCGAGTCCTCGCCTAGCGTGATGCCATTGAGGTACTCGCCATCGGAGACGCCCATCGCGTCAACCGCGTCTACGCCTGCAGCCTCGCCAAGCCGCCAGTAGCTGATGGGGTCCAGGTCCTCGACCATCTCCGCGTACCCCGAAGCGAGGGAGGCGTTGGCGGCCAGGAGCGTGAGCAGGGCGGCGGATCGGTGCAGGGTCAGGGCCATGGCGGTTCTCGCAAGGGTGAAGCGACCCTGCGAGATCGACCGGATGACACCGGTGGTCCACGCCGAACGCGCACAGCGACCGAGAACCATCACGGCTGTGCGTCCTGCTCTGGATGTTCAACCGGTCATCGGAGGCTCAGGGGCAGCTGGAGCCGAACGCCGCGATCAGGATCCCGAGGTCCGCCGTGTCAACCGCCATATCGCCGTTGAGGTCGGAGGGCAGCCCTGCGCCGTGCGAACCGAACGCCGCGATGATGATGCCCAGGTCCGCCGTGTCGATCAGGCCATCACCGTTGATGTCTGTTGGGCAGGCAGGGGCGCCGTTGATCGTGAAGACCGCGTCGGATTCGTCGCCCCCGGTGTTGCCATCGCCATCGCGGGCCAGCACGCGGATCATCGCCTGATCGCTGAAGAGGTCGGGGACCGTCCACGTGAAGGCGCCATCATCAGCTGTCATGCTGGCGATAACCGTGTCGAAGGAGGCGCCGCCGTTGGTGCTCAGCAGCAGGTCCACGTTCGAGACGCTCACGTCGTCGTCGGTGAGCCAGTTGACCTCGACCATCTCGCCCGGCTCGTAGGTGTCACCGCCGTTGACGTTGACGAGGTACGCGCCGGGGTTCGCGCCGTTCTTGTTCACCGGGACGTGCATGCAGATGCAGTGCATCACGCCGGCGCTGGTCACGATCGCATCGCAATCGACCTGCACGATCGTGTGCCCAGGCAGCGCCGCCTGCCACGTCGCCAGCGCCTGCGCGTTGTACGTGTTGGCGTTGGTGATGCCGTCGTAGTAGGGCAGCAGCACGAGGTCGTTGCAGATCACCGCGTTGGTGTACGTGTAGTGCGTCTGGAAGGGGTTGCCCACCGCCGGCACGCGGTGCACGGTGTACCCGGCGTTCGCCATCGCGACCGCGTGGTTGTCGCAGACCTGATCCTGCGTCGAGCCTGGGGCCAGCGGGAAGTCGCTGATGATCACCGCGTCCTCGGAGATCATGATCGTCCACATGTCGATGTGCTGCGTGGAATCCACAGACGCCGGGAACGCGTTCGTGAGTGTCGTTGCGGAGCTCTGGTAGTCATTCCAGATATCAACAATCTCCGACTCGCTCAGCCCGGGGTTCTCGTTGGCGATCAGCTCTGTGGACCACGCAGGCCCGACAGAATCGAGGTGGTAGTTCCCGCCGCCGTGAATGAGCGGCAGCTCGTAGAGCGGATGCCCGGTGAAGCCTGCGAAGTGCGCCGGGAGCGTGTTGTCGTTGGGCCTCGGCCTGTTGTAGGTGTGATCGACGATGCCGCGCACGTCGCCCTGGTAGATGTACCGGGGGCCATAATCCCTGCACCAGATCGTGTCGGTCGTCTTGATCTGCGGGATCACCTTGCTCGTGTCGCCACCCTCGATGCCGATGTCGAAGACCGCCACATTCGCCTCCGACTGGCTGTCGCAGTAGAGGTAGACGTTCGCGTTGCCGACCGTCGTGATGTTCACCGCCATCGTGCGCAGGATCTGCTTCCAGCCGTTGTTGCCCTCGTACGCGAGGATGATCCCATCCATCGGCTCGTACTCCGCCACGGCGCGCACCGGGCCGGTCGGCGGGGGCGTCACCGCCCTCGGCACGGCGATCGGGTTGTTCGAGGTGTACGCCAACTCCTCCGGCGTCATGTTCCGGGGGATTGCCGCGCCCTCGGGGTAGACCGGCAACGAGGCCACGGGGCCTGCGGCGATCGCGGACAGCGCAGCGAGCGTGGATGTGGCGATACCGGTAGCGATGGCGCGGTGATTGGTTGAACGCATCGTGATGTGACTCTCTTTCAAAGGAAGCAGCAACGCCGAGCGGGCGGCGAGGTCAATGAACGAATCGAATGTCAGGGCGAGCAGGCATCCCCGAACGAGGTGATGAGGATGCCCAGGTCCGCCGTGTCCGTCACGCCATCGCCATTGATGTCCGCGAACGCGCTGATGCCTCCGAAGGCGCCGATCAGGCCGCCCAGGTCCGCCGTGTCGACGAGCCCATCGGCGTTCAGATCCGCTGGAAGCCCAGTGGAGAAGATCCTTGCAAACGGCGAAGCGCTGCGGCTGTTCCCAGCGAGCGTCGCCTCAACGCCCCAGTAGTACGTCGAGCAGTCGCTCAGCGTGCCGGCCGGGATCGTGACCTCGTTCGAAGTCAGGCCGTCAACACGGTACACCTCGTTGCTCAGCGACGAGTCCGTCGCGACGATGAACGAGTACGTGTCGGTCGGCCCGTTGGCCTCCCACTCGAAGACCTGCGCGGTGTTCACGCCGTTCGCGCCGGAGAGCGGGAACTCCAGGTTGAACTCCAGCGGCTGCCTCGTCGAGGCGTCGCGCCAGTCGCGCGCCACGGTCCGCGTCAGGTTCATCGAACGCGAGTTGTCCGCGGAGTTGGCGCCGCTGAGCACGCCGAGCACCTGCCCCTCGTAACCGATCAGGGGGTTGGAGAACCACTGGATCCGTGTGCCGGGGGCGTACGCCATGATCGTCCGCCAGTCCGCCGGCGCGAACGGGTCGCGGTAGCCGAAGGAGTACGAGTACGCGCCGTTGTTGGCGTTGTCCCGGTCGTGGGCGCAGCCGAGGTTGTGGCCCAGCTCGTGCGCGAAGGACAGGTTGTTGACCGCGCAGCCCAGCTCCGTCACCGAGAACGCCCGGTTCTCGAAGTTCGTCGAGGGCGAGGTCATGAGGTTCGCGATGCCGCAGGCGTTGAGGCTGCCAACGAGCAGGGCGCACATGTCCGCCGCGATGTCGTCGCGCTGGTCGTGGACGCTGTCCATGAAGCCGTCGCCATCCTCGCGCCAGTTGAAGAGGTCGAGGCTCGCGTCGTTCGTCTCGTTGTACAGCGCCGCGTACGTCAGCACGAGGTTCAGATGGATGTCCACGTTGCTGT
The DNA here is from genome assembly GCA_964351165.1 of uncultured Phycisphaeraceae bacterium. Classification (GTDB taxonomy): domain Bacteria; phylum Planctomycetota; class Phycisphaerae; order Phycisphaerales; family UBA1924; genus JACKHE01. The sequence continues at coordinate 5,774 of CAYGNN010000095.1, forward strand.
TCTGGTAAGCGAGGTTCGCCGAGGCGACCGCCAGGTCGATCTCCGCGAGCATGCCCGCCGTCCCGCCGGACTGGTTCCGCGCCGAGCCGGTGTAGCCGACCAGCAGGTCGATCGTCGTCAGCGAGCCGCGTTCGGTCGCCGCGCCAGGATCTTCCAGCTCCACCGGAGGGATGTCATCAGGATGGGCGACCGATTCGTTGGGACCGGTCGCACAGGGCTCCAGGTTCGCTTCGTCGATCTCCTCCGCCACGTACACGCCAGGCTCCCCGGTGTAGCGCACGCGGAAGACGCCGCGATCCGTCGAGCGGATCACACCCGAAGCAACGCCGTCGCGGACCGCGAACTGCACGACGCCATACGGATCGTTCTCGAGCGTCCCGACCCACGACCAGCGGCCGTCCTCGATGACATCCACCTGCTTGCGCGTTGCGCTGAAGACCGCGTCGTCGAAGAGCGCGAACTCCACCAGCGAGCGGCCCACCGCGCCAGGCGCGATCGAGTCCAGGTCCAGCGTGATCAGCCGGTTCCGGCTCGCGGTGTGCGACAGCGCCGGCGCCTCGATCCCAGGCAGGGCGCCCAGGGCCTCGAACGATTCGGAAACCGGCGCAGCGAGCGAGGCCGTCGCGCAGCCGGCGGCCAGCGCGGTGATCGAAGCGAGACGGAGGTGACGACAGCAGCGGGGGGGTGGCATCAAAGGCATGAGGGGAGGGTTCCTTGCGTTGCATTGACCAGCCGTTCAGTGGTCAACTATGCGAGTCTTTCAGGGGGTCGATGCCACGCCGCCGCCCATTCCGCAGCGATAGCCCCGTTCCCCGGACAAGCCCTGTGTGCACCGATAACGCCCCACACGCTGCCGGCGTGCCAGCACAGAACCACTCAATCCTACGACATGAACGGCGCATCCGGAACTCGAATCCCCGGATCGGGACGAGTCCGCCCCTGGTTCTCGTTTGAATGATAGGATTATGTTTGGTATCAAATGGCGGCCCCCCGCTATTCGGCCCTGAACGAGCCAGATAACATGCCCGCCCTCGCAGGAACAGCCCAACGACCAGCACACGCACGATCCCCGGAGCCACCGCCCAATGCCCAGTTCCTTCACCGTCGCCCTGATCAGTGACGTCTTCTTCGAGAACGACGCCGAGGCGCGCCTCACCGCCAGGCTCCAGGACGCGAAGTCGCAGGGCGCGGAACTCGCCTGCCTCCCGGAGATCCCGCTCAACCCCTGGGCGCCAGCGACGAAGAACCCGAGCGATGACGACGCCGAGGCGCCGGAAGGACCGAGGCACCAGATGATGAGCCGCGTCGCGGAATCCGTCGGCATCGGCCTCCTCGGCGGCGCGATCGTCCGCGACCCGGAGACCGGCGTCCGCCGCAACACGGCGCTCGTTTTCAATCCCGGCGGCCAGTGCATCGCGAAGTACGCCAAGATCCACGTCCCCGAAGAGCCAGGCTTCTGGGAGTCGAGCCACTACGAAGCAGGCGTCGAGCCGCCCAAACGCATCGACGGATTCGCCATGCCCATCGGCGTGCAGATCTGCTCCGACAACAACCGACCGGAGGGCTCGCACCTGCTCTCGGCGCAGGGCGTGGGCGCCATCTTCTGCCCCAGATCAACGGTCCAGGGCCTCTACGAGAAGGTCTGGAAGACCGTCTGGCGCGCCAACGCGATCGTGGGGGGGAACTACGTCCTCTCCGTCAACCGCCCAGCCCCGGAGCAGGGCGTGGATATCGGAGGCCCCTCCCTCTGCGTCGCCCCCAACGGCGAGGTGATCCTGGAGACCACCGACCCGGTCGCTGTCGTCACGCTCGAGCAGAGCGCCATCGACGCCGCCTCAACCGATTACCCGGCATATCTCGCCGTCCCATCAGGGATCTACGCGAAGGCGTGGGCCGAGATCGAGCCGAGGACCGCGAAGGTCTGAGCCGGTGGTTCTCCCGGTTCTGACCAGGACACGCGAATCGGTGGGAAAAACACAAACCGACCCCAAGTCCGGATTCTCGGTCGCCGATGTCTGATGCGCACGCAGCGAGCGCTCCGTGCCGTCGGCTCATGCTTTGGCGCCGGCGGTGCGCTCCACGGCGCGCGTTCGGATCAGCAGTTCCATCCAACGCACCAACGCGCCGGCGAACAACGCAAGTTTGTTTGTCCGTTCGTTCTCCGGTCACGCACCGGCGACCGGGCGGGTTCTCACGACCGGTTTTCGAAGAACTCTCAGATCTGGAGCAATCACCATGTTCAACTGCTACCCCTTCGGTTTCGCGAACAACTGCGGCCCCATGGGCTGCCCTCCCTTTAACTGCTCGCCCTTCACCGGCTTCAACAACTGGTGCGGCGACTCCTGCTCGCCCGTCTCCGGCTGGAACAGCTTCGGCGGCTTCGGCGGCAACAGCTTCCCCGGCTTCAACAGCTACAACAACTGCACCCCCTTCGGTTTCAACAACTGGAACTGGAGCAACTGGGGCCTCGGCGCCAACAACTGGAACAACAGCTGGAACAACAACTGGAACAGCGTCCCCTTCGGTGGCTTCGGCTACAACAACTGGAACGGCTTCGGTTTCAGCAACAGCTACAACCACCCTATCGCCTGCAACGTCCCCTTCTCCGGGATGCACCAGGGCGTGGGGTTTCCCGGCATGAACTGGAACGGCGGCTGGAACGGCTACAACTCGCCGTGGATGAACTGGGGCGCCTGCTTCCCCGGTAGCCAGGTCAACAGCTTCGTTGGCGGCTCGCCCATCTCCGGCGTCTCCAACTGGTTCAACTCCCCCTGGATGGGCTTCGCCTACCCCGGCTTCGCCCAGAGCAACGGCTTCAACGGCAAGAGCAACTTCGCTTCCCCCGTCAACGGCCAGTACGTCCACAACAACGCCTTCCCTTTTCCCTGTGCGCCCTTCAACGTCCCCTTCCAGAGCAACGGCTACAACCCCGGCAACAACGGGTTCGTTCCCGCTGGGCCAGGCGTCAACTGCGAAGCGGCCTGAGTCAGACGAACACCAGGACCCATTCACCGAGACCAACCGCTCGGTAAATGAGCTCTGATCGGCAACCGATGCAACTTTGGCGAAGGGCGATCCTGGGAGGGTTTGCCCTTTGTCATGCGCTTTGCAAAGTCAGCAGCCTGAGCAGGCTCACGCCTCCGCCGCACGCTCCGTGCACCAGCGGTGGATCAGCAGCGCCGGCACGCTCGCCGGATCGAGGAACTCCTGCGCATCCTTCGCCCAGCGCGCATGCCGCCGGCCGTCGGTGATCCCGCCGTCGAAGTGCCCGTGCCGGACGATCTCGCGGTGCTTCAGCCCCGCGTCTGTCCCCAGCGCGTTGTAGACCGCAGCCGCAGAGGGCGCCGGGACCACGTCATCGCGTTCCGCGAGCTTGAAGAGCGAAGGGATCCGCACCCGCCGCGCGTGGATCGCGGAATCGCACACCGACAGGTGCTCGGCGATCTCAGATTCGCGGTCCCGGTGCAGGTTCAGGAAAGCCGCGACCTCCGCGTTGATCCCGCCGGACGCCGAGGCACGCAGCGTCTCCGCCTGCGACAGCCTCCACCGCCACGCGCCCATCGAGGGCAAACCGATCGCCATGCGCGAGACGACGCCAGTCCCAGCAAGACGCGACGCCGCGAGCACGCCGAGCCCACCACCGAACGACTCGCCGTGCAGCATGATCGCCGTTTCCCGGCCGAACATCTCCTGCGCCGCCCGGCACGCCAGCACCACGTCCGCGATCGCCCCAGGCAGCACCCACGTCTGCAGATCGAGCAACCCATGGCAGAACCAGCCGTGATCGGATGCCGTCAGATCCCCGGTCTCGAAGCGCGAGCCGGGGAACCCACGCGCCCGCAGTTGCAGCGCCGCGACGCCCCGCTCCGCCCAGGGGTTGTTGTCATCGAGCGGCGATGTTTCATAGCCATGCAGCATCACGACGACCGCCGATGGCTTGACCACGCCCTGCGGCAGCAGCAGCCGAGCGCCGACCGTGACATCACCCAGGCTCGTCATCGTGTGCGTCACACCCGGATCACCCGACCGCGACGCGTCGCCCGCGTATTCCTCGAACCGGGGACGCATCACCTCGATCTCAGCGTCCCAGTGCGCCCAAAAAGGGGAGTGGCTCCGCGACAGGGTCGGGTCGGCCACATACGACAGCGTCGAGATCGGCGTCATCGCGAAGTCGGTCGGCTCGGAAAGCATGGGCAAGCAGGGTAGCCTTGTTCGGTGGACCGCGCAGCCCCGGACCTCCCGCCGGCGACCGCGTATCGTCCCTCCGATGCAAGAGTCCGTCCTCCTGTCACAGATCGCCGCCGCCAGCGCTGGGGGCTTCCCAGGCCGCCCCGACATCCTCGTCGGCCCAGGCGATGACTGCGCCGTCATCCAGACCGAAGGCGCCCCGCTCCTGCTCACAGTCGATCAGCTGATCGAGGGCGTCCACTACCACCCGGACCGGCCCCTCGCAGACATCGCGGAGGCCGCCATCGCCCGCTCCGTTTCCGACATCGCAGCGATGGGTGGCGCCCCGACGCACGCCCTCGCCACCGCAGCGCTGGGCAGATCCTTCGACCAGCAGCAGGCCTCCGAACTCTTTGACTTGATGGCCGCCAGCGCGATCAGGCACTGCTGCCCCCTCATCGGAGGCGACATCGCCACCACCGATGGACCGACCCTGCTCACTGTCACCATGCTCGGCGCG
>CAYGNN010000096.1:0-10398 GCA_964351165.1 uncultured Phycisphaeraceae bacterium
ACGCCGCCTCGCATCCGGGAGCTGCTCGCCTCGTGCCTGGAGAAGGACCCTCGCAGCAGGCTCCGCGATATCGGCGATGCGCGTCTTGAGCTCGAACGCGCCCTCGCCAACAAGGAATGGTCCTCGACGAGCATCAGCGCCTACCACGGCGCCGTCGGTAAGAAGCGTTCGTGGGTCGGGCCGTCGATCATCACCGCGGTGGTCGGGTTCGCGCTGGGGGCCGGGGCGATGCTCCTGATGCCGAGCGAGGACACCGGAGCCCATGACGATACACGTCCAACGCTCCGCTACGAGATCGACGTCACCACAGGCTCGGGCAACTTCCAGACCATCAGCGACCTGACGATCTCCAAAGACGGCAGCATGATCGCGTACACCGTGTACGACGGATCCGAGCGCGACAGCGAGTCTGTCAAGACGGCATTCGTCCGAGAGTTTGCTGCGCTGGAGCCGAGGGCCATCCGCGGCGCGGAGCAAGCGCGTGAGCTGTTCTTTTCCCCGGACGGGAAGCGTCTCGGGTTGCACACCGGCGATGCCATCCGGTCCGTCTCGGTCCAGGGCGGACCGCTCACAACGATCCGCCAAGATTCAAAGTCGGTCACGCAGAGGCTGTATTGGATCGACGAACGACGGATCGTCTACCCGTCCGGCGCGAACGACGAACTGATGGAACTGACGCTCTCCGATGGGATCGAGCGTTCTATCTTCCAAGCGCATGAAGACAACGGCTTCCTCGGGATCGAGAATCTTTGCACGCTCCCCAACGGCAACGGGATGCTGATCTGCGGCTGGATCGGGCACACCGTCGAGAGCTACCGGATCTCACACCTGGCAGCCGATGGGACGGTCACCGCGCTCCTCGATGACGCCAGCGCCCCGAGCATCGTGGCTGGCAGGTACCTCGTCTTCCTGCGGCGTTCGACGCTTTTCGCGGCACGGTTCGACATCAAGAGCGCCAGGCTCCTGAGCGATCCGGTCCCGGTGCTCGACGGCATCGCATCATTCCAGTGGGGCGGCGGAGGACAGTTCGCGGTCTCGCTGAACGGCGACCTGGTCTACCGGCCCGGCGCCCGCACGACCACGGACCGCCGGTTGGTGTGGATCGATCTCGACGGCGCCGTCTCCCCGGCGATTGAACGCCCCGACGCGTTCATGGAATCGCTCGCGATCTCCGGCGATGGCAGGTACGCCGTTGTCTCGACGCTGCGCAACAACAACGAACTCTGGCGGATCAACCTCGAAACAAGCGCCCGGGACCGGATCTGGGATACTGGCGAACCGGACAACGCGATCATCAACCACGATGGCTCGAAGATCGCGTTCAGCTCACCGCCGATCGGCGGCGCTGTTGGAGCCGAGAGCCGTCTCGTCATCCTCGACTACGGCGCTTCGTCGCCGCCGGTGTACCTCGATATCCCCGGTTGCCTGCTCTGGGCAAGATCGTGGGTTGATGAAGGGCAACGCCTGCTCTTTTCCAGGTACAACCTGAGCGAGCGGAATAACGACCTGATGCTGCTCGACCTGGAGACGATGGAGTATTCCGAGTACCTCGCGACCGAGCACAACGAATACGACGCGGTGCTCTCGCCGGATGGTCAGTGGCTGGCCTACGGCTCCAACCGTTCAGGCGAGCACAACCTGTACCTGCGTTCCTTCTCCGATGGGAAGATCGACCAGCTCATCACCCCGGGCGGCGCTTGGGGCAAGCCGTACTGGAGCAGTGACAGCGACACGATCTACTATGCGCATCACGACCGGATGCAGGCCGTTGATATCACGCTCGAGCCCGGATTGAGTTTGGGCGCGCCGCGCACCGTCTTCACCTGGCCCTGGGCAGACGGCCTGTCGTATGACGACCAGGTCTGGCTCGCGCCGGACGACCGGTTCCTGGTGATCGAGCCAGCAGAATGGGAGAAGGCGCCGCCGAAGCTCATCGTGGTGAAGAACTGGCTCGCAGAACTCGACGAGCGGTTCGGCTTCACCAACTGAGTCAGCCCCGCTCGGCGCTCACTCCGGGATCGCGCAGTGCCCGCCGTTCTTGGCGTGGTAGTCCTGGTGGTACTCTTCCGCTTCCCAGAACTCCGACGCGTCCTCGATGAACGTCACGATCGGGCGGTCCTTGTACTTGTCCGTCCCGTTCAGCTCCGCCTTGTACGCCTCGGCCTGCGCCTTCTGGTCGGCGTCCACCGCGAAGATCGCGCTGCGGTAGAGCGGACCAACATCGGGGCCCTGCCTGTTGAGCGTCGTCGGGTTGTGGTACTTGAAGAAGCGTTCGAGCAGCTCGCTGTAGGAGATCGTGCTGGGGTCGTACGTCACGCGCACCGTCTCCGCATGGCCGGTGTCGAAGGAATACGCGAGCTTCGAGGTCATGTTGGGGACCTCGCCGCCCATGTAGCCGCTGACCGCGTCGATGACGCCAGGCGTCTGCTGGAAGCGGTCCTCGACACCCCAGAAGCAGCCGCCGGCGAAGTACGCGGTCTCCGTCTCGATGGGGCGCGCGCCCTCAGGGAGCTCAACGCCGGTCGCGTAAAACTGGAGCGATGCGGAGTTGAGGCAGAAGCGCAGGCCGGTGGGTTCAGGGCCATCTGGGAAGACGTGGCCCAGGTGCCCATTGCAGCGCATGCAGTTGATCTCGATGCGCCGCATGCCGAGGGAGTTGTCCTCGTGCATCGCGACGTGATCGGGGTCGATCGGCTGGAAGAAGCTGGGCCAGCCGGTCCCTGAAGTGAACTTTGAATCCGAAGAGAAGAGCGGCAGGCTGCACAGGCGGCAGACGTACTGCCCCTCGGTCTTGTTGTCGAGGAGGTTGCCGCAGAAGGCTGGCTCCGTCCCCTGCTTGAGGATGATGTGCGCCTCATCCGGTGTCAGTTTCTCGGCGAGCGTCGCGATCTGCTCGTCGGAGAGCGGCGACACATCGAACCCGCTCTTGGAAAAACCACTCATCCGCTCTCCCTTCTGAGCCCCGGCGTGGCTCGTTCCCACCAGGCCGCCGATGAGCAGCGAGAAGAGAACAACGCCGATCAGGGCGCCGAGGCCGAATTGTAAACTGAATTGCCGCATGGGCGCTCCTTCGTCATCTGGTGGTCCACCGCCTGGATGGGCGGTGTTCACCAGTACCAACGATCGTAGCCGAAGGATTGTTCGCTCGATCCATCATTTTGGATGCACCGGTTGGATGCACCGGATTGGATGCAACAGGCGATGACGGCGTTTCAGTTGGCCCTGGCAAGGCGATTCCCGGAACGGGCCCCCGCCGATCGGTCATTCGTGAAGGAGGAGAGCAGGATCGACAGGTCCACCGTGTCCACGACGCCGTCGCCATCGAGATCCGCAGCCCCGGCGCCCCCCCACTGGGCGATCAGGATCCCGAGGTCGGACGTGTTCACGTGGCCATCGTTGTTCAGGTCGCCCAGCAGGCCCTCGCTCAGGATGTCTTCGCGCTGGAGGTAGTCCAGCAGATCCGTAAGCGCCTCCGGTGGGTTCGTCGGCAGCGGCGACAGCGCCTGGTCCATCTCGTTGACGCCGTGGCACGAAGCACAGACGCGGATCTCGCCCGACTGGAAACTGATCCAGTACCGCTCGCGGACGACCGCGTCGCCCTGCGGATCGATGAGCTGCCAGCTCATGGCGCGCTGCGCCGGGACGATCGCGGCCATCGAGCCGTCATCGCCGATCTGCACCGTGCCCTCGCGGACGCCGTCGAAGATCCTTGGGTTCAGCGCTGTCGTCTCGTGCATCGGCTGCGCGATGACCCGGCGCCCTGCCTTGTTGTCGTACCCTCGCACCAGGTCGCCCTGGAAGATCTGCATCCGCTCGACCTCGTAGACCTCGCCCTCGTCACCGATGCTCTGCGTCGAGGTGCCTGGGACGCGGAGGTTGAAGGGCTGCTGCTTGTCCGCGTGATCACGCGTCGTCACGTCGCGGCTGACGATCAGCGCCAGGTTGTTCGCTTCGAGGTACGCGCGGAGTTCCGCCTCATTGGCGCGGGCCGCGTCGATCGCGGCGCGTTCCGGCGCTTCCAGCGCCTTCTGTGTCGTGGCGGTGGGCGCCGGGCGCGCAACGACCTCGACCGCATCAAGCTCCCAGAGCTGGCCGGAGTACTCGACCATCTCGTCAGGGTCCCACCAGCGGACCGTCTCGTAGATCCCGCTCGTCAGGGGTTCCGCCGCCGCGGCGTATTCGCCTGATGTATCGATCCGCTTGATCCGCAGGTCGTACCTGGTCGTCGGGTGGTGGCGCGTGCCATCGTTGTCGTCGGGGTACGTCTCGCTCGTGTGCGAGGCGAGCAGCATCCCGTTGCTCAGCGGCAGCGGATTCCGGTACAGCCCGGTGTGCTCGGGCGAGGGCGAGTAGTCATAGTTCGCAGTATCGCGGTGCGTGAGGTACTCAAGCCGCATCCCTGCAGGGTTCGCGCCGGGCGCCCCGTTGATCCGCACGAGCTGACCTGCAGAGTGCGTGTAGAAGGTCGGCGCATCGATACCGATAAAGACGCCAGGGTTCGCAGGATCTTCCGCGCCCTGCAGGAAGTTCGTCATCCGGTTCTCGACGCCGTGCTGCGAACCGTAGAACTCGACGAGGTTCGGATCATCGTTGAAGCTGGGCGTGAAGTACGTCTTGAGCTCGTGCCTGCCGACGTGGTTGAGCGTCTCTTCTTCAGTGCCGTCCTGGTTGAGCTGCCAGAGCTGGAAGAACTCGATCGTGTGGCCGACGAGGTGATCCTCGTAGCCTCGCATCGGGCCGCTGTAGCCTGGGTAGTTCCGGACGTAGTTCATCCATCCGCCGCGTGGCTCAGGAAAGACCTCGTCGTAGTCGCCGGTCTGGCTCGCGCCGTTGGCCTCGCTCTCGAAGTTGTGCGCGCCGTACGCGAAGCCGCCCATCGCCTCCGCGTCCGCCTGCTGGTCGCGCTGGAGGTGGTCCCACTTCGTGTAGAGCAGGCGGCCGTCGGTCGCGATGAAGGGATCAAAGGCGCCCGACGGCTCGTGCGCGAGCAGCTTCAGATCGCCGCCAGCAGGATCGAGGCGCCACAGCCCGGTGTTCGTCTCGGTGGACTCGTACTCGTCGAGCTGGGGGTACAAGTGCGCCGACCCATCGCGAGGGCGGTCGGACGTGAAGATGATCGTCCCATCGCTGGCGTAGACCGGGCTGATGTTGTTGTAGTCCTCAGGCTGATTCGGGACCTTCGTGATCACCGCGGCCTCATCGATGCCGAGCCCGGTGACCTCGTAGAGTTGCCAGAAGTAAGTCCGGTGCTGGTACCTGGTCGGCGTCGCGCCGACGAGCATGCTGAAGACCGCCCTCTCGCCATCCCAATGGACGCAGGGCTGCCGCACCGCGATCGAGTTGATGCTCTGGAATCCCTCCTGGCCGTACCCCGCCTCCTCGGTGAGGTTGCGCATCGAACCGTCGGGGTAGCGGATCCACAGATCACCGCCGCGAGGGACCGAGTAGATGTTGCCCATGTGATTGGCGAATGGCGAACCGATGTTCGCGAAGTCCGAAGCGATCGGGACCTGCGTCACAAAGAGGATCGGGTTCCCGGTGTCCACCGGCGCCGCCCCCCCGGCTCGCGTCGCAGTCGTTGTTGTGAGCGTAACCAGACCAACCAGCGCGCCGAGCGCGCCCGCCATGCACCGAGAGCAAAGCATCAGAATCCTCCTGAACCCCCGGAGGCTGTGGTCCGCCTGTGCGCGAACCTGCGCAAACAATCCGCCTCCGGTTCCATGATTCATCCGATACAGCGCGCGATCAAACCGCCGGGACACGCGATGTCGCGCGCGCCACTGCATTTCTCGTCGCTACCGATGACACAACCAGCGCATCCGTCATCGGGAGTGATGACGACACGTCAGATTATCGGGACACATCAAGATGCTGCGCCGATCACCTGCACGCGCACCGGCGATTCAACGTCCAGGTGCACATCGCTCTGGGGGAACGCGATGGTGATGCCGTGCTCGCGGAAGAGCTCATCGATCCGGTAACGCAGGTCGCTGCGGATCTTCCGGATATCGCCCGGCGCCCGAGCAAGAGTCCAGACCTGCAGCGTGAAGTCGAGCGAGCTGGCGCCGAAGTCGTCGAACCGGACCATCGGGGCAGGCTTCTTCTGGACATCCTTGTGCTCACCGCCCGCCTGGAGGAGCAGCTTCTCCGCCTCGCGCGTCGGCGATCCGTACGCGATCCCGACCTTCACCGCCAGCCGCACCGTCTTGTCGTTGTACGACCAGTTCTGCACGTTTTGTTCGAGGAACGCGCTGTTGGGCACGATGATGTGCGTGTTGTCCGCCGTGATCACGCGCGTGCTCCTGGCGCCGATGTGCTCGACGACGCCCTCGGTGCCGCTGATCTCGATCACATCGCCGGACTTGACCGGCCGCTCGATGTGCAGGATCAGCCCGCTGATGAAATTGTTGACGATGTTCTGGCTGCCGAAGCCGACACCGATCGCCAGGGCGCCGCCCAACACCGTGAACGCTGTCAGGGGCACACCGACGAAGTTCAGCGCGAAGACCGCCGACAGCACGAGCAGCGTGTAGAAGGTCAGCGCCTGCACCGCAGCAGCACCGCCCTCGGTCGCGCCCATCCGCATGACGACCCGGCGCGCCAGCGATGCGCTGAGGACCCGCGCGGTCACAAACCCGACCAGGAACAGCATGACGCCGATCACGAGCATCCACACCGTGATCGCGCTCCCCTGCACCGTGAAGAGCTGGAACTCCCAGATCGTCCGGAGCGTCTCCAGGAACGACGCATCCTCCCCGGCGCTCGTGCCGGGGCCGACCGGGACCGTTGCGATGATGTGCAGCATCGTGTTCACACCATCACCTGCGAGATCCTGCAGGGGAACTCCGAGGCGCTCGCGCGGCTCAGCCACGAGCGGTACGAGTACGGCGCCTCATCCTCAAGCAGGGCGCCAGGCTCGAGGAACTCGTAGATCTCTTCGTACGTTTTCACTTCCGTCTGGGAGATCCGCCGGTGGATGTGCCATGGCTGGAGCATCTCAGGCCTGGACACGCCGGCAGCGCCGAGCAGCTCCATGAACGCCTCGACCGTCTGCTTGTGGAAGCTCGCGACGCGCTGCGTCTTGTCCGTGATGTCGAGCCCCCGGACCAGGCTCGGCTTCTGCGTCGCCACACCAACCGGGCAGTGGTTCGAGTTGCACCGCAGCGCCTGGATGCACCCCAGGGAGAACATGAACCCTCGCGCAGCAGAGCACAGGTCCGCGCCAGCTGCGAGACGCGATGCCATGTCGAATCCGGTCGTCACCTTCCCGGTCGCGATGATCCGCACCTGCTCGCGGACGCCGAACCCATTGAGCGCGTTGTGCGCGAAGACCAGCCCCTCCATCAGGGGTGATCCGATGGAATCCGAGAACTCCAGGGGCGCCGCGCCGGTGCCGCCCTCACCACCATCGATCGCGAAGTAATCCGGCGCGATCCCAGTCTCGCGCATCGCCATGCAGACGCCGAGGAACTCGCTGCGGTCACCGATGCACAGTTTCACGCCGATCGGCTTCCCGCCGGAGCGTTCCCGCAGCGTTTGCACGAACTCCAGCAACCCGATCGGCGTGCTGAAGGCGCTGTGCGCCGGCGGAGAGAGCACATCCTGATCCATCGGGACGTTGCGGATCTCCGCGATCTCCGGCGTAATCTTCACCGCAGGCAGGATGCCGCCGTGCCCAGGCTTGGCGCCCTGCGACAGCTTGATCTCGATCATCTTGACCGCGTCGAGGCTCGCTTTCTGCTCGAAGAGGTCGGCGTCGAAGTTCCCGTCAAGGTCCCTGCACCCGAAGTACCCGGTGCCGATCTGCCAGATCAGATCGCCGCCCGGCGCCAGGTGGTGGGGGCTGATCCCGCCCTCGCCGGTGTTGTGCGCGAACCCACCGATCGCAGCGCCACCGTTGAGCGCGCGGATCGCAGCAGTCGAGAGCGAGCCGTAACTCATCGCGGAGATATTCAGGATCGACGCGGAGTAGGGCTGCTCGCAGTGATTGCCGCCGATGGTGATCCTCGGCGGTTCGCCGCTCGGGTGCCGTGCGCACATCGAATGGTTGATCCACTCGTACCCCGGCTTGTACACGTCCAGCTGCGTCCCGAAGGGGACCGTCGCGAGCGCACGCTTGGCGCGCTGGTAGATGATCGAGCGCTGCTGCCGGTCGTACGGCTTGCCGTCCCGCTCCGACTCGATGAAGTACTGGTAGATCTCCGGGCGGATCTTCTCAAAGAGGTACCGGAAGTGCCCGATCAGCGGGAAGTTCCGCAGCACCGCCTTCTGCCGCTGCAGCGAGTCGTGCACGCCGATCACGAAGAACGGCAGCAGCGCCAGCATGATGATGATCGCCGGCGGCCAGACGAACGCCAACGCGCCGAGCCCGCCGAACACCACCATCGAGATCAGAAAAAACAGCAGCACCATCGCTCGCCTCTTCTTCAGTGCACCGCGGCTTGCGCCGCCAGTTCGGTCAACCAGGCAACCGGAGGCTCGCAAGGGCGGCCCCCTCCAGCATCGGACAACCCCAGCGCCCGCAGGTACGCCCTGCATCGCACGTATCGCTCATACACCGCCACAACGTCCGCCTCGGACAGCAGCGCAGCATCACCGGTCGATTCCGCGATGAAGGCGCTGATCAGAGCGCCAGCACACGGCGCATCGCGCTCCGCGGTCGCTGTCGCCTCCGCGACAACCGCCGCGTCCATCGGATCGCGCCGGAAGAGCTCGAGCGCACATGCCCGGGAGACCTCCGCGAGCCGCCTCGACTGATGCCCCAGGACATACTCCCGCGCCAGCAGCGCGACCGGCTCGTACCTGTGCCGATGCAGGACCTGCGCCGCCGGCCGGTACAGCACCGGGGCGCCGAACCGCTCGCGCACCCTGAACGCCATCTCGATGTCCTCGTAGACCGGCCGCCGCATCGATTCGCAGAACCCACCCACCTCGCGCACGCACGCCGCAGGCAGCGACAGGTTCAGCGTCCACGCGTGCCGCCAGCCCCAATCGTGCGCGTGGTCATCCGCAGCCGGACCGACCATCTGATCGTAGAAAAACACCAGCGAGGTCTCGCGCGTCAGCCGATCGATCACACGGTCAGGCTCCTCGATCGCCCAGGGCGCCGAGCCCAGCACCATCGCGGCTTGGCCGGACGACGCGAGCGCTCGCTGCGCGTCCGCGTGCTCCGCGAGCAGCCCAGGCGCCGCTTCGACATCATCATTGAGAAAGAGCAGCACGTCGCCCCGCGCCGCGCGAACGATCCTGTTCCGCGTCGCCGCAGGCCCGGCATGGGGCGCCGGCATCGCGCGCATCGGGATCGACTCGCTCGACCAGCGCCTGGCAGACTCCACTTCCCCGGTGTCATCCCCATCGATCCCAGCGATGACCTCGACACCGGGTCCATCGACAACCTGCTCAGAGAGCGACCGCAGGCAACGATCCAGCAGGTCAGGGCGCCCGCATGTTGGGATCAGCACGCTGAGCATCATGAGGCAGCCCCGATCGGCATCGCGTCGTCACGCGAGCATCGCTCAACATACGACGCGTGAACGTCCGCACTGACCCACATCGCGTCGCAGCACGTCACACGGCGCTCCGCGCCACCGCTGGCGATTCGGCAGACCTGATGCAGCACAAAGCCGCAGCCGCGCAGGAACAGGTCGATCTCGGAGAACGTCGAAGCGCCGACATAGATCGGCGCCATCTGGGCCTCGCTGATGACAACGCGCACCGTAGACCGGAGCATCGTCTCTGCGCCCCGCAGCACGTCCAGCTCCAGCCCCTGCACATCGATCTTGATCGCCCCAACATCCTGACACGCCGCGCCAGCGGCCCACGCGTCGAGCGTCACGATCGGGACGCGCTCCATGCGTTGCGCCATGACCATGTCGCCGTGGTAGCGCACGCACGCCTCGGTCGGCGCCAGCACGCTGGACGTATCGCTGAGACCGTTGACATGGATGTCTGTTTCACCATCGCGCGCGCCGACCGCGCTGCGGATCGCGTCCAGGCGCGGCTCATCCCTGAACCGACTCGAAAGCCGATCGAACGTCGCGCCGACCGGCTCGAACGCCGTGACCTGAGCGCCGGGGAACAACCCCAACAGCCGCTCAGCAGACGACCCAGCGTGGGCGCCGACATCGAGGATGTGCCGGGGGTAGTCCGGACGCAGGATCTCGGCCATCGTCTCGAACGCGTCCAGTTCGTGGAGGTCATGCACCACTGCGTCAGCGCTCCATTCCGCTTGTGTGTCCCGCCAAGCCATCGCGGACAATGCCGAGCATCTCTGATGCGATCGCACCAGCCGTGAGCCGCTCGCGCACGCGCCCAGCGATCCCAGCGCCGACGCCCCGGCGCCACGCTGGGTCCTCGATCGCCCTGGCGACGATCCGCTCCAGCCCTTCCGCATCGGTA
>CAYGNN010000097.1:0-10354 GCA_964351165.1 uncultured Phycisphaeraceae bacterium
ACCGGTCATCGCGATGGCCGGAATGGCGATCTTCGGCATCGGCCAATCCACGCTCGCGTCGAGCTCCAACGCCACGCTCGCTCGCTACTTCGGCAGGCGGGGCCACGGCGCGATCCGATCGTCCATCATGCGCATCGGCGTCCTGGCGACCGGCCTCGGCCCGCTGGTCACCGCGCTGAGCGTCAAGTTCACAGAAAGCTACAGCGCCGCGATGATCATCTTCATCGCGCTGGGCGCCCCGGCGATCGCGCTGACGATCAGCCTGCGGCCGCCGCCGGATCTGAAACGTGAACGCGCGGGTTAATTCCCCCGCGACTCCGTCGGCACCGTCGCGTAGCTCGGACCGGGGATCTCGCCGTACGAGCGGATCGCGTCCTTGATCGCCTCGTTCGACTGATCGACGAAGAGCGCCATCCGCAGGCGTTGCAGCGCACGCTCGTCGTCACCGAGGTTCGCGTAGAACGAGGCCAGCGCCATCTGCGGCTCCACCGATTGCCCCCGGTCGAGCCGGGCGCCGGTCAGCAGCGCACGCTCCGCCTCGTCAACATCGCCAACCTTCGCGGCGTAGTAACCGAGCCGGAGGAAGTCCTCGACACGCCCAGGCGAGACCGACAGGTCGCGCAGGAAGCGGATGAGCGCATCGTTGTCCTTGGCGAGCAGCATCGACTCGCAGAAGAGATCAAGGATCTCAGGATCGTTGGGGCGCAGGTCGTAGGCGACCGCCATGTGCTCACGCATCGCAGGGAACTCGCCCAGGTGCTGGAGCGCCTTGGCCAGCTTGACGCGCGAGCGCCAGTCGGTCGGGTCGCGGTCAACAACCTCGTCGAACTCGACCTGCGCGAGCTGGTACTGCCCCCGGTCGAGCGCCTTGTCGCCCTGATCGCGGACGTGCGGCAGGGGCCTGGCGGTCGAGCAGCCTGTCGCGGCGATGCAGGCGAGCACGCCTGCGGTAGCGATGAAACGACGGATGGTGGTCTTCGTGGTCATGGGCGGCAGCTCCGCTTGGATTCGTCGTGAGCCGGCAGGGACGACGCCCGCACCGGGAGTTGGTTCAAAATCAGCGGGCAGTGTACCCCGTTTCAGCGCCGGCTGAGGCGCCAACGCCCGGGAATCCCGCTCTTGAGAGGGAATCGGCCCAACCGACGCGCCGCTTGAGCGGTACGCTGGGCCGATGCCCCAAGCCGCCCTGCTCCGCCACCAGACGACCCCTGGGGAGCACCATTTCGACTGGCTCCTCGCTCCCGGTGACGCGGAGCACAGGCCGGATGACCGCGTTCTGCGGTGTTTCCGCGTGAGCGTCAGGATCGACACGCTGGAAGCAGGGCAGGCTTTCGAGGCGGACCGGATCGACGACCACCGCTGGCGCTACCTGACCTGGGAAGGCGAACTGTCAGGAGGCAGAGGGACAGTCGAGCGGGTCAACGCAGGGTCATGGACGCCGATCGAGGACAGCGCAGCGAGCATCGCCGGGACCATGGAATGGGCGGATGGCGCCAGCAGCTCTTTCCGTGGCGCCCCGGTCGATCCGGACAGGCCAGCCCGATGGCGGTTCCAGATCGGAGCGCCAGAGCGCCGATAGCGACAGTGCATGTGCGGCATCTTCGGCGACATCTCGGTGCGAGGGAACCGGCCATCGATCGATGACGCCGCAGCGATCGCCCTGCGCGACCTGCTCACGCACCGGGGACCTGATGGCGAGGGCCTCTGGCGCCACGAGAACGCGCTGCTCGCCCACCGCAGGCTCTCGATCATCGATCCGACCCCCAACGGCGCTCAGCCGATGACGACCCCCGACGGACGCTTCGTCATCACTTACAACGGCGAGCTGTACAACGACGCCAAACTCCGCTCCGAACTGCAATCGCTCGGCGTCCGATACCGCTCCTCGTGCGACACCGAGACGCTGCTCCGTGCCTGGCAGCAGTGGGGAACAAAGACCTTCGACAAGATCCGCGGCATGTACGCCTTCGCGATCTACGACACGCAGGCGCACACGCTGACGCTCGCGCGCGATCCGCTCGGCGTGAAGCCTTTGTACTACTGGGTGGGCGCCGATGAGGTCGTCTTCGCCAGCGAGCCGCCGCCGATCGTCAACCACCCTGCGGTCCCGCTCCAGCCCGACTGGCGCGCCGTCAGCGCCTACTGCTCGACGATCCGCAGCGTGCTGGGGGATCGCACGCTCTTCGAGGGCGTCCGCGCCGTCCAGCCTGGCGAGGCGGTGCTGATCGATTTCGAGGGGAATTCGCCAGTTGTCGAGCGCATCACCCATTGGAAGAGCGGTCCGGTCACCACGGACGACGCGATGTCGATGGATGAGGCCGCGGACCTGGTCTGGCAATCTCTGGAATCATCGGTCACGGCGCACCTGCGGTCCGACGTCCCGGTCTGCGCCCTGCTCAGTGGGGGGATCGACAGCGCCGCGACTTCCGCGATCGCCAACAGCCACATCAGCGGCCTGCGGACGTACTGCGCCGGCGCTCCCTCGGAAGACCAGGGCGACGACCTGCACACCGCGCGGCTCGTCGCGCAGGATCTGGGAACCGACCACAGCGAGGCGGTCCTGACGCGAGACATATTCGCCCAACGCTGGTCAGAGATGATCGCCCAGCTGGGGATGCCCCTCTCGACACCGAACGAGGTCGCGATCAACGCCGTGGCGCAGCGCCTCCGCGCCGATGGTTGCGTCGTGACGATCTCAGGCGAAGGCGCTGATGAGCTCCTCGCCGGCTACGGCCCGACGATGGACGACGCCGCCCGGTTCGTGCGCGCCGGAGGCGTTGTAGACGGTGTGCCGTTCTCCGGCGGCGCCTTCCAGTTGCACGCCAACTCCTGGATCCCGACGAGCGCCAAGCAGGCGCTCTTCAACGAGGGCGTCTTCGCCGCGATCGACAACGACACTGCGCTGATCGAGCACATGGAGCAGCAGTTCGACCTGTGTGAATCGGAGGCAGGCAGGAAGGGCACGCTCGATGCGCACCTGCGGTTCCACCGCAGGGTGAACCTGACCGGCCTGCTGCGCCGCCTCGACAGTGCTTCGATGCTCGCGTCGGTTGAGGGCCGGACACCATTCGCGGACAAGCTGGTCGCAGAGTCGTTCGAAGCGATCCCGATGCCCTGCAAGTACACGTTCGAGGATGAGCAAGCAGGGAGTGGGGGGGCTGCGGTCATCGCGCCCCCAGTGGTGCGCACCAAGCTCGCGCTGCGCAAGGCGTGCGAGGGCAAGGTCCCCTCGGTCTGCATCAACCGACCCAAGGCGAGCTTCCCGCTGCCCTTCCAGGATTGGATCGCAGATGCGGCGCCTGCCTTCCGCCAGTCGCCATTCGCGAGGCTGATCTTCACAGAGGCTGCGATCGAGATCGTCGCGGCGGATCCAACGCAGCACTGGCGCCTCGCGTGGCCGATGTACAACATCGCGATGTGGGGCGACCGCTGGTTCGCGTGAGTCTCAGGCGACCGAGGGGACCGCGTCGAGCAGTTGCCTGGTGTACGCCTCGCTCGGCGAATCGATCACCGCGTCCCGCTCGCCGATCTCGACGATCGAGCCACCACGCATCACAGCGATCCGGTCGCACATGTGCCGGATCACGGCCATGTCGTGGCTGATGAAGAGCATGCTCAGCCCCAGGTCCTGCTGCAGGTCTTTGAGCAGGTTCAGGATCTGCGATTGCACCGAAACATCCAGCGCCGACGTCGGCTCATCGCAGACCAGCAGCCTCGGCTCGAGCGTCAGCGCCCGCGCGATCACGATGCGCTGCCGCTGACCGCCAGAGAATTCGTGCGGCCTGCGCCGCATCGCGCTCGATGGGACGCCGCAGCGGTCGAGCATCGCCTCGGCGCGCGCGCGGCGGTCCTTGCGATTGGCGCCGACACCGTGCACGACCATCGGCTCCATGACGATGTCCCCGATGCGCATGCGAGGGTTGAGCGCGCCTGCAGGATCCTGGAAGACGATCTGCATCCGCCGGCGCAGCGCGTGCCGCTGCGCGCGATCGAGCGTCGCGATGTCAGCGCCCTCGAATTGCACGCGGCCGCTCGTTGGTTCGATGAGCCGCAGGATGGCTCGGCCGGTCGTGGTCTTGCCGCAGCCGGACTCGCCGACGAGGCCCAGCGTTTCGCCGTGCGCCAGCGAGAAGGTGACGTCCCGCACCGCGTAGTTCTCGGTCAAACCGCGTCCGAAAACGCCGCGCCGCTGCCCGAACGAGACACACAACTTATCCACAATCAGGATCGGCGATTCATGCGCACTCGGGCGCGGTGTGTCGTGTTGATCGGTGGCGATGTCTGGCAACTTGGCGGTGTCCAAGGTTTTTTCGGGCTTACCCTGGCGCTTCGGAAACGACAGGGCAAAGCGCAAGTGTAAGTTACGGACGTTGTTCCATCGAGTCTCGCATTGGCGTGTCTTCATGGTTGACCGGAGCGAGCGCGCGCCGGTACGTTGGCGCGGAGCAGACGCGGGGGCGACGCTCGTGGAGTCGGGGCCCCGCGGTCAATAACTCGGACGGGGCACGATGCGCGGAGCGCTGGATCACAACTCGAAGAGGAAAGCAGGCTGGTCGCACCGCTGGACCGAGCGCGAGATCAACGCGCTCCGCCGTGCGTACTTCAGCCGCCTCTCGAGGACCGATTCCGCCACGCGTCGATTCGGGATCCACGTCGACCGCGTTGTTGATCAGGTCGTCAACGCCAAGCACCGCCGCTCGGCGCTCGCCAGGCGCCCTGAGATGCTGCACCTGGATGACGCAGCCCTCGCAGCTGGGTGTGTCGATGGCGACGGCGCTGCCTGGGCGCACCTGATCGACCTGCACGAGCCTGGCCTCGTCGCAGCAGCGGAGCTGCACGTCGATTCGCGATGTTCGCTCGTCGCGGTCCGCAAGCTCTTCAGCGCGATGCGCAACGAATCCCGCCTGAAGCAGTACCCAGCAGACGTCTCGTTGCAGTCCTGGCTCATCGAAGAGCTGATGGTGGAGCTGGGCGTCACCAAGCCGGCGCCCCGTGAGGAAACCTTCGAGGTCGATCCTCGCACGAAGCTCGCGATGAAGCTCCTCGGAGAATCCCGAGGCGCTGTCCGCCGTGCGGCGCCCTCCGCTGACCACGGGGCCGACCGCACCGGCTCCTAATCCACGAACCGCAGCGTTTCCTGAACAACACCGCGCAGCGTGTGCGCGCCGGCGTTGACGTAGACCGCCTCGCCCGGCTTCGCCTCGGCGGTCTTCATCGTCGCGAACGCGATCGGCACATCCCCCAGCATGGGGCTGCACGTCGCGCTCGTGATCGCGCCGATCGCCTGACCTTCCGGTTCGGTGGCGATCTCCATCCCGGTCGAGGGCTGGACGGTCCGGGGCTGCGACTCCTGCTCCGCGTCAGGGTTCAACCCATCAACATCCGCGGCCTCCTCGGTGATCCGCTCGAACCTGATCGCGCACAGCACCCGCTTGGGCTGGCCCTGCGCGTGGATCCGCGCGACGACCTCCTGCCCCAGGTAGCACCCTTTGGTGAATGAGACGCGGTCGTCCATCAGCTCGCCCAGCTCGTTGGGGATGGAGTCGGTGCCGAAATCGGTCAGGTAGAGCGGCCATCCAGCTTCGATGCGCGCCGTGTTGCACGCGAGCCAGCCGCAGCGGCGCAGGCGGAGCGTTTCGTCGCTCTCGCGTGCGTTCATGATCGCCTCGTCCACGCGGTCCGCCTGCATCGCGTCCACGAGCAGCTCGTACCCAGGCACGCCCAGCGAGTCCTGCCTGTCCACGATCACGCGCACGCTGCCGATGGTCGTCTCGCGCGCTTCGCCAGGCTCCAGCGACAGCACCCCGGTGATCCCTGCGAGCAGCTCGCCAGCTTTGGGACCATGCAGCGCGAAGCGGCGCCAGGCGTCGCTGACATCCGAGATCTCGGCGTCCTCGGTGATGATGTATTGGTCGATGCTCGCGCGCGCACGCTCGCAGGCGTTGCGATCGACGTCGAGGAACGTCTCGTCTTCGAGTTCGATCACACGCAGGTCGGCGTCGATGCGCCCCTTCCTGTTCAGCCAGAGCGTCCGCACCGATTGCCCGGCGCTGAGGCCCTTGAGCTCCTGCGTGAAGAGGTTGTTCATGAGGTCGCGCCGCTCGCTTCCTGTCATTCGGAGCGTGCCGCGGTGGGGGAGGTCGATCAGCACGCAGCCGCGCCGGATCGCGGCGTACTCCAGCTCGATCGCGCCGAAGGATTCGACCAGCTCGACCGCCGTTGGGCCGTGCCCATAGAGCAGCCAGGAGGCCTCGGCCTCGATCAGTCGTTTGCGGAGCGGGTCGGTTTTCGTCATGGTGGTGCAGCGTGGGCGGGGCGTGGCGGTTCGTTGATTGGACGCCTCGATCATAGCCCTCGTCACGCCAAACCTAAGTACCCAACGGAGCATCCCCTGTGAACATCGACCTGCTGAAGCGCCTCTGCGAGACCCCCGGCATCCCTGGACGCGAAGAACGCGTCCGCGAACTCATCGAGGGCGAGATCGACGGTCTTTTCGACGACATCGTCATCGACGGGATGGGCTCGCTCATCTGCACCCGCGAGCCGAGGGCCGCGAGGCGGGGCGCCTCCAAGAAGAAGACAACCAGCAGGCGGTCGAGCGCCAGCGGCGCGGACGACCCGACGCGGATCGCGCTGTTGTGCCACATGGACGAGATCGGGTTCTACGTCTCGCATATCGACGACAAGGGCTTCATCCGCGTCAACGCCGCTGGTGGCTTTGACACCCGCAACCTCTTCTCCCGCCGCATGCTCGTCTGCACGAAGGACCACGGCGACATCCACGGCGTCATGAACCCAGGCGGCCGGCCGATCCACATCGCGACCCCTGAGGACAAGAAGAAGGTCCCGGAGGTCAAGGAGTTCATGATCGACACCGGGCTCCCCGCAGCGAAGGTCAAGAAGATGGTCCGCATCGGCGACATGGTCGTCACCAACGAGCCCTTCCTGGAGATGGGCGACAAGCTGGTGAGCAAGTGCCTCGACAACCGCATCGCCTGCTGGCTTGGCATCGAGGCGATCCGCGCGATCGAGAAATCAGGCGTCGGGCACAAGGCCCAGATCAACGTCTGCTTCACCACGCAGGAAGAAGTCGGCCTCCGCGGCGCCCTGACGAGCAGCTTCGCAGTCATGCCTGACATCGCCATCGGCGTCGATACGACGCTTTCCTGCGACACCCCAGGCGTCCCAGGCGAGGAGACAGTCACCATCCAGGGCGAGGGCGTGGCGCTTGGTGTGATGGACGGCTACATGATCGCCGACCACACGCTGACGGACGAGCTGGAATCGGTCGCCGACAAGAAGGGCATCCGCACGCAGCGGTCAATCCTCCCCAGAGGCGGCCAGGACGGCGGCGCGGCTCAAAGAACCGGCGTTGGTTGCCGAGCGGCAGCGCTGCTGGTGGGCCTGCGGTACATCCACACGGTGACTGAGATGGCGCACAAGCGTGATCTGAAGGCGGGGTTGGATTTGCTGGAGGCTTGGTTGCCGACGGTGAAGTGAGCGAGGTATTGCGTGGCTTTGCAGAGCCGGGTGCTTTAGCACTGCTCCGTATTGCCACCCCACCCCAAAATTAAACACGACCCGGCCAGGCCGGGTCGCGCCATTGATTCTCAGTTGTCCAGCTTCAATCAGTGAATGATCGAAGTCAGCTTCTCGATCGCTTCGACGACCTGACGCACCTGGAAGGGCTTCTTCAGGAAGGCGTCGAAGCCCTGGCTGCGGAGTTGGCTGGCCTGGCCGTCGGTGAGCTTGCCGCTCATCGCGATGATCCGCGTGATCTGCAGGTCGTCGCTCGTGCGGACGAGGTCCGCGACGCGGCGGCCGTCGCCGTCGCCCAGGTGGATGTCCAGCAGCAGCACGTGCGGCTTGAAGCGCTGGCAGTGCATGCCGGCCTCGAAGCCGTCGGTGGCGGTCTCCACCTCGTAGTTCGACTGCTCGCCGAGCAGCTTGCGGAGGACGCTGACAACCTCAGGGTCATCATCGACGATCAACACCCTGGTGTGGCCGGTCGTGAGACCGTCCATGGGGATGTTGTGCTCTTTCATGAACCGGATCAGCTGCGGCATCGGGATGCGGCGGTCCTTGGACCCCGGGATCCGGTAGCCCTGGAGCTGCCCCGAGTCGAACCACTTGCTGACCGTCCGGGGCGCCACGTTGCAGATCTTGGCGACCTCACCGGTTGTGAGCACTTCTTTGTCCGTACGCATGACTCGTCCACCTCGCGCTGTGATCGAGCCGATCTCCTCCGACCGGCTCTGATCCCCGGAAGTGTCGGCGTTCCGATTGGGCGGCTTGACGCTCTTGGAAGGAGGAGCGCGGATTTTGCGGTATGCGGACGTGATCCGCTTCCGAGGGCCGCAATTCGGTCCTCTCAGGCGGGATCCGGTTCCCGGACGCATCGAGATTCGCAGGGCGGATCATCGCTGATCCGGCATCGCATCAGGAGGGGCGAGGCTGTCCACAGGGGCAGCGATCGGGGCATCCCAAACCCCGATCCGGTGGCGGCAGGGGGGGCGCCCCGGTAGAGTGCGGCGTGTCCCCGGCGGATCCGCAGGCCCCTTGCGGGCGTACAGTTCCGCCCAGCGCCGTTTCGCGGGATTCTCCGCGCGCGGTCGGTTTTCAGAATATCCCGGCGGTGCATGCCGTCATCCGGTTTTCCCACAGTCCTACCTGTTTCCTGCGGCGCCTCGCACGGCGCTGCGAAGTCGAGGAGTCTCGCGTGGTCAGAGCAGATCGAGATCGCCAGCCCGGGTCCGCCTTCAAGCCCACCCGTCGCGCGCTATCCATGTTGGGCCTCGCCCTCATCGCCGGTGTCGCGGTCATCGCAGCGCCCAACACCGCAACCGCCCAGCAGGACGACGTCGGGGAGCTCACCAACGAGGTGCTCCTGAACGACTTCATCCACTTCGTGCTGATCCGCAACGACGAACTGGCGGAGTCCTACGCCAACGCGATCCTCAAGCGGGGCCTGTCCCCGATCGAGTTCGTGGGCCTCGTGGAAGACTCGCCCCGCGCCTCGCAGCGCTTCGACGATGCGGTCCGCAAGGCGATGGTCGTCGGTCCGCTGGAAGATGTCGCGGCTGAGCTGAACAACCTGTTCAACCAGGGACGGCTCGATCGCGCCAGGGATCCCAACGAGATCGCCCGCAATATCGGTTTCCTCGATGACAACCCCCGCGCCCGCATGCTGGCGCGCGAGCGCATCGCCTTCGCCAAGGAGTACGCGGTCCCGCAGCTTCTGGAAGTCCTCATCGCCAGGCCCAACCCGGTGCTCGAGGGGCACGTCCGCCAGCTGCTGACGGATATGGGGCCCAACGCGGTTATCCCGCTGTGCACGGCGCTCGAGGGTGTTGATGCCGTGACGCAGGAGCGTCTGCTGATCATCCTTGGTCAGATCCGCCACGAGTCTGGCGGCGTTGTCGTCGCCTCGCCCTACGTCGCGCAGCTCGCGCGCGATGCGCAGACGGACACCGTCCGTGTCGCGGCACGGCAGGCACTCAACAAGTGGGGGATCGACGCCGCTTCGGATGTCGAGATCAGCGACCTCTTCCTCGACCTCGCAGGCGCCTACGCGGACAACGCCAGGAGCCTCACCAGGTTCCCGCAGGAGGACTACCAGCTCATGTGGTCCTTCCAGCCGCAGAGCGGTCTCGTCGCGACCGGCATCCGCACGCCGGTCTTCGACGAGATGCGCACGATGGAGCTCGCCGAGACGGCTCTTGCGCTGAACCCTGATAGCGACAGCGCCCTGGAGATGTGGGTCGCCGCGAACCTCTCGCGTGAGATCGAATCCCCCGATGGCTGGTCCAACCCCCTCTGGGGCGACAGCCGCAGGAACGCGGACTACTACGCGGTCGCCGCTGGCCCCAGGGTCATGCAGAACGTCCTCGACCGGGCGCTCACGAACTTCAACACGCCGGTGGCGCGTCGCGCCATTGCGGCGCTGAGCGAGAGCGCCGGCGGCGCCGGCCTCTGGCGAGGCCTCGACGAGCGCAAGCCCCTGCTCGACGCCCTGCGTTACCCGGACCGCAGGGTGCAGCTGGAGGCGGACCTCGCCCTCGGCGGCGCGAACCCCAACGAGTCCTTCGCAGGCTCCGATCGCGTGACCCCGATCCTCGCCGGTGCGGTGCGCAACGCCGCGAACCGGTACGGCATCGTCATTACCAATGACGCGGACCGCGCCAACGAGCTGGGCAACGTCCTCCGGAACTCAGGCTTCGAGCCGCTGCTGACCTCGCAGTCGCTTGTTGGCGCCAATCAGGCGATCGTCAACGCCCCAGGCGTGGACACGATCCTCGTCGATGGCAGCGCCGAGACATTCCTGAACACGCTCACCGAGGCGCGGACGAACTCC
>CAYGNN010000098.1:0-10250 GCA_964351165.1 uncultured Phycisphaeraceae bacterium
CGAAGCGCCGGCTGCAGGATCTTGCCAAGGAGCGGGGCGAGGCGGTCGCCTGAGCCTTGGACGATCGGGCGTCGCTTGGGCGTTGCTGGTCCACCACTGGGGCTGCCTCGTTCTGACAGCCGATCGCATTGAACATATGGTGTAGCGATCCTGAGCGCCTGCGTTCGCAGGCGTTGCGCTGTCCGCTGTCCCTTGACCTGATCGCCAACCTGATCGAACCGAATCCCATGTCCAGCACGAACGACCAAGCCGCTTCTTCGACGATCGCCGCCCCGCCGCACCGGTACAGCGGGGATCTTGCGCGTGGGATCGAATCCCGCTGGCAGGAGCGCTGGCAGCAGTCGCAGACGTTCCGGACGCCCAACCCTGGGGAGCCTGGGTTCGAGCGTTTCGCGGAATCACCCAAGCGGTACATCCTGGACATGTTCCCTTACCCCAGCGGGATCGGGCTGCACGTGGGGCACCCACTGGGCTACATCGCGACGGATATCGCGGCGCGCTTTGCGCGCATGACCGGGAATCAGGTGCTGCACGCGATGGGGTACGACGCGTTCGGCCTCCCTGCGGAGCAGTACGCGGTCCAATCCGGGCAGCACCCCCGCGTTACGACGGAGCAGAACATCGAGAACATGCGCCGGCAGCTTCGGCGCCTTGGTCTCGGCCACGACGATCACCGGAGCGTCGCGACGACGGACGTGTCGTTCTACAAGTGGACGCAGTGGATCTTCCTGCAGATCTACAACGCGTGGTACGACGAGGCGCAGTCCAAGTCGCGGCCGATCGCGGAGCTGATCAGCGAGTTCGAGTCCGGCAAGCGGCCGTGCGCGCACGAGGCGCACAATCCGGAGCAGAAGCCTTGGGGCGATCTGCCCGAGGCGGCGCGGTCGGCGATCGTGGACGATCACCGGCTGGCGTTCCTGTCGGAATCGCCGGTGAACTGGTGCCCGGCGTTGGGGACGGTGCTGGCGAACGAGGAAGTCACCGCCGATGGCAGGTCGGAGCGCGGCAATTACCCGGTCTTCAAGCGTCCGCTCAAGCAGTGGATGATGCGGATCACGTCGTACTGCCAGCGGCTGCTCGATGACCTGGAGGGCGTGGACTGGCCGGAGCCCATCAAGCTGATGCAGCGGAACTGGATCGGCAGGAGCGAGGGCGCCTTCGTGACGTTCCCGCTCGCGGATCGGAACGAGACGATCGAGGTCTTCACGACGAGGCCTGACACGCTCTTCGGCGCGACGTACATGGTGATGGCGCCTGAGCACGAGCTGGTCGATGCGATTGTTCCCGCCGCGTGGCCCGATGGGGTGGACGCGAAGTGGACCGGCGGCGCTACGACACCGGCCGAGGCGGTGGGGGCGTACCGGAAGCAGACGGAATCGCGCAGCGACGTCGAGCGGCAGATCGAGACGAAAGAGAAGACCGGCGTCTTCACCGGCGCGTACGCGGTGAACCCTGTCAACGGCGAGCGGATCCCGGTCTTCATCGCGGACTACGTGCTGATGGGGTACGGCTCCGGCGCGATCATGGCGGTCCCGGCGCACGACGAGCGCGATTACGAGTTCGCCCAGCAGTTCGGGCTCCCGATGCGGGACGTGGTGTACTCGCACGTGGCGATCCGGATGCGCGAGTTTGTCGAGCTGGTTTCGGATCCTGCGGCGCTGCCCGATGGGTGGTTCAACGGGATGTGCGATTACCTCGCGATCATGACCGCGAGCGAATGCACACCGGCGGAGGCGATCGACCGCGTGATCGGGCAGCGGACCGAGTCTGCTGCGGTCGATCACCCGGAGGCGACCAACGCGCCTGGCTCGGTGGGCGCCTCGCGTGGCGTGGTGCGGGAGGTCTGGACAGAATCGCTCGCGGACCTTGCGGATGTTTCATGGGAAGAAATCGTGCGCCGCTTCCGCGAGGCGGATTACCGCAGGCTGCGCGGCGAGGCGTACCCTGAGCACGGCACGGCGGTGAACTCGCCTCCGGTCGATGGGCTGGAAACCCCAGAGGCGAAGCGGCGGATGATCGAGTGGCTGGAGCTCAAGGGTGTCGGCCGCGGCGCGATCACGTACAAGCTGCGCGACTGGCTCTTCTCGCGGCAGCGGTACTGGGGCGAGCCGTTCCCGATCGTGTTCGATTCGTCCGGCGCGCCGCACGCGCTGCCGGAGTCGATGCTCCCGGTCGAGCTGCCTGCGATGGAGAACTTCGCGCCGGAGGTGAACGAGAACGCGTCGAGCGCTGACGCGACGCCCGCGCCGCCGCTGTCGCGTGCGACGGATTGGGTGACGGTCGAGCTGGACCTCGGTGACGGCGTGCAGACGTACACGCGGGAGCTGAACACGATGCCGCAGTGGGCGGGGTCGTGCTGGTACTACCTCAGGTACCTCGATCCGGAGAACGGGACCGCGTTCTGCGATCCGGAGGTCGAGGCGCGCTGGATGAACACCTTCGGCGCTGATGGGAACAGGCTGCCGGGCGGCGTGGACCTCTACGTCGGCGGGGCCGAGCACGCGGTGCTGCACCTGCTCTACGCTCGGTTCTGGCACAAGATCCTCTTCGACCTGGGGCACGTGTCGTGCTCGGAGCCCTTCCAGCGGCTCTTCAATCAGGGGTACATCCAGGCGTACGCGTACAAGGACGCGCGAGGGGTGTACGTCGATGCGGAGCGCGTCGAGGAAGCGCCGGACAACGACAAGCAGTGGCTGTTCGAGGGCGAGCGGGTCTCGCCCGAGTACGGAAAGATGGGCAAGAGCCTGAAGAACGCGGTGGCGCCTGATGACATCTGCGATGTGTACGGCGCTGACACGCTGCGGCTCTACGAGATGTACCTCGGCCCGCTGGAGCAGTCGAAGCCCTGGAACACGCGCGACATCGTCGGCGTGCACAGGTTCCTGCAGCGGCTGTGGCGGTGCATCATCGATGAGGAAACAGGGGCGGTCGCGGTGACGGACGAGGCGCCGGACGACGCGACGCGGAAGCTGCTGCACAAGACGATCGCCGGCGTGCGCGAGGACTTCGAGGGGCTGCGGTTCAACACCGCGATCGCGAAGCTGATCGAGCTGACGAATCACGTGACGAAGCTCGACGCGACGCCTCGCGAGGTGGCGGAGGCGATGACGCTGATGCTCTCGCCGCTGGCGCCCCACGCGGCGGAAGAGCTGGCGGACCGGCTGGGGATGCCGCAAGCGGAGGGCGGTTCGATCGCTTATGCAGGGTTCCCGGCGCACGATGATTCATTGCTCGTCGAGGACGAGGTGGAGATCCCGGTGCAGGTGCTTGGCAAGGTTCGGGCGCGGATCACGCTGCCTGCTGGCGCTGACGCTGCGGCGATGGAATCTGCGGCGATGGCGGACGAGACGGTGCAGGGGCTGATCGCAGGGAAGACGGTGCGCAAGGTGGTGTGCATCCCCGGCAAGATGGTCAACATCGTCGCGAACTGAGCAAGATTGACATTTTGGGGGTCGGCCGAGGGGCTGGGAGCGCTTGGCGAGGAGGATCAGTCCTTCGCGTCGGCGTCCTTGGCGTCTTCGGCAGCCTGCTTCATCAGTTCCGTGATCGCGCGGATCTCGGACTTGATGTCGGCGATGCGGGCCTCGACCTGGGTCAGCGCGGCGATGGTGGATTGCTTCTGGATCTGCCCCACGTCGTCGCGGTTGAGGATGCGCTGGTAGCGGTCGCGTTCGTTCAGCGCCAGGCTGAGGTCGGTGTTCAGCCTTTTGAGCACGGCGCGGTCGGCCCTGATCTGCTTTTCACCAAGGCGCTGTTCCGGCTGGCGGACAGCGATGCGGCGGTTGTTGTTGGTCGCTGCGATCTTCTTGCCCTTGACCGTCGAAGCGCGCGAGCGGAGCAGGTGCATGAGTTCAGCGCCGTTGTCGGGGGAGCCGCCTGCGGTGATCTCCGGCGCTGCGCGCTTCGGGAGGTTGCTGAAGACGCCGCGTTCGCCATCGGCGACGCATTGGATCTGCACTGTCTCGTTGGCTCCGGCGAGGCCGAGCCTGGCGCGGCGGAGTTCCCAGCCGCTGCTCACGAGGGTGGGCGGTGGCGGGTTCGAGCTGAGCCTGATGAAGTTGGCGAGGGGGATCCGGACGAAGCTTCGGCGGCCGTCGCGCTCGATGACGAGCTCGACTTCTTCGCCTGGGAGGTGCGAGAGGATGGCGGACTGCACCAGCGCGTTGCCACCGGTTGGTGGGAGCTCGACGCCATCGACGACGCGGATGATGTCGCCCGGCTTGAGGGTCGCGGCGCAGGGGAAGTCGGCCTCGACGGAACTGATGGTGACCGCGATCTCCCGCCTGACGTTGTCGACCACTTCACCCTGCAGGAAACCGATGCCCAGCGCGGCGCGGGGCGAGCTCTCGAACCTGGTCCGGAGGATGGTCTCCAGTCGGAGCAGCTGCTCAGGGGAGAGGGGCTCGCCGCTGCGGATCCTGGCGGTCACGAGGGGCTCGATGTCCAGCTCGCAGTTGACGAGCTGCTCGGTGGCGACCTCGCGATCAGCGAAGGAATCCACTGCGAGTTGTTCGATGAGCGCTTCCGCCTTGGGGGGCGTGATCTCTGCGGCCTCCGTCGCGAGCGGGGTCAGCGCGACAACAGCGGCGCCTGCGAGGGCGGCCAGCGTGCTGCGGCTGAGGGATCGTCGCGGAAGGGGCATCGGTCCGGGGCTCCAGAGTGGCTGAGGGCTCACGGACATGATACCAGCGATCACTCCGCGTTTTGCACCTGTTCTTTGATTCGGTCGATCGCGCCTTTGATCTCGACAGCGCACCGGGACAGGTCGGCGTCGGAGGACTTGCTGGCGAGGGTGTTGGCCTCGCGGAGCATCTCCTGGGCGAGGAATTCCAGCGTGCGGCCCATCGGCTCGTCCGAATCGCCGGTCACGAGGAGCTTGAACTGCTCCATGTGGCCTGAGAGGCGGTTGATTTCCTCTGCGATGTCGCTTTTTTCGGCGTAAATC
This sequence comes from uncultured Phycisphaeraceae bacterium, assembly GCA_964351165.1. Lineage (GTDB taxonomy): Bacteria > Planctomycetota > Phycisphaerae > Phycisphaerales > UBA1924 > JACKHE01. The sequence goes on from CAYGNN010000098.1 coordinate 4,946, forward strand.
GCCACTTCGCGGATCAGATCGCCTGGTTCGACGGAGGCGCCGACGCTCTCGAGCATCTTCTCCACCCTCGTGCGGAGGCGCTGGTGGTACTCCTCGACGACCTCCGGGGAGCGCTGCTTGATGATCTCCAGCCGCTCGACGATGACGGCGTGGTGCTTCATCAGGTCTGCGGCGAGGGCCTCGCCCTCGGTCTTGCGCATCTCGATGAGGTCCACGAGCGCGCGGTCGAGCAGGTCGCTCAGTGCGTGTCTCGCCCGGTCGTGCGCCGCCTCGTTATCGGTCGGGGCTTGCAGCACGCCAGGCAGGTTGAGGAGCGCGCCGGCGTCGAATGTCGCTTCGCCTGAGCCGAGCTGCTTCACGTTGCTGAGCTGGGTGATGTAGCTGGAGAGCGCCTGGTGGTTGATCTCGTAGGCGGCCGTTTCGGAAGTGTCGGAGCAGCGCGCCGTGATCGTGATGGCGCCTCGCGCGAGTTTGCGGCGGAGGATCGCTTCGAGGGGCGCTTCCAATCCCTGCAGGTCGTCTGGGAGGCGGATGGACGCCTTGAAGTACTTGTTGTTGAGGCTGCGGACTTCGAGGAAGTAGTTGGCGCCATCGACGTGCGAAGAGGCGTCGCCGAATCCGGTCATGCTTCGGATCATGCTGATCGCTCCTGAGTGGGGGATCAGCCGTCGAAGGGTTCGTCGGTCGCGGCGTCGTCAGCAGGCGCATCGCCGGAATCCGCAGGGATCTCGGGCATCGGACCGACCGGGGCGTTGGCGTCAATGTCTTCTGTCTCGGTCGGCGCAGGGGCAGCTGGCTCCGGCTCGGTGAAGGTGGTCGAGTCGTCGGCTTCGCCTTCCATTTGCGCTGCGGGGATGGCGGAGGGGTCATCCGCGGTGGGTGGCGCGATGGTGTAGTTGAGGAAGATGGCCGCGAGGAGGTAGAGGACGAAGATCGTGATGGTGGAGATCGTCAGGGCGTCGCCGGTCCTGGCGCCGAAGGCGGTCTGGCCAGCGCCGCTGCCGCCGCCTGCGCCGAAGGCGCCGGAGAGGCCGCCGCCCTGGGGGCGTTGGATCAGGACGATCAGGATCATCACGATGGAGATGAAGAGGAAACCGACAACGAGCAGCGCCACGGCCCACTGGGGGAGCTGGATGGAGACTGCAGGGGCGGTGGAGATGAGATCGAGGGTCATGGGTACTGGCTCCGTCAGTTGGCGTTGCAACTGGTCGTTGATTCGGTGTTCTGGCAGTCGGCGCTCGCTGCTGCGGCGCTGATGATTGCGGCGAAGGCGTCGGCGTCGAGGGACGCGCCCCCGATGAGGCCGCCATCGATGTCGGGGCAGGCGAAGAGCTCGGCGGCGTTGCTGGGCTTCACCGAGCCACCATAAAGGATCCTGGTGGCCTCGGCGGTCGCGTCGTCGGTGATGCGGGCGAGCACGGCGCGGATGGCGGCGTGGGCGTTCTGGGCGTCCTCAGGGGAGGCGGTCCTGCCGGTGCCGATGGCCCAGACTGGCTCGTACGCGATGACGAGGTTGCCGAGTTTGTTCGGGTTCGCGCTGGCGAGACCGGCGCGGAGCTGGCGTTCGTTGACGGCGTCGGTCTCGCCTGCTTCGCGCTGCTCGAGGGTCTCGCCGATGCACAGGAGGGTGACGAGGCCCTCGTCGAGCGCTCTGGCGGTCTTCCGCCCCACGAGTTCGTCGGATTCCCCGATGACGTGGCGGCGTTCGGAGTGGCCTGTCAGCACGGAGGCGATGCCGAGGTCCTTGAGCATGGCCGCGGAGACCTGGCCGGTGAGGGCGCCGTTGTCGCGGTGGTCGAGGTCCTGAGCGCCGACGAGCGCGGTCGAGGCGGCAGTCCGCCAGGCGCTGGCGACGCGGTCGAGGTAGACGAAGGGGGGGTAGATCGCGACCTGGCAAGCGTTTGCGGCGGATGCAACGACCGCTGCGGCAAGGGCGTCGGCCTCGCTGGCGGTGGTGTTCATCTTCCAGTTGCCGCCCACGAAGGGCCGCCGGCTTGCCATTGACAGGCTCCTGATTCGCCCACTGCGGGCGGGGATCGGTCGGATTCGGTGCTGGAGCGGCGCCGACCGGAGGGTCTGGCGGCGTCGCTCGAAGGTGGTGAGTCTATGCCTTGCGCCGAGTCGCGGCGAACCACAGGCAGGGGCAGTTGGGGCTGCTGCACAGGGCTGGTGATCGGACGTGATCCGGTGCGGTGGAGGGTCTGGTAGGGCTCGTGATTCCGTCTGCGCCGGTTCGGACGCGTGCGAGGGAAAGGCGGAGGGTGCAGGCCCGACAACCATCGTGTTCGCTGGGAGTTGTGTTCCGTCATTCAGGGTTGGTCGGCGAGCGTCGATTCCGGGAGCGCCGGTCGGTGGGCCGGTGATTGACCGAATGGATTCAGCCATCCACGCAACGCACGGAGCGCGGCCTCGAGCCGATCGCTCGGAATCGAGGAGTGCCCTATGACGAACAGCAGCACCAACAGCAGCGTTCTTTCCCGTCGCCCGATCTTCATCACAGGCCTTGTCGCGGCTCTCGCGGCAGGCGTCGGCTGCTCGTCGAGCGGCTCGAAGTACGGCTGGAACACGAACGCGAGCTCGTACCAGAACAGCAACCTGGCCGCGATGTCCAACGCGACCGTTGATCCCAACGCCACCAAGGGTCACTTCGACTCGCAGTGGTTCCAGCAGCGCGCCAACGAGGTGCAGCTGCCCAACGTGTGGGTGAGCGAGGCGTCGTCCGCGATCCACGAGATGGAATCGCGTCGCGCCCAGATCGAGGCCAGCCGCATCAGCGAGTTCGCCTCCCGCTCGGAGAAGCTCGCATACGCCGACGCGCAGCTCGAGCGTGCGAATGTCCGCGAGACGATCGGCTTCGCCGACGCCCAGTTCCTGCAGGACAGCTTCGACGCGAAGCTCTCGGAGATGGACGTCTACACGATGTCGCAGGAGCGCGCCATCGAGGACGAGGCCCGCTACAACGACGCTGTCCTCCGCACGACCGTGCAGGAGCGTCAGGCGCAGTTCGAGAACCTGCGTTCGAGCGCGACGACCGAGTTTGATCAGTCGCAGGCGCAGCACCAGCGGATGCTCGCCGAGCGCGTCGCGGTCGCCGACAGCGGCTGGGCGACGATCGGTGAGATGACCAAGATCGCCGACATGACCGAGGCCCGCGCTTCGAGCAAGGCCAAGGCCCTGCGGATCGCCGGCGAGACGATCGAGTCGCAGACCGACGCCCGCTTGGCGGAGTTCTCCGAGCGGCTCTCGACGACCCGCTCGATGAACTCGACGAACGTCGCCTCGCTGCGTGAGCAGGCCAGCACGCTCAAGAGCCAGGCCTTCGCTGACGCTGACGAGCTGCTCGCCCGCGCCGTGGAGATCGAGAACACCGATCACGAGGCGATGTACCAGATGACGATCGAGGATTCCGAGCAGGCCTTCAGCAAGGCCAAGGCGGAGGCCGAGTCGCACCAGTCGCACGCCGAGTCGATGCTCTCGGAGGTCGAGGCGGAGCTGACGCGCCGCCGGAGCGACGCCGGCAAGTTCCTGAGCGTTGCCCAGGCGGACTTCGAGAAGAACAAGCAGGAGATCGACACCGTCCACGCCAGCTCGATGGCCGAGGTCGAGATGCTCCGCGCCTTCGCCGCTTCGCTGGAGCTTGAGGCCGCGGCGCAGTTCGTCGCCGCCGAGGCGCAGGCTGTTGCTGGGGCCCGTTTCGAGGAAGCGCTGCACCAGGACGAGCTGGCCAACAAGCAGTTCGAGGCCGCCAAGGCGCAGGCCGAGGCTGACGCGACCCGCCTGAAGGCGGAGGTCTCGGCGCAGATCGCCAAGCAGCTCGCCAGCGGCAGCGTCTCGCTCCCCGACTTTGTCGATCCCAAGAACCCCATGTCGAGCTTCGAGGACTTCAGGCTCGGTTCGGCCGAGCCGGGCGAGGTCCCCGCGACCTTCGAGCCGGAGTACCTGGCGAGCTTCAAGACCACGCTGGCGAAGTCGGTGATGGTCGGCGCCAAGGCCGACGCGATGGAGGCCGCCTGCGAGGCGTCCTTCGAGCATGACACCAAGAACCTCGTCGCCTGGTGGACGCAGAAGCAGGCGATGCACGACCGCTTCCTGGCCGAGGCCGACGCGATGGAGACCAAGTCCATCGCCAAGGCGGACCAGATGAGCGCCGAAGCGCAGGCGATGCTCGCGATCGGTGAGGCGCAGTACGAGCGCGGCCTCTCGGAAGCGGAAGCGATCCGCAAGGACGCCTTCTCGCAGGCCACCGCGTTCCGCGCCAAGGCCAAGTCGATCCGCGAGAAGGCCATCGCCAGCTCGTCGCAGCTGCTCTCGCAGGCGAACGCCTTCGAGGCCGCTGGTGAGGCGGAGCTGCAGAGCCTCCGGGTCCAGATGGAGTCCGAGCGTCTCCGCGGCGAGGCGAAGGCCCGCGAGTTCTTCGCGGAAGCCGACTCCGTCGAGGAGGGCCAGCGCGCCGTCGTGGCCCAGATGCGTCAGGAGATCCGCACCTCGGAGCAGGTGCTCCGCGCGGAGCTGACACGTCTCGACCAGAGCGCCGAGAGCTACATCCAGATCGCCGAGGCGACGTTCCAGGAGGCCACGACGGTCGCCGACACGTTCGACGTCAAGACGCAGATCATTGCTACGCAGATGCAGGCCGACTCCGAGGCGGACTTCCGCTTCGCGATGGCTGGTGTTGAGCACCTGCGCAACGTCACCGCTGCCCAGGAGGTCGCCGCCCAGGCGCACGTCGAGCGTGCCCTGGCCCAGGCGGAGCTTGACCGCAGCGGCGCCGACTTCACCGATTCGGTCCGCCGTGCGTCGATCGACGCCTCGTCGCAGATCGCCCTCGCCGAGATGGACGCGAACGTCCTGAAGGCGGACGCGATGGACAGCGCCGCGGTTGCTCTCTTCGAGGCCAGGATCGCCGGCGTCACCGCCGACCGTGACCGCGCCTTCGCGGAGCAGTACCTGAGCGAGCAGGCGACCGTCGCCCGCCGCAACCAGGCGGTCGCTGCTGCGAACGCGTACCGCGAGATCAGCGCCGCCGCCGTGGCGAAGCTGAACTCGACCAAGTACGAGTTCGAGCAGGCGGCGAGCGTCAACTGGGATTCGCGTCTGGCGATCCCCGGCGCCCTGACGCAGGAGGATCTCGACGGCTCGAAGTGGCTGCTGGAGAACGCCAGCTTCGACGTTGACATCGCCGGCGTCCCGACGTTCGAGGACTGATTGTTCAAGGCGAACACGAATTGACGGTTTGAAACGAACCGTCGAATAGGCTGAATTCAATCAGGCCGGGCGGCTCTTCGGAGCGGCCCGGCCTGTTGTT
>CAYGNN010000099.1:0-4264 GCA_964351165.1 uncultured Phycisphaeraceae bacterium
AACCGTCGCCAGCAAACTGCCAAATGCTTTGCAAGACCCACAATAGAGCCAAGGGCAATCGTTAGACCGTGGGCGCGTCGTTGATTGTGATTCACACCCCCGCCTTCGACTTCTCATAAAACCCCGGCATCGGCTCGCCCTGTTTCTTCCAGTGGGCGATGACCTCGTCCGCCTTGCCCACGCAGTTCAGCATATCGAGCTTCTGCTTGCACATCTTGCGCATCTCGTCTCTGGCGGGGCCCAGGTATTTGCGGGGGTCGAACTCTTCGGGCTTCTCGGCGAAGACCTTGCGGATCGTGGCGGTCATGATCATGCGGTAGTCGGTGTCCACGTTGACTTTGCAGACGCCGTACTTCTGGACGGCCATGTTGATCTGCTCTTCGGGGACGCCCATGGAGTCCTTCATCTCGCCGCCGTACTGGTTGATCATGTCGGCGACTTCTCTTGGGACGGATGAGGAGCCGTGCATGACGAGGGGGAGGCCGGGGCAGGTTTCCATGATCTGTTCGATGCGGTCGAAGGCGAGCTTGGGGGCCTTGGTGAACTTGAAGGCGCCGTGGGAGGTGCCGATGGCGACGGCGAGGGAGTCGATGCCGGTCTTTTCGTAGAAGTCCTTGGCCTGGACGGGGTCGGTGAGGAACTGCTCGATGTTGGCTTCGTAGTCGGCGGCGTCGAGGCCGACGACGTCGTCTTCGATGCCGCCGAGTTTGCCGAGCTCGCCCTCGACGACGACGCCGTGGGCGTGGGCGAGGTCAACGGCGGCCTTGGTGATGGCGACGTTCTCGTCGTAGGGGTGGTGTGAGCCGTCCATCATGACGGAGGTGTAGCCGTCGTCGATGCACTCCTGCATGAGGGGCATGGTGTCGCCGTGGTCGCAGTGGATGCAGATGGGGACGTCGGGGTATTCCTCGACGCAGGCGTCGATGATGTGCTTGAGGAAGCGGATGTTGGCGTAGGCGCGGGCGCCCTTGGAGATCTGGAGGATGACGGGTGACTTGGATTCGGCGCAGGCCTCGATGATGGCCTGAGTCATCTCCATGTTGTTGACGTTGAAGCCGCCGATGCCGAAGCCTCCGTCGTAGGCGAGGTCGAACATGGGTTTGGAGGTCATGAGCATTGGTGGCGTGTTCCTTTCGGGGGCGGCTTTGGGTGTTGGTTTGGTGTAGGTTGGGCTGCATGGGGCAGCCAATGCGGACATTATACGCCGGGATTCGGCTTGGATTGGTGGTGTTGGGGTGTGGTTGCGCGTCCTTCGGGTTGGGCGGGTGCGCGGAGGTTCCGGCGGAGGAGGCGGTTGTTGTTGAGCCGGTTGCGCCTGTTGTGGAGTGCGACTGCGAGTTGCGGAGCTGGGTGGTCGCGGGGCGGGGGCGGCATCTGGTGCTGCTGGTGGATTGCCCGGAGGGGTACGACGAGCTCGACGGGGCGGTGGAGTTCACGAGCGAGGTGATGCGTTCGGACTATGTGCCGCGGCGGGATGCGGATGGGGTGTTGCTGGCGCCGCGGGTGTCTTCGATGACGCGGGGGGTTCGGCTGCGGGCGCTGGTTGCGGATCCGAAGGAGCGGGCAGAGGGGGAATGGCGGGTGCCGGTGGATGCGGTGCGGGGGCTGCACGCGGACCGGGTTTGGGCGACGCCGTATGTGTTGATTGGGACGAACAGCAACTCGGCGATGGCTGCGGCGCTGCGGGAGGCTGGGATCGAGCTGCCTGCGAGGGTGCGCGATGGGGGCGGGTTGTTTGGGGAGTTCCCGGGGATTGATCTGGAGTTGGGGGCTGTAGAGAAGATTGAGGCGGGGGTCGACTGAGTAGATCGTGGATTGGTGGTGGAGCGGGCTGGGGGTGGATCGGTTGGAGTTGGCGCCAAGTTAGGGTGGCGGTCGCACGGATGATCGCACCGGCGCAGGGCGGCGCTTCGGCTCGGGTCGAGATGACCTGGGTTCTGGGGTGGCTGCTGATGGCGCGTGTGTTCCGGCGTGGCGTGACTTTGGTTGAGACGGTTGTGGCGGTGGGCGTTGTTTCCGCTGTGGTTGGCGTCAGCGCGCCGGTGGTGATGAGCGCGCGTGCGAAGGCGCGGCAGACGGTGTGCCTGACGACGCAGCGGTCGCTGCATCAGGGGATGGCGCAGTTTGTCATCACGAACCGGCAGCACCTGCCTGGGGTGAACCGGACCGGTCTCCGCTATATGGGATCGCTCGCGAACCGGCGGTTGATGTATGGGGATACGTCCGCTTCAACGCCGGTCAGCACGTTCGACTGGATCAGCCCGATCCTCGGGGAGGAGATCGGGCTGTCGGTGAATCGGGCGGAGCGGACGGCGCAGATCTTTGAGTGGCTGGCGTGCCCTGAGGCGGATCATGTTTGCGACAAGCTGTACGAGCGGCCCTTCCCGCCGGAGGACAAGGAGGACTTCCGCGCGATCCAGGAGGAGGGCGGGTTCCGGCAGATCAGTTACCTGTCGCCTGCGGCGTTTCACCTGCGCGGGCCTGGCTGGCGGGCGACGCAGTACATGACGTACCGGTGGCGGGGGCCTGCGGTTCCTCCGGCGCGGTACATCCCGATGATGGACCGGATCGGGAACCCATCGAGTAAGGTGTGGGTGGCGGACGGGACGCGGTACCTGACGCGGTCGGGGGTGCTGGACTTTGATGTGAACGCGACGCCTGAGTTTTTCGGGTCGTTTACGAGTTCCGGCCCCATCTACGCGGCGTCAACGGCGTACGGGAGCAAGCCGAACTCGCCGCAGCTGGCGGGGGAGACGCCGCAGGCGGTGCATGATGACAACTGGAAGATGTCGTACCGGCACGGCGGGAGCATCAATGTGATGTTCTTTGATGGGTCGGCGCAGTCGCTGACTCGGGCGGAGGCGAATACGGATGCGACGCGGTGGTACCCGGGGGGGAGCGAGTTTACTGGTTCGAGCGCGACGGAGGAGGCGCTTGGGAATCACTCGGAGGGGGAGATTCTTTATTGAATTGAGTCTTCTGGTGGTTTGTCGCGGCATCGACCTTTGGTCGATACCACGGCGTCGGGGTTGGGGTATTCGTCGTGGTAAAAATCGCTAGCGCGATTGTTACCACGGCACCCGCACGGCCTAGCGGAGCTAGGTCGTGGCACGGTTCGGCGGCGCCTCAGATCGGCAGGTCGCTGATGTCTTCGTCGTCCCAGTCTCGGCGTTCGTCGGGGGCGGATCTTGGGGCGCTGGTGGGGTCGAAGGGGGCGTCGGGTCTGGAGAACGATGATCCGACGGCGGCGGGGGCTGGGTCGTAGGGCTGCTGCTGTGTCTGCTGGGGCTTGGGTTCGTAGGTGGCGCTGCTGGCTGCGTACCCATAGCCGGCGTGGGGCTTGAAGCGTGTTGTCTTTGCGTCCCAGACTAAGTTCACGGTTCCTGTTGGGCCGTTGCGTTGCTTGGCGATGATGAGTTCGGCCATCCCCACGCGGTCGGGGTTTTCTTCGGCCCATTCGGGGTCGGCCTGGTGGTAGTACTCCTCGCGGTGGAGGAGGGCGATGACGTCGGCGTCCTGCTCGATCGAGCCTGATTCGCGGAGGTCGCTCATACGCGGCTTGTGGCCTTCGCGCTGTTCCGATCCACGGTTGAGCTGCGCGAGGCAGACGACGGGAACGTTGAGTTCGCGTGCGAGCGCCTTGATCCCTCGGCTGATGCTGCTGACCTCGACCTGCCGGGACTCGCGGGCGGAGCCTGGGGAGGTGAGGAGCTGGAGGTAGTCGATCATGATGCACTTGATGCCGTGCTGGGAGGCGAGGCGCCTGGCGCGCGCGCGGAGCGCGAGGATGGTCATCGAGGGGGTGTCGTCGATGTAGAGGGGGGCGTCGGAGAGGTCGCCGCAGGCCTGGATGATTTTGCGGTAGTGCTCTTCGTTGAGGCGGTTGGTGCGGACGAGCTGGGAGTCGACGCCTGATCGGGCGCACATGATGCGGTTGGCGACTGCTTCGCGTGACATCTCCAGGCTGAAGAAGGCGACCGGTGCGCGGTTGCCGTGGTCGCCGCTCATCGCGATCTGCTCGGCGAGGTTCAGCGAGAAGGCGGTTTTACCCATGGAGGGGCGGGCGGCGACGATGACGAGCTCGCCGGCCTGGAGGCCTGATGTTTTTTCGTCGAGGTCGGGGTAGCCGGTGGTGAGGCCTGTGATGGTGCGGCCATCGGAGGCTTCCATGACTTCGAGGACGCGGTGGAGGAGTTCCTTGAGGTGCTCGGCGTCGTTGGTCTGGGATTGCTCTGCGATCTCGAAGATGAGTCGCTCGGCCTTA
>CAYGNN010000099.1:4274-10241 GCA_964351165.1 uncultured Phycisphaeraceae bacterium
GCGGGCGCCGTCGGGGCCGAAGTCGCCTGAGTGGTGGGCGTCGTAGAGCATCTGGCCTGCGGCGTCGATGAGCTTGCGCAGGCGTGCGTTCTCGGAGACGATGCGCGCGTAGTGGGGGGCGGCGGCGGTGGAGGGGACGGACTCGCCCAGGCGGATGAGGTAGTTGGCGCCTCCGACGGCGTCGAGCGCGCCGGTCTGCTTGAGGGATTCGGCGAGCTGGACGATGTCGCCCGACTGGTGGAAGTCGTAGTTGGTGACGATGGCGTCGTAGATCGCGGCGTGCGCGGCGGTGTAGAAGACATCGCCTGTGCGGATGATCTGGATGACCTCGGCGACGACCTTGGGGTCGAGGATGAGGGCGCCCAGGAGGGACATCTCGGCCTCTGGAGAGTTGGGGGGTAGGGCGTCGAGGAGCTTGGCGACGGCGGCGCCTGAATCGGGGCGGCTGCGCATGCCGTTGCGGTTCTGCTTGCGGTCGCTTTGTTCGTTCATTCCGTCTGACAAGGGCTTCTTCCTCGATTCTGTCTGGACACCGTACCGTAGTCCGGCTGGGGGATCCGGCTGGGGCACAAAGCGACAGGTTTCCTCCGGCGATTGCACACCGGTGGGCGGCTAGGATGGCCCTGATGCCTGATTCTACCTCACGATCGAGCGACCCTTTCCCGCTTGCTGAGCGGCTGCCTGACGAGCTACCGGCGGATCCGATGCCGATGGCGAAGGCCTGGCTGGACAAGGCGATGGGGGATCGGATCCAGCCCAACCCCAACGCGGTGTACATCGCGACGGTGGGCGCGGATGGGCAGCCCTCGCTGCGGGCGGTGCTGTGCAAGGAGCTGGTCCCTGATCCTGGGTACGCGATCTTCTATACGAACCTGGAGGGGCGGAAGGCGCAGGAGATCGCGCAGAATCCCAGGGTCGCGCTGCTGCTGCACTGGGACGACTGGGATCGGCAGGTCCGGATCGAGGGGCGGGCGGTGCAGTGCCCTCCGGAAGAGAGCGATCGGTACTTCGCGACGCGGTCGGTGGCGAGCAGGATCGGGGCGTGGTCGAGCGCGCAGTCGAGGCCCATCGAGTCGAGGGCGGCGCTCATGGCGCGGGTGACACAGACGATGCTCAAATTGGGGGTGGCGATCGATGATCCCGACGCGGAGGTGCCCCGGCCTGACAACTGGGGTGGGTTCCGGGTCTGGGCGGAGCACGTGGAGTTGTGGGTCGGGCAGCAGTCTCGGGTGCATGATCGGGCGCGGTGGTCGCGGGAGCTGACAGCGACGGCCGATGGGTTCGATTGTGGCGCGTGGAGCGCGACGCGGTTGCAGCCATGATGTTCTGATCCTGCATCCGGGCGGACGCCGGGTGCGAAGGGGTAAGGCGGTTCGGGTTGGTTGTGGATCGGGCGCAGGGAAGGCGGAGCAGCGGTGAAGATCAGCGAGAAATCGGTCGAGCATCCGCGGATCGTGCTGGTGATCGCGATCGCGTCGGTGCTGTTCGGTCTGCTGGGTGTGCAGTCGCTGCCCAAGGAGCGGACGCCCCGGATCAAGCTGCCGATCGTGATCGCGGCTGTGGCGAACCCCGGCGCGCAGCCTCTGACGAACGACACGCAGATTGTCCGGCGCATCGAGGAGGAGGCCTCGGGCGAGCTGGACGACCTGGACGAGAGCGGCGGGTTGCAGTCGCAGGCGCTGTACGGCGCGGGGCTGGTGCAGTTCTTCTTCCAGGACGGCGTCGACATCCGCGATGCGAAGCAGGATGTGCAGGAGCTTATCAACCGGATCAAGGGGGAGTTCCCTGAGCGGGCGCAGACGGACCCTGGGCCGATCCTTTCGGAGATCGATTTCGAGGGGTGGCCTGTGGTGCAGGTGTTCCTCGCGGGCGGCGAGGTGGGGGAGCGGTTCACGCTTGCGGATGAGCTGAAGGACCGGATCGAGGAGCTGGACGGGATCCGGGTGGTGCAGGAGTTCGGCCGGCGCGAGCGGGAGGTGTCGGTGCTGCTGGATCCGGAACGGATCGCGGAGCAGCGGCTGACGAGCGCGTACGTGATCAACGCGCTGCAGCGGGGGAACATCGATCTGCCGACAGGCGAGCTGGAGCGGACCGGTGTGGAACGCCGTGTGCGGTTCGACGGCCGGTTCGCGGATCTGGACGAGGTGCGCGGGCTTCCTTTGCAGGAGCGGGAGGGGCGGATCATCCGGCTGGGCGATGTTGCGGATGTCGAGTTTGGGTATGAGCCGCAGACGAGCATCGCGCGGTACGGGCAGCAGGACGCGGTGGTGCTGCAGGCGATGGGGATGAAGGACATCAACGTCCTCGCGCTGTCTGATGAGGTGGAGGCGCTGGTGGCTGGGTTCGCTGCGGAGCGCGGGATGAGCGCCGACGGCGAGAGCGGATCGGGGATGCTGATCGGGACGAACCGGTCGCAGGGGCGCGAGATCCGGATCATGTTCGATCAGCTGGGGTCGAGCGCGGTCTTCGGGATGGCGCTGGTGGTGATCGTGCTGACGATCTTCATGGGGTGGCGGAACGCGCTGCTGATCTCGATCGCGATCCCTTTCTCGTTGATCCTGGCGTCGGCGCTGATGCTGATCGCGAAGCGGACGTTCTTTGAGGATCTGGCGATCAACAACATGTCGCTGTTCTCGCTGATCCTGGTGATCGGGATGGTGGTCGATGGCGCGCTGATCGTGGGGGAGAACATCTTCCGGCACCGGGAGATGGGGCAGTCGCCGGTTGATGCGGCGAAGCTGGGCATCCGGGAGGTCGGGCCTGCGGTGCTGACAGCGGACCTGACGACGGTGGCGGCGTTCGCGCCGATGTACGTCGTGCGGGGCGTGATGGGCGACTTCATGGGGACGATGCCGACGGTGGTGATCTTCGCGCTGACCGCGAGCCTGCTGGTGGATCACTTCCTGCTGCCTGCGCTTTCGGTGTATGTGCTCAAGCCCTCGAAGAAGCAGCTGAAGAAGGCGGTCGAGGGGGGGCACGCGAGCGCGACTGGTGAGATCGATCCTGGCGCGATCGCGAAGATGGCGGAGACGACGCGGTTCTCCCGCTGGTATGGGCGGATCATCCGGCGATCGATGGAGCATCGGAAGCTGGTGATCGCGATGACGCTGGTCGCGGCGACGACGCCTGCGGTGCTTGGGTGGACCGGCGCGCTGGGGTTCTCGTTTTTCCCGGAGGGGGACATCGCGCAGATCGAGGCGTATGTCGAGACGCCGATGGGGACGGACATGGAGACGGGGGCGGTGCACGCCGCGGCGCAGGTGGAGGACGCGATCCTGCGCGCGATCCGGCCGGAGGAATGGCACCGGCCGGTCGCCGGCGGGCCTCCGGTGCGGCCGACAACGACGATCGGGGAGACGAGCGCGCTCTCGACACGGCTGGAGGCGTCGTGGGAAACGGGGCCTGAGTATGCGCGGATCTTCTGCGAGCTGGTGCTCGAGCAGGACCGCGAGCGGAAGGTCAACGAGATCATCGAGGCGATCCGGGCGGAGCTCCCGGACCTGCCTGGCGTTCGGGTGGAGCTGAAAGCGCCGACGGAGGGGCCGCCCACAGGGTCGGACGTGTACGTGCGCGTGATGGGTGATGACAGCATCTCGATCGAGCGTCTGAACGAGCGCGCGAACGAGATCATGGCGATCGTGGAGTCGATCCCTGGCGCTGTGGATGTGAACTCGTCGCACAAGCTGCGGCCGCAGTACCGGGCGACGCCGATCCGGGAGGTGGCGGGGTTCTTCGGCGTGACGACGATCGATATCGCGCAGGCGCTGTCATCGGCGCTGCGCGGCGTCGAGGTGACGGACGTCGACTTTGGCGGGGACGAGGAGTTCGACATCCGCGTGCGCTCGAGCGCGGACAACCGGCGGACGCTGAGCGACCTGCGGGACCTGCCTGTGCGGACTGCGACTGGGCGCGTGGTGAGTCTGGATCAGGTGGCGGACGTCCGGCGGGTGGTGGAGCCCAACCAGATCAAGCGGTACGACCGGAAGCGGATGATCGCGATCAGCGCGACGCTCGAGGACGGGACGCTCGCGGATGACGTGAAGCAGGAGCTGGAGGCGCAGCTGGGGGTCTCGGTGAACGAGGCGCCGGTGCGCGAGGGGTTCGCTGGTGCGATTGATAAGTTCAAGGCGGGGATGGAGAAACCCAAGACGGAGATCTTCCGGGACCGGGAGATCGTTGTCGAGTTCGGCGGTGAGAACGAGGTCCGCGACGACGCGGTGGCGGACCTGTCGCTGGCGATGATGCTGGCGACGGCGCTGATGTCGCTGATCCTGATCGTGCAGTTCAACAGTTTCGTGCAGCCACTGATCGTGCTGGCGGCGGTGCCTTTGAGTTTGATCGGTGTGGGGTTCGGCCTGGCGCTGCTGGGGCTGGACTTCTCGGTGGCGGCGATGATCGGTGTTGTTGCGCTGGCTGGGATCGTGGTCAACGACGGGATCGTGCTGGTGAGCTTTATCAATCAGCTGCGCCGTGTCGGCGTGGAGAAGCAGCGCGCGTGCGTGCTGGCGGGGCAGTTGCGGCTGCGGCCGGTCTTCCTGACGACGGTGACGACGGTGGGTGGGTTGATGCCCCTGGCGCTGAACGTCTCGGGTGGCGGTGAGTTCTGGCAGCCGCTGACGTTCTCGATCATCTTCGGGTATTCGTTCGCGACGGCGCTGACGCTGGTGGTGATCCCTCTGCTGTACACGATGCTGGTGAAGGATCGCGGTGCGCTGCTGAACCCTGGGACGCACCCGGTGTATTCGCGGCCTCCGGCGGAGCTGGCTTGATCGTGATCGGGTTCGAGAGCACGACGTAGCGGAGCTACGTCGTGACACGGGCGAGTGACTTGGTGAGTTCTGATGGCGCGCCGATGTCGCCCACAGTGATCGCGCCGGTGTAGCGGCGCGAGCCTGGGTTGGTGAAGCCCTGTTTCCAGCCGACGAATGTCACGGTTTCGTGCGCGGTGATGGTTGGCCCCAACGGTTCGCCGGTGTCGCAGTCCATGCCGCTGGGGATGTCCACGGCGAGGACTGGGCGGCCGGCGTTGTTGATCCAGTCGATGGCTGTTGCGATGTCGCCTCGTGGGGCGCTGGTGATGCCTGTTCCCAGGAGCGCATCGATGATGAGCGCGTTGTCTGGCTTTGCGCTGGGATCGAATGGCTGGATCGGGATGCGCATCGCTGCTGCGATGTCGCGGTTGGTGCGCGCATCGCCTGCGATGCGTTCGGGGTCGGCGCATTGGAGGATTGTGATGTTGATCCCGGCGTTGCTGAGTTTTCTCGCGAGGGCGAAGCCGTCACCGCCGTTGTTGCCTGGGCCTGCGGCGATGATGGCGCTGTCGCAGTTGTGCGATTCGATCATCGCCAGCGCGCGGTTGGCGAGGGCGCTGGCGGCGTTTTCCATGAGGACGATGCCTGGGATGCCGAAGTCGTGGATGCAGCGGCGATCCACCTCGCGGATGGCGTCGCGGGTGAAGACGAGCGGGGGGCTCGGTTCGGGGCTGGGCATGACCGGGGCGGTTGCTGCGGGCTCGTCAGTTGGAGGACGAGGGGGTGCGGAGGCTCCGGCGGGCGGCGTCGGTGATGATCGGCTTGGGCGCTTCGATCTCGCGTGGGTGCGCGTTGGAGGCGCTGAAGTGCTCGATCCCGACGAGGCCGAAGGCGTCGCGTTCGACGATGCCCTGGATGAGGCGGCGGGGGATCGTGGGGAGCGCCGCGGCGCCTGGGCCGCTGTTGAGGGTGTAGATGCGCTCGATGAGGGCGCCTGGCTTCTCGTGGGGGAAGCCGGAACCAAGGAAGAGCTTCTCGATGGCGTTGCGTTCGTAGGCGAGGGTCAGGGTCTGGCGGAGCGACCAGGTGGTCGCGGCGACGCCGCTGATTTCGGCGAAGCAGCCCTCGTGCTTGGCGAGCATGAGGATGAAGGAGATGAAATAGACCAGCACGCTCACGACCATGACGACCACGATGATGATCGCGGTGTTCTGGT
>CAYGNN010000100.1:0-1220 GCA_964351165.1 uncultured Phycisphaeraceae bacterium
GGCCACGCCGACTTCGTCAAGAACATGATCACCGGCGCCGCCCAGATGGACGGCGCGATCCTCGTCGTCTCGGCGGCGGACGGCCCGATGCCCCAGACGCGCGAGCACATCCTGCTCGCCCGCCAGGTGAACGTGCCCCACATCGTCGTATTCATGAACAAGGTCGACCTTGTTGACGATCCTGAGCTCCTCGAACTCGTCGAGATGGAAATCCGCGAGCTTCTGTCGAAGTACGACTTACCCGGCGACGACCTCCCGGTCATCAAGGGCCAGGCGAAGGCCGCGATGGAAGACCCGCACAGCGACGAGGCCAACAAGGGCATCGACGAGCTGTTCGACGCCATCGACAGCTACATCCCCGAGCCCGAGCGTGAGGCGGACAAGCCCTTCCTGCTCGCGATCGAGGATGTCTTCTCGATCAAGGGTCGTGGTACGGTCGCGACCGGCCGTATCGAGCGTGGCGTCTGCAACGTCGGCGACGAGGTCGAGATCGTTGGTCTCCACAAGGAGAACTCCAAGACGACCATCACCGGTGTCGAGATGTTCAACAAGACCCTGGACTCGGGCATGGCCGGCGACAACGTTGGCGCCCTGCTCCGCGGTGTTGAGAAGGACCAGATCGAGCGTGGTCAGGTCCTCTGCAAGCCCGGCTCCATCAAGCCCCACACCAAGTTCAAGGGTGAGGTCTACGTCCTCACCAAGGAAGAGGGTGGTCGCCACACGCCGTTCTTCAACGGCTACAAGCCCCAGTTCTACTTCCGTACGACGGACGTGACCGGCGGCATCAGCCTCCTCGGCGGCGCCGAGATGTGCATGCCCGGCGACAACATCCAGATGGAGTGCGACCTCGGCGACAAGCCGATCGCGATGGAAGAGGGCCTGCGTTTCGCGGTCCGCGAGGGTGGCCGCACCGTCGGTTCCGGCGTTGTGACCGAGATCCTCGAGTAGTCCTGTCGCCGGCCTGGCGCCGGTGACAACTGTCAGTGCAGCAAGCGAGTGAATACCCTGGAGGGTCCGGTCACGGGACCGGACCCTTCGGCTTGATTGAACAGAACGGATCGACCGATGGCGAAGAAGAAAGCTGAAGCACGCGAATACGTCTGGCTGCAGTGCAGCGAGACGAGCGACCTGAACTACAGGACGCAGGTCCGCGTCAAGGGCGGTCTGTCGGAGAAGCTGAAGGAAGGGCTGATGAAGTACAGCCCGAGGCTCCGCCGGCA
>CAYGNN010000100.1:1230-7976 GCA_964351165.1 uncultured Phycisphaeraceae bacterium
GCTGCACAAGATCAAGCGGAAGTAATCCGCGCGGCGCTGCGGGACCCCCTCACCGGGCCAGCGGCGCTGCGTTGTTTGCGGAACGCCGGTAGCTCAATTGGTAGAGCAGCGGATTCCAAATCCGCAGGTTGAGGGTTCGAGTCCTTCCCGGCGTGTTGCGCCGGTCCTCACCGGGCCGGCTTCAGGACCAATCCCGAGCGCGATCCCGGTGGTGGGATCGGGAACGCTTCGAACGGTTCATTTCAGGAGTGCGACGGCATGGCCTTCGGTCTTTACAAGTCAGGGCAGGGGTACTGGACCCGCGTGATGTCCGCCATCGGCGGCGGCACGCTCGGCCTCGCTGCTGCGGCGTGGGTCTGGGACCAGACCAAGACGATCAGGGTCGATTACGAGGTCATCTACCTCCAGGCGGTCTGCGCCGGCATCGTCGCGATCCTCACGGCGATCCTCGTCTACTGGCTGGTCGGCGTGAACCGCAAGTCCAGCGAGTTCCTGATCGCCACCGAGGGCGAGATGCGCAAGGTGAACTGGTCCACCAGGAAGATGATCCTGGGCCAGACGTGGGTGGTCGTTGCGATCAGCGTGATCATCGCGCTGATCCTCTTCATCACCGACCTCGTCTTCGCGTGGTTCTTCCGGCTCATCGACGTGCTGCAGACCTGAGCGGCCGCCTCCGGCTGGTCCGAGCGGACGGCATCCTGAGCCTCACACATCACCGCGCACCAGCGCGCACCGAGCGCTCCACCGAGCGCCATCAACCAATGATCGAGCCAACCATGATGTCCGAAGAGAACCAAGCCAACACGAACCCGACTCCCGACGAGAGCGCCGCCGAGCAGGCGACCGCCGAGAGCAAGCCGATGGCCGGCGCGCCCGCTGTCCCTGTGGAGATCTCCAAGGACGCCTTCGATGGCCGCCTCGATGAGCGCACGGACCTCGTCTCCGAAGACGACCCGATGACGCAGCCTGGGATGAACTGGTTCGTCCTCCGTGTCGCCTCGAACAAAGAGAGCTACGTCCGCAACACCCTGATGCGCAAGGTGCAGATCGAGGGCCTCACGCACCTCGTCGGCCGCATCCTCGTCCCCACCGAGAAGACGAAGACCATCAAGGGCGGCAAGCAGCGCATCACAGAGACCAAGCTCTACCCTGGCTATGTCTTCGTCGAGATGAAGCTCGAGGACGACGGCAGGATCCCGCAGGACGTCTTCTTCCTGATCAAGGAGACGACCGGCGTCGGCGATTTCGTCGGCCCCACCGGCCGCCCGACCCCGATGGCGCCGCACGAGATCGAGAAGATGATCCTCGACTCGCGCAAGCCGGACGAGATGCCTGTCGTGCGTCTGGTCTTCGAGAGCGGCGACCAGGTCACGATCAAGGAAGGCCCCTTCGAGGGGTACGAGGGCACCGTGGACGAGCTGCTGCCTGAGAAGGGCATCGTCCGCGTGCTGGTGACCATCTTCGGTCGTCAGGCGCCCATCGAGCTCGAAGAGTGGCAGATCTCCAAGGTCGAGGACGCGTAAGCAGCGATGGCGCTGGCGTTCGACGAGATCGTTGTCGCGACCGGCAACCCACACAAACTGGTGGAAGTGGCGCACGTGCTGGAATCCATCGGCGTGCGCGCCGTTTCGCTGCGCGATGTGACGCTCCCCGACGGCTCGCTCGCCAGCGACGCTGAAGAACCTGAAGAGACCGCGAAGACCTTCGCCGGCAACGCGCAGATCAAGGCGTGCTACTACGCGGCGCTCACCGACCGCGTCTGCCTGGCGGATGATTCCGGTTTGGAAGTGGATGCGCTGGGCGGCGAGCCCGGCGTGCGCTCGGCGCGGTACTCCGGCGTCGAGGGCGACCGCGCGACGCGCGACGCCGCGAACAACGAGAAGCTGATCGGCGCGATCCAGGGCACGCCCGTGAGCGAGCGGGCCGCACGCTTCGTCTGCGCGATGTGCGTGTCGGAACCCTCCGGGAACGTCATCGCGGAATCTCGCGGCGAGTTCGCAGGGACGATCATTACCGAGCCCCGCGGCGCCAATGGCTTTGGGTATGACCCGCTGCTGGAGCTGCCCGACGGGCGGACGAGCGCGGAGCTGGAGCCTGACGAGAAGAATGCCCGGAGCCACAGGGGGCAGGCGACGCGGTTGATCGCGGAGAAGTTGGCTCAGTTGGTGTGAGTGCGTGAATTGGTCGTGGCAAAGATTGCTTTGCAATCGTTGCCACGGCACCCGCGCAATCATTTTCACGGCGCCCGATTCATCTAAAAATCCGGGAGGCAGTGGCACTCGATGCGCGATCCGTTCGTCGGGTGATCGAAGGCCAACCGCGCGGCGTGCAGGTGCAGGCGGTCGCCGTCGGAGTTGCGCGGGTTGTAGAGGGAATCGCCCCGGATCGGCGCGCCGAGGCCGCCAGTGGGGTTGCCGGGATCGTGCGGCGCTGCGGCATGGACGCGGAGCTGGTGCGAGCGGCCGGTGATGGGGGTGAACTCGACGCGGGTCCAGGGGCCGGCGTCGTCGCTTCCTTCGTCGAGCGTGCGCCAGAGCGTCTGCGAGGGCTTGCCGCGCTCATCGATGATCTTCCGCGGGCGGTTGGGGTAATCGAAGAAGACCGGGAGGTCGATCGTGCCCTCGCTCGCGTGCAGGTGGCCATCGAGTAGGGCGAGGTAGCGCTTGGCGACGGTGCGGGCCTCGAACTGCATGGAGATCGTCCGCTGCGCGTAGGGCGTGAGCGCGAAGACGATGAGCCCCGAGGTATCCATGTCGAGGCGGTGGCAGATGATGGGGCCGGTCGCGTGGGGGAACAGCGCAGCAACGCGTGCGGAGGCGCAGTCGGCCTTGTCCGGTCCCCGGCCTGGGACGGAGAGAAGCCCGGGGGGTTTGTTCACGACGACGAAGTCGGCGTGGGCGGCGATGATGGGGATGGATGCGTTGATCGATGTCACAGCTTGTTGTTGTATGAAAAAACCGCCCGCCGTGATGGCGAGCGGTTTGAAAAGCGTTCGAGTCGAGAGCGTGTGTTGATTAACGCTTCGAGAACTGGAAGCGACGGCGGGCGCCGGCCTGGCCGTACTTCTTGCGTTCGACCTCGCGGGGGTCGCGGGTCAGGAAGCCGTTGTCGCGGAGGGCCTGCTCCAGCGTGGGGTCGTAGCCCTTGAGGGCTCGGGAGACGCCCAGCAGGACGGCGCCGGCCTGGCCCATGTAGCCGCCGCCGGAGACGTTGACGATGACGTCCAGCTTGCCGCGGGTGTTGGTGACGTCGAGGGGGGCGTAGCAATCGCCGCGATCGCGCTCCTCGGTGAAGTATTCCTCGACGGTCTTCGTCTTGTTGCGGGAGACGGCGATCTTGAACTCGCCGGAGCCGGGCTTGATGCGGACGCGGGCGACGGCGGCCTTGCGGCGTCCGGTGCCCCACCACCAGCCGTTCTTGGGCTCCTGCGGCTCGGAGAGCGGGCGGGCCTCGACAGGCGCCGCGGGCGTCACGAGGGCGTCGGCCATCGGCTCAGCGGCCGGGGTCGTCGTTGCGTTGGTCTCGTTGGTTTCGGTCATGGTGTTGGTCTCTGTCGTGATCGGTCGCCGGCGTCTGGTTCAGTGGTGAACACGGGCCGGGGTGTGGTTCGTGCGTTGGTTCAGACTTCCAGCGGGGTCGGGTTCTGCGCCTGGTGCGGGTGGTTGGCGCCGCGGTAGACCTTGAGCTTCTTCATCATCTGGCGGCCGAGGCGGCTCTTGGGGAGCATCCTGCGGATGGCGTCCTCGACGATGAACTCGGGCTTGGTCTCCATCAGGTCGGCGTAGGAGCGCGAGCGCTGGCCGCCGGGGTAGCCGGAGAAGCTGTTCTTCATCTTCTGCTCGGCCTTGGCGCCGGTCATGACGACCTTCTCGGCGTTGGTGATGACGACGAAGTCACCGGTGTCCACATGGGGGGTGTACTCGGGGCGGTGCTTGCCCATGAGGACCGTGGCGACCTCGGTGGCCATGCGGCCGAGCCGCTTGCCCTCGGCGTCGACGTGGCGCCATTCCTGGGTGATCTCGCCGTTCTTGGCGTAGTAGGTTTGCCGCATTGGTATTGACCTGTATTCAGAGTGTGAAGCGCCCGGTCAATCGAACCGTGCGCACGGACAGACAAACATGGCCGCCTGTTGGACGCTCTTTCGTGAAAGAGGCGACTCAACCGCGACTTCCGGGCCCTGCCGCCTGATCCTTCAGACGACCGACCCGCGCCCACCGGAAATTCGATCCAGTCATGGGCGGGAACTGCGGATTTGGCCACCGGCTCGCGCGATCTCGGAGACCGCCCACCATGAGCCTGCGTGGCAAGACCGGGAAGCGTAGTCGGGCAGGGGGGGATGTCAAGGCTGGAGGGCCTGCTGCAGGCATCCTCTGAGCCTCGTTGCTCATCCCCGGCGTGGGGGCGGGTCGATAGTCTGTCCACGTGGAAAACGACCAGACACCCAACGAATCCCCCCTGAGCCAGACCCCCGATCCCAATGGGGCTGGCGGGACGTTCCATCTGGAGCAGGCGGACCAGGCGGAGGCCGAGGCCCTCGCCCGCAGGGCCCAAAGGGATCCGGGCGGCCCCAAAGCCGCGATCGCCTCCTGGATCGCGATCCTGGCGGTGGTGTGCTTCCTCGCCCTGACGCCGGTGGCGATGACGTTCTTCCCGCAGTGGTTCGAGACGCCGACCGAGGGGCCGGTGGTGATCGATCACCTGCCGCCCAGCGGCCCCCAGCGGTTGATCTCCAAGTACGCCCTCGGCGCGACGCAGCTTGCTGGGATCGATCCCGGCTCCTCGGATGATGCGAAACAGGAACTCGCGCAGACGATGGTCCAGCAGGCCGAGTCGATGTCGTCCTCAGATTCCGATGACCTGCGGCTGGCGATCCTGGAAGCGGCGCTGATCGGACCAGAGGCAGGCGCCGAGCGGCTCGAACAGATCGAAGAACGTGTCCTTAACCCGGAAGACGACGCGGAGGCGGAGGAGTTCAGCCCTGAGTTTGCCGAGGCCTTCGCCATCGTGGACCGTGCCCTGAACAGGGGCGTGGACACGCTCGACGAGACGCAGCGCGAGTCCATCGTCGCGTCCGATGGCTGGTTCGGCGAGTTGCTGCTGGTGACGGAGGCGCCAGAGGACGATCCGGAGCGGAAGTCGCTCTACGCCAACGCGATGATGGTCACGATGCTGCTCGCCGGCGCGCTCTTCGCGGTGCTGGGGCTGGGTGTCATCGGGTTCGGTCTCTTCATCACCGCGATCGTGCTGCTGTTGACTGGGAAGATCAAGCCGACCTTCCGGGCGCCGATGCCAGGCGGGAGCGTGTACCTGGAGATGTTCGCGCTCTTCCTGGTGCTCTTCGTCCTCGCTCAGTTCGCGGCAGGGGTTGTGTACAAGAACGCCGGGATCGACCTGAGCAAGGCGATCGTCTGGCTGATCTGCCCGGTCTTCTTCTGGCCGCTGCTCCGCGGCGCTGATGTCGCATCGTGGAAGGATGCGATCGGCTGGCACAAGGGCAAGGGCGTCTTCCGCGAGATCGGCGCCGGCTTTCTGGGCTACCTCGCGGGGCTGCCGATCATCGCGATCGGGCTGGTGTGTGCGCTGCTGCTGAGCGCACTCGTTGCGATCCTGGTCGAGTTGTTCACCGGCGCGCCTGCCCCGACCGCCTCGCACCCTGCGATCGATCAGATCGGCACCGGTGGCGCCCTGGGCGTTGTCATGCTGTACCTGCTCGCCTGCGTGTGGGCGCCGCTCTTTGAGGAGACCTGCTTCCGCGGCGCCTTCTATCACCACCTGCGCGGAAAGTGGCACGCGATCTTCTCGGCGCTCGTCGTGGCGTTGATCTTCGCGTCGATCCACCCGCAGGGGATCGGGTTGATCCCGGGGCTGATGGGCATGGCGATCGTCTTCGCGCTGCTGCGCGAGTGGCGCGGCTCGCTGATCGCGCCGATCTTCACGCACAGCATGCACAACGCGACGCTGGTCACGCTCCAACTGATCGCGCTGAGTTGAGCCGGATCAGCCGGCGGTTTCGGCGCTGGCGGTCGAGCGGCGTGATTCCGCAAGCCCCTGATCGAGGAACCGCAGCAGGCGGTCGCCGCTCATCGCGCCGCTGGCGCCGGTGACGACCTTGCCCTCGTGCAGGAGGATCGTCGTGGGGACGGACTTCACGCCCAACTGCTCTGCGATCACGCGGTTGGCGTCGAAATCGATGTACGCAGGGGCGCCGTGCTCCTCGATCCACTGCGCGACGCGCTCGTCTGCGAGGCCATCCTTCTTGTAGCCCTGGCAGGGGCCGCACCAGTCCGCGGTGACGACCGCGAGGACGACGCCATCGTTGGGTGCTGCCTTGTCGATCGCCTGCTGCAGGGTGAGCCCCTCGCTGAACATCTCCGGGACAGGGGCTGTGCTGATGACGAAGCTCTTGAGGACGAAGAGCGCCACCAGCGCGAGGACGCCGGCGAAGGCGATATTGCCGAGTTTGGGGAGTCTGGTCATTGCTGCTCCGATCGTAGGGCGTCGTCGCCTGCCTGGCGATCGCAGGTCGATCGCGCCGTGTGTCCCAACCCGCCGCGCAGGCGCGATCTTCCGGGGCGTCGGACGCGGCTCCCATGAACCGGTTCCCGGACGGTGCGTAGCATCACCAGACCACCCAGCCGGACGCCGAGGAGCCAACGCTTGCGGATCGTGTGCGCCAATGTCTTCTGCCTGAACCCGACGCCCAGGAAGGCGATCGACGCGGTGGCGCGCCAGCACGGCGATGTGAC
>CAYGNN010000100.1:8076-10234 GCA_964351165.1 uncultured Phycisphaeraceae bacterium
CCGAGACGCCGGGGGCACCTGGCGGCGCTCTCAGAGCGCATGCACGAGTTGTCGCACAGCGAGCCGGCGCTGACGATCGGTGACTTCAACACGGCGCACTTCGAGAAGGCCTGGCGCCGGTTCGCGACGGCCGCCCTCGATTCACAGTGGCACTGGCTGACGCACGAAACCGACCACCGACCTGCGAAGCGCCGGGGCACGTGGCCCTTCGGTTCGGTGTGGTCGCCGGTCGCGTTGGATCACGCGCTGGCGTGTCCCAGGATCGGCGGCGCCTCCGCAGCGCCGAAGATGCGGTCCTTCACGATCCCAGGCAGCGATCACCGGGGGCTGATCGTTGATGTCGAGGACGACGCGGTTTTCGGCGCCTGCGTGTCGGAACTCGCAGAAGCGGACCAGAGCGAAGGCTGAGCGTCCGATAGCGCGGCGGATCTGTGCACGCACGACGGTTGCGCCGGTTGTGCCGAGCGGCGGTGCGCGAGGTGCGGCCTCAGGACGTTCTGCGGCTTCATCAAACCGCCGATGTTGGGAGCATGTCCATCTTCAACAAGTTCCAGGCGCTGGCGAGCATCGGCAATCCTTCGAGCAAGGAAAACCATCGGGCGTTCGGCCGGGCCACCGCCGACGCCGTGGACTGCGACCGAGGGCAGGTGCTTGATATCTCCCGCACCGGCCTCCGCCTGCAGGCGTGGCGCCCCTGGACCGAGGGTGAACGCCGCACGATCATGCTCACCGGCGTGCATGTCGGCGTCTCGCTGACCGCCAAGTGCGTGTGGGTGAAGAAGGTCTCCACCTTCAAGCACCTGATGGGCCTCGAGTTCGAGGGCCTGAACGAGACGACGGAGACAGTCATCAGGGAACTGATGCACGTCGCGGCGCCCAACGTGCATGACGGCTGGTCGAGCCACAAGACCGAGGTGGACTCGGTGATGGACGACATGAAGGCGATCAACGACGAGTCACGCAAGATCGCGTGATCGACGCCGCCAGAGTTAACAACTACATCAGAGTTTCTTCAGCGCATCGACCAGCTGATCGATGTGCGCCGTCTCGTGCGCGGCGCTGAGCTGGATGCGGAGCCTCGCGGTCCCCTCAGGGACGACCGGGTAGCCGAAGCCGATGACGTAGACACCCATCTCCAGCAGCTTCTGGCTCATGCTGATCGCCTTGGCGGTGTCGCCCACGATGATCGCGCAGATCGCGGTGGGGGAGTCGAGGACCTCGAACCCTGCGGCGCTGATCTGCTTCCTGGCGTAGGCGACGTTGTCGCGGAGCTTCTGCACGCGCTCCGGCTCCTGCATGAGGATCTCGATCGCCTTGTTCGCGCTGCACGCGACAGTGACGGGGAGCGCGTTGGAGAAGAGCGTGGGGCGGGCGCGCTGGACGATGAGGTCGATCGCGAACCTGGGGCCTGCGATGTAGCCCCCTGCGCCGCCGCCCAGCGCCTTGCCCAGCGTCCCTGTGAAGAGGTCGATGTCGGTCCCGGTCATCCCATGATGCTCGTGCGTGCCGCGGCCGGTTGTGCCCATGACCCCTGTGCCGTGGGAGTCATCGACGACCAGGACAGCGCCGAACTCATCGCAGAGCGAGCGCATGGAGGGGAGGTCGGCGAGCGAGCCTTCCATCGAGAAGACGCCGTCGGTGATGACCCAGATCGCGTGGTCGTCGTCGATGGTGTCGCGCGCCTTGGTGAGCGCCTCGCGGAGGGCGTCCATGTCGTTGTTGGGGTAGACGAACTTGTGCACGCCCTTCTTGATCGTCGTCGCCAGGCGGACGGAGTCGATGATGCAGGCGTGGTTGAGCGCGTCGGAGATGATCGCATCGCCTGGCTCCGCGAGCGTGGGGAAGACGGCTTCCGTCGCGTTCCAACAGGAGACGAAGGTGTAGGCCGCTTCGACACCGAGGAACTTGGCGATGGTGTGCTCGAGCGTCTCGTGCGGCGTGAATGTGCCGCAGATGAAGCGGACGGATGCTGTCCCTGCGCCGAAGGCGGAGAGGCCGCTGATGCCCGCCTCGACGACCTCCGGGTGGTTGGCGAGGCCCAGGTAATTGTTGGAGCAGAAGTTGAGGCACTCGCCGTGGTCGCGGAGCGTGGTGACCGGCCCCATGGGGCTCTCGATCATCTGGAGCTGCTTGAACTGCCCTGAATCGCGGAGTTCGG
>CAYGNN010000101.1:0-10149 GCA_964351165.1 uncultured Phycisphaeraceae bacterium
GGCCCAGACCTCGCCGCCCAGGTCGCCAGGGGCGCCACAATCTCGACCGAAGTCGTCACCAGCGACGAGGCGAGAGCCAGCCTGGAGCGGGTCTTCGGCGGATAACCCCGCCCACAGAGATCACACAGGCTGTTCTTGCTGTAAATATCTATTGATAAAAGATTTACGGATGAATCAGATCGCCTCCCGGTGCGCTCCACAACGCAATTCAGGCGACCTATACTGATGCCGAGTTGAGGGGGGCCGCGTTTCCACGCTCCCATCAAGGTGGGAGAGCCGAATCCGAGCGACCGATCGCCCGGGCCACAGACCCGCCCTCCGGATGGCGCCATCGCCAATCCGAGAGCGTCATCGGTGCATCCGGTCATGCCGGAGGCGGACCACCCGCCCCGGACCACCGGCGATCGACACGCCCCGCAGCGAGCGAGGGCAAAGCACAAACGAGGGCCGATCCATCGCAGGATCGACCACCTCTGGAGGACGGATGGGGAGCAACCCGCTGCCAATTCAACGCGTCGACTCTCCCAACGTCGCCGTGATCACGCTCGAACAACCGGGCCGATCCGTCGTTGTCATGGACAGCGAACTCCTCGCACGCCTCGATGCCACCATCGATGCGCTCCCCAGCGACATCGAGGGCCTCGTTATCGCCTCCGCCTCCGAGCGCGTCTTCGTCGCAGGCGCCGACCTCGCGGAGATCAACGGCTTATCCGACGCCCAACTCGACGACTACCTGGCCACAGGCCAGCGCGTCTTCGGCCGTCTCGCCGCCCTGCCCTACACCACCGTCGCCGCAGTCAACGGCGCAGCGCTGGGTGGGGGCCTCGAGCTCGCCATGCACTGCGACCGCATCGTCGGTCTGCAGCCAGCCGCTGACGCCAAGCCCTACCTGATAGGCCTGCCCGAAGCCGGCCTCGGAATCTGCCCAGGGTGGGGGGGCACGATGCTCCTGCCAGCGCGCATCAATGCCGCCACCGCGATCGAACTCACCGCCATCGGCAAACCCATGAAGGCCGACGCCGCGATCGAAGCAGGACTCATCGAGCAGGCCGCGAGCAACACCGACGACCTCTTCGCCCTCGCGTACCAGGTCGCCGCCGAGCCCAAGCCCGACCGCGTCACGCCCAACCAACCGGCGCACCTGATGCAGGGCGAGCAGCACCTCGCCCTCGATGCGCTCGAAGAAGCGATGGGCCGCACAGAAATGACCCCCGCCGCCGCAGGCGTCTTCGGCATCGTCCGCACCGGCATCGACAAGGGCTGGCAAGCGGCGCTCGACGCCGAGCGCGCCGCCCTCATCCGCCTCCGCCAGACCGACACCGCCAAAGAACGCATCGGCGCCTTCCTGAACAAGTCCGCCGCCAAGGCCTGACACACCCGAACCACCCGCGGCCGGACCTGCCGCGACTTTCCCCGATGGAGCCCGCACCCATGGCGCAACTCAAGTCCGACCTCAAGAACCTCAAAGGCATCTCGGAAAAAGACCGCAAGATGATCGAGGACGCCGAGGTCATGCTCGGCCCGGACCCCGAAGAGATGGGACTCGTCAAGAACATGTTCTGGGGCAACCTGCGCGAGGAACTCGTCTTCCCCTACCCGCAGGTCTCCGCCGAAGAGATCGCCCGCTGCGACCAGCTCCTCGCCGAGCTCGAGGAATACCTCCGCAACGAGCACCCCTCGACCCGCATCGACGAGGAGCAGGAGATCCCCGAGTGGTGCCTCAAGCGCCTCTTCGACATGGGCGTCATGGGCATGACCATCCCCCGCGAGTTCGGAGGCCTGGGCCTCGGCGTCACCAGCTACAACCGCGTCCTCGAAATGCTCGGCAAGCACTGCGCCTCGACCTCCGTCGTCGTCAGTGCGCACCAGTCCATCGGCTGCAAGGCCATCATGCTCTTCGGCACCGAAGAGCAGAAGCGCATCTGGCTCCCCGCCCTCGCCAAGGACACCCTCAGCGCCTTCTGCCTCTCCGAGCCCAACGTCGGCTGCGACGCCGGCGGCCAGGAAACACACTGCCGCCTCTCCGATGACGGCAAGCACTACATCGTCAACGGCGAGAAGAAGTGGGCCACCAGCGGCGCCCTCAGCGGTGTCTTCACCGTCATGGCCAGGCAGAAGATCACCGACCCCCGCACAGGCAAAGAGGTCGAGCGCATCACCGCCCTCATCGGCACGCCCGACATGGCCGGCATCGACATCTTCCAGAAGAACCGATCCAAGTGCGGCATCCGCGGCACCTGGCAGGCGCGCATCAAGTTCAACGACGTCCACATCCCCGTCGAGAACCTCCTCCACAAGGAGGGCAAGGGCCTCAACGTTGCGCTCTCCTGCCTCAACTTCGGCCGCTGCACACTGAGCGCCGGTGTTGTGGGCGCCGCGCGAGGCTCGATGGACCAGGCCATCAAGTGGGTCCGCAACCGCTACCAGTTCCAGCGCGCCCTCGCCGACTTCGAGCTCGTCCAGCTGCACATCGCCCGCATGAGCGCCCTGACCTACGCCATGGACGCCATGCTCTACATGACGACCGGCATGCTCGACCGCCACGACGACGACATCATGCTCGAGACCGCCATCTGCAAGGTCTTCTGCTCCGAGATGGGCTGGCAGGTCGTCGACGACGCCATGCAGATCATGGGCGGCGAAGGCTACATGACCGAGAACGGCCTCGAACGCGCCTTCCGCGACTCGCGCATCTACCGCATCGTCGAAGGCTCCAACCAGGTCATGCAGCCCTTCGTCTTCGCGTATGGGGGCAAGCAGCTCGCCGAACAGATGCTCGGCATCCAGTCCCTCATGGGCATCGACGGCGAATCCTCCTTCGGCGAGATGGTCGGCAAGATGCTGACCAATGGCCTGAAGCCAAGCGTCGCAGGCAAAGCCATCCCCCTCGCCCTCGAGCTCTTCCTTGGCGTGAAGCCGGGCAAGCCGCAGGTCACCCGCCTGCACGGCTCCCTCAGCCACTGGGCCGACGAGCTCGCCAAGTACACCAGGGAACTCAGCCACGCCTTCAAGTGGGCCAGCAAGGAGTACGAGGAGAAGATCCTCGACCGCCAGGCCGTCCAGGCGCGCATCGCCGACATCGCCATGCACTGCTTCGCGATGGCCTGCACGCTCTCCAAGCTCGACAGCCAGCTCCGCGCCGGCGCCGACGGCGTCGAGTTCGAACGCGACCACAGCGCCGCGATCCACTACCTCGACATCGCGGTCCACGAGATCGAACGCATCAAGATCGAACTCAAGAAGAACACCGACGACTCGATGCTCGACGCCGCAGCCAAGGCCCTCGCCTACAACGACACCCTCCCCAACAACCTCTTCTCGATCCCCGAGAAGTCCCCCGTCGCCGCAGGGACAGGCCGCACACCCAGCCAGGACGGCATCAAGCAATTCCCAGGCGACAACGCCTCTTCGCACAACACCCAGGCCGCCGACCAGACCGAGGCCTGATCGAGAGAAACCAAGCACCTTCATTTGTTGCCGGCCCTGACCCGCCGGCGGAGCGACTCACCATGACCACCGCCACGACACCAATCCACGCGCTCGCCGCAAGGACGTCGTGGGCACGCCGCACGACACGCCTCGACCTCGACGCCGGCGCGCGCAACTCAGACGGAGCGACACCCATGGTCTTCCAGGACATCACCAGCAAGGGACACGAGAACGTCCTCTTCTGCCACGACAAGGACACCGGACTCCGCGCCATCATCGCGGTCCACGACTCCACACTCGGCAACGCCTTGGGCGGCATGCGCCGCTGGCACTACGCCAACGAGCAGGACATGCTCTACGACGTCCTCAGGCTCTCCGAGGGCATGACGTACAAGGCCGCCGCAGCCGACCTCCCCATGGGTGGCGCCAAAACCGTCATCTGGAAGCCAGACCACGACACCCCGCCAAGCGAAGCCGAAGCCCGCGCGATGGCCAGGTTTGTCGATCGTCTCGGCGGCCTCTACATCGCCGCCGAAGACGTCGGTGTCACAACCCAATACATCGACTGGATGGTCCCCGTCACCGACCACGTCATGGGAGGCACCAGCGCCCAGCAGGGCGGTGACCCCTCGCCCTACACCGCCGCAGGCGTCGTCAACGGCATGCGCGCCAGCATCCGCCACGCCGGTCTCGGTGACACCTTCAAGGGGCTGACCATCGCCGTCCAGGGCCTCGGCGCTGTCGGCTGGAAGGTCTGCAAAGCCGTCCACGAAGAGGGGGGCAAGCTCCTCGTCGCCGACATCCGCCAGGAGATCCTCGACAAGGCCAAGGCCGAGTTCGGCGCCACCATCGTCAGCGACAAAGAGATCGTCACCGCCGAGTCCGACCTCTTCTGCCCCTGCGCCTTGGGCGCCGTCATCGGTAACGGCAACATCGACAAGCTCAAGACCAAAATCATCGCAGGCGGCGCCAACAACGTCCTCATCGATCCCATCGAGGACGGCGCGCTCCTCAAGAACAAGGGCGTCATCTACGCCCCCGACTTCGTCATCAACGCCGGCGGACTCATCCGACTCGCAGGCCTCTACTGCGGCTTCACCCCCGACAACATCGACCAGCGCGTCGCGCACATCGAGAACGCCGTCTTCGAGATCCTCGAATCCGCAGGCTCAGGCACTACCCACGAAGCGGCCATCCGCTACGCCCAGCAGCGCCTCGACGCAGGCAATCCCCTCTCGAACACCAGCGCCTGATCATCCGACAGCAACAAGAACCCAACCACGACACCAAAGACGAATACACCATGCCAACCAAGGTCGCCTACGAGGCCAAAATCGAATACATGCAGATCCTCGACGAGAACGGTGTCCTCGACACCAAGCTCGCCAAGGACACGCTCACCGACGACCAGGTCGTGATGCTCTACGAGCACATGTCCATGTGCCGCCGTCTCGATGAGATCGCCTTCAAACTCCAGCGCTCCGGCCGACTGGGCACCTACCCGCAGAACATGGGGCAGGAGGCCATCGCCTCCGTCGCCCTCGCCGCACGCAAGCAGGACTGGATGGTCCCGTGCTACCGCGAGAACGCCGCCCTCTTCCTCCACGGCCTCCCGCCGGAGAAGATCCTCCTCCACTGGATGGGCGACGAACGCGGCAACCAGATCCCCGATGGCCTGAACATCCTCCCGATGTCCATCCCCATCGGCACCCACATGCTCCACGCCGCAGGCATCGGCTGGGCCGCCAAGCTCCGCAAGATCGACCAGGTCGCCTTCACTTTCTTCGGTGATGGCTCCACATCCGAAGGCGACTTCCACGAGGCCTGCAACTTCGCCGGAGTCATGGAAGCCCCCGTCGTCTTCTTCTGCCAGAACAACGGCTGGGCCATCTCGACCCCCCGCAAGAAGCAGACCCGCTCCGAGACCTTCGCGCAGAAGGGCCTCGCGTATGGGTTGAAGGTCCGCCAGATCGATGGCAACGACATCTTCGCCGTCTACAAAGCCGCGCAGGAATCGGTGAAGGACGCCCTCGAAGGCAAGCCCACCCTTATCGAAACCCTGACCTACCGCCTGGGCGATCACACCACCGCCGACGACGCCCGTCGCTACCGCGATGCGGACGAGCTCGAAGCCGCCAAGGCCAAGGACCCGCTCATCCGCGTCCGCAAGTACCTCGAATCGAAGGACCTCTGGTCCGCCGAGCAGGACGAGGCGATGGTCGAGCGCAACAAGGTCAAGGTGGACCAGATCGTCGCCAACGCGACCAACATCGAGAAGCCGAAGACCTCCGACATCTTCGACGCGATGTTCGCCACCACCCCGACCGAGCTCGCACGCCAGCGCGACACCATGCACACCCACTCGCTGGGCCAGTTCCCCCAGCAGGAAACCCTGAACACCAACGCCCCGGCACACGCCTAAACAAGCCGAAGGAGACCAACCAATGGCCAACCTCACGCTCGTCCAGGCGATCAACCTGGCGCTCACACAAGAAATGGAAGCCGACGACTCCGTCGTCATCCTCGGCGAAGACGTCGGCCTCAACGGCGGTGTCTTCCGCGTCACCGAAGGGCTCCAGCAGCGCTTCGGCGAGCACCGCGTCGTCGATACACCCCTCGCCGAGTCCGGCATCATGGGCACCGCCATCGGCCTCTCGATGAACGGCATCAAAGCCGTCCCCGAGATCCAGTTCGAAGGCTTCCTGGGGCCTGCCTACGACCAGCTCGTCAACCACGGCGCCCGCTACCGCTCGCGCAGCCGCGGCGCGGTCACCATCCCGATGACCGTCCGCGTCCCGGTCGGTGGAGGCATCCACGCCCCCGAGCTGCACTCCGATTCACCGGAAGCCATCTACGCGCACACCCCAGGCCTCAAGGTCGTCATGCCCTCGTCCCCCTACGACGCGAAGGGCATGCTCATCAGCGCCATCCGCGACCCCGACCCGGTCATCTTCTTCGAGCCCAAGCGCATCTACCGCGCGTTCAGAGAAGAGGTCCCCGAGGACGAGTACACCGTCCCCATCGGGAAAGCCAAGATCGTCGAGGAAGGCTCCGACGTCACCGTCGTCACCTGGGGCGCGATGACCATCCAGTGCATCAACGCGATGGACAGCCTCCCGGAAGACTGCTCCGTGGAGCTGATCGACCTCCGCACGATCTACCCGCTGGACGTGGACACCGTCGTCCAGTCCGTCAAGAAGACCGGCCGCTGCGTCGTCGCGCACGAGGCCCCGCTCACCGCCGGCATGGGCGCCGAGATCGCCGCCCTCGTCCAGGAGCGCTGCTTCCTCCACCTGGAAGCCCCGGTCCAGCGCGTGACAGGCTTCGACACCTTCATGCCGTACTACAAGATGGAACTGGAGTACCTCCCCGAAGCGCCCAGAGTCGCCGAGGCGATCGCCGCCTGCGTCGCGTACTGATCCCGTAATTCGAGCACACCGCAACACACCCGCGCCGACGCACGGCGCGTCAAGGAACGACCCCGATGGGCCACGCCACTTCTTCCGATCCCAACGCCTTCATCCTCCCCGACCTCGGCGAGGGTGTGCACGAAGCCGAACTCATCGCCTGGAAGGTCGCCGTGGGCGACACCGTCGAGGAGCACCAGACACTCGCCGAGATGGAGACCGACAAGGCCCTCGTCGAGGTCCCCAGCCCCCGGGCAGGCGTCATCGCCAGCCTCAATGGCAAGGAAGGCGAGATCCTCAACGTAGGCTGCGTCCTCGTCACCTACGAGGGCGCCAACGGCGCAGCGCCAGCAACTGCCCCTGCGCCTGCCGCGCAGCCCGCCCCTGCGCAGGCAGAAGAAGAACGCGAAGACGCAGGCACCGTCGTTGGCTCTGTCTCCAACGACCCCATCATGCCAGGCCAGGGGGGCAAGTCCCTCGCCACCCCAGCCGTCCGCCGCATCGCCCGCGACCTGGGCGTGAACATCGACACCATCGCAGGCACAGGCCTCGCAGGCCGCGTCACCGAAAAAGACGTCCGCGCCGCAGCAGGAAGTGCAGCGCCGAGCCCCGCGCTGGCCCCCGCCGCAGCCCCGCGCCCCGCGCCCGCCGCGCAGCCCGCGCCCGCCCCAGCGACCTACACCCCGCCGCCCTCCATGCCAGCGCCCGCCGCAGGCCAGACGCAGCGCATCCCGTTCAGAGGCACCCGCCGCACCATCGCCGCCCGCCTCCGCCAGTCCATCGACACCGCCGTCCACTTCACCGTCATGGACGAGGCCGACGTCACCGCCCTCGACACCCTCCGCAAGCAGACCGCCGCCGCGTCTGGCGAGAAGATCTCCTTCCTCCCCTTCGTCATCAGCGCCGTCTGCCGCGCCGTCAAGCAGTTCCCCGCGCTCAACGCCACCGTCGATGAAGAGGGCCAGGAGATCCTCCGCCACCCCTCCGTCCACATGGGCATCGCCACCGACACCGAGCACGGCTTGAACGTCCCCGTCATCCCCGATGCCGACGCGTTGGGCGTGCTGGAGATCGGCCGCCACGTCACCGACCTCGCCCAGATGGCGCGCAACCGCTCCATCCCCCGCGAGCGCCTGATGGGGTCAACGATCACCATCAGCAACGTCGGCTCCTACGCAGGCCGCTTCGCCACACCGGTGATCAACATCCCCGAGGTCGCCATCCTCGCCGTGGGGCGCGCCAGAGAGGGCGTCGTCGTCAAGAACGGCGGCCTCCACGTCGGCAAGCTCATGCCCCTCAGCCTCGCCTGCGACCACCGCGTCGTCGATGGCGCTGAAGCAGCCCGCTGCCTCGCCCTGATCGTGGACCTGCTCCAATCCCCCGAGCAGCTCCTCCCCCCCGCGCGCCGCTGAACAAATAAACCACAACTCACACGCCTGGGATGAGCGCAGCGAATCCCAGGATGTTCGTGTGTCCAAAAAAACAAAGCGCCGATCCCCCCAGACCGGCGCTTCGAGACGGCGCGAAGCCGTCCGCGTAATGATCGAGGCGGAATCGAGCGTTCCGTCTCTCTTGTGCGCCAGAAGCGCGGATGCCGATTGCGGCCGGAACGCCGCCGCCGATCATCACGTCCACCCCACCGTGCCCGCGTTGAGGGCCAGCCGACCCTCGCGGAAGAAGAACACGTCCGGGATTCCCAGGCGCCGATCAACTCGGCGCTACCCGCTCAAACCTTGCAGACCAATCATGCCGCATCGCCGGCGCAATACAACTCCCAATCCCCGCTTTTGAAGCGACTTCCGCGCATCCGGGACAACTCCCGGCCCGATAGCCGCATGTCATCGCCGCGCTATCGGACACCCGCCACGCGCGCCCGCCATCGGCTACGATCACGCCCCGCAACAGAACCCCGACCACCCCGCACCGGAGATGATCCACCGATGCCCTGGCTGCCCGTCAACAAAGCCCTCGCCACCGACGCCGGAACCAACGCCACCTGCAAGGGCTGGGTCCGCACCCGCCGCGATTCCAAAGCAGGCCTGAGCTTCATCAACCTCCACGATGGGACCTGCTTCGACGCCATCCAGGTCGTCGCCCCCGCCGACCTCCCCAATTACGAGGACGAGGTCCTCAAACTCACCGCAGGCTGCGCAATCGAGGTCGATGGCGAGCTCGTCGAGTCCAAGGGCAAGGGGCAGTCCATCGAGCTCAAGGCCACCGCCATCCGCGTGATTGGCATGGTCGACGACCCCGACACCTACCCCATCAGCCAGAAGCGCCACACCTTCGAATACCTGAGAGAGGTCGCCCACCTCCGCCCGCGCACCAACGCCATCGGCGCTGTCGCCCGCATGCGCCACACCCTCGCCGCCGCGACGCACCGCTTCTTCGATGAGCAGGGCTTCTTCTACGTCCACACGCCCATCATCACCGCCAGCGACTGCGAAGGCGCCGGCGAGATGTTCCGCGTGTCAACACTGGATTCGGTCAACACACCGCGCACCCCGGATGGCGCCACCGACTTCGACCAGGACTTCTTCGGCAAGGAAGCCCACCTGACAGTCTCAGGCCAGCTGAACGTCGAGTGCTACTGCATGGCCCTCAGCCGCGTGTACACCTTCGGCCCCACCTTCCGCGCCGAGAACAGCAACACCAGCCGTCACCTCGCCGAGTTCTGGATGATCGAACCGGAGATCGCCTTCGCGAACCTCGCCGACGACGCCGACCTCGCCGAGGCCTACCTCCGCGCCCTCGCCCAGGCCGCCCTCGACGAGCGCACCGACGACGTCGAGTTCTTCAACCTCCGCGTGGACGACACCGTCATGGAGCGCCTCAAGAGCGTCGCCAACTCCGACTTCGAGCGCATCACCTACACCGAAGCCGTGGACCTCCTCAAGAACTCAGGCGAGAAGTTCGAGTACCCGGTCGAGTGGGGGAGCGACCTCCAGTCCGAGCACGAACGCTGGCTCACCGAGAAGAAGATCGGCAAGCCCACCGTCGTCATGGACTACCCCAAGGACATCAAGGCCTTCTACATGCGCATGAACGACGACGGCAAGACCGTCGCCGCGATGGACGTCCTCGCCCCGGGAGTGGGGGAGATCATCGGAGGCTCCCAACGCGAAGAACGCCTCGACATCCTCGACCAGCGCATCGACGAGATGGGCCTCCCCAAAGAAAACTACTGGTGGTACCGCGACCTCCGCCGCTACGGCTCCGTCCCCCACGCCGGCTTCGGCCTCGGCTTCGAGCGCATCGTCCAGTTCTGCACCGGCATGGGCAACATCAGAGACGTCATCCCCTTCCCCAGAAC
>CAYGNN010000102.1:0-9950 GCA_964351165.1 uncultured Phycisphaeraceae bacterium
AGCGGCGAATAAAAAGACAGCGTCGATCGTGGTGTGCGATCGACGCTGCATGATGAAGCCAGATTGAACCGGTCAGGCGATCAGTCGCAGCCGCTGCCGAAGGCGCTGATCAGGATGCCCAGGTCGGCGGTGTCCACAACGCCATCGCCGTTGACGTCACCGAAGGGGCCGGAGTTGCCGAAGGCGCCGATGAGCCCACCCAGGTCGGCGGTGTCGACGATGCCATCACCGTTGAGGTCGCCGCCGATCGATGTCGAGAAGCTGCAGACGGCGTTCTCCGCGATGGTCTCGCCGTTGGCGTTGAAGGCGGAGACCGACCAGAAGTAGTTCTCACAGCCGGTCAGGGCGCCGCCTGGGATTGTCCCGTGCGAATCGGTGATGCCTGATTCGGTGTAGACCACGTTGCTCAGCGCCGCGTCCTCGGCGACCGTGATGGTGTAGCTGTCAGCAAGGGCCGCGGGGCTCCAGTCGAGGAACGTCGCTGGCGACTGGTTGTCATCGCCGCAGACCGGCAGGTTCAGCGCGAACGAGCCTGGGACCGGGTCCACCAGCGAGTCGATGAAGTCGAGGTAACCATTGATCAGCATGCCGCCGCCCTGCGAACCGAAGGCCGGGGCGCCAGCGCCGGTGTAGGTGTTGACGCCATACAGCTCGAGGTGATCGCCGACCTGGATGTACGCCGGGCCGCCCGAGTCACCACCGCCGACGGTGGTCTCGATGTCGTTGCCGAGGCTGGCGCCTTGCCAGTGATCGAAATCGAACTGGAAGATCTCGGCCATGCCCGAGCCCTCGTCATCGGCGAAGAACCCACGGTCGGGCCTGTTCTGGCCGACGCGCTTGACGTTGAACGAAGCGGAGCCGGGGATGTAGCCGTTGACCGCGTCGCCGGTGGTGCCGTACCCGACGAGGTGCAGGATGGCGTTGGCGTTGAGCGAGCCGCGATACAGGGGGTAGCGCGGGATGTCCTCCGGCAGATCGTTCACGAGCTCGATCACGATGATGTCGTCGTTGACGTTCGGGTTGTTGAACCCGGTGTAGTTCGGGTGCGTGTGCACCGCGGCGACGCCGGCCGGGAAGATCACGGTCGAGTTGTTGCCGCTGACATTGAACGTCACGCGGATGTTGGTGCCGAAGTCGTTGTCGCCGTCGTCATCCGCGTCCACGCAGTGGTTGGCGGAGATGAGGTACCGGTCGGCGATGGGCGTCGCGGTGCAGATAAAGCCGCCGCCGATGAAAATGTGGGCGGTGCCAGCGTAGGCGGAGACCGGCGAGTTGGGGTTCACCCGGTTCGCGGGGCTGTCGCCGGGGGTGCCGAAGGGATCGCCTGCGACGATCACAGGCGTGAGGTCGTCTGGCATCTCAGAGAGCGGCGAGAGGATGAACGGATCAGCAGGGTCAACCTGATGGTTGATGCGCCCGTCGGCCAGACGCTCCGGCGCGAGGACGCCTCGCACTTCTCCGTTGTCGACGGTCTCCAGCGGCTCTGCCCCAGCCGCGAACGCGGCGGCCGCCAGTGCAACGGCGAGGCTGGTCTTGATTCCGGAACTCATAGCTTCAAATCTCCTTGTCCCGATCCGAATTGCGTGGGAACTCAGGGTTGTTCTTCGTGACTGCGGACTGGGTGTGCTTACTCGCAGGTCTCACCGAAGTGCGAGATGAGGATGCCGAGGTCGGCGGTGTCGACGGTCTTGTCGCTGTTGAGGTCGCTGGGGAGCCCTGCGCCGTGCTGACCGAACTGCGAGACCAGGATGCCCAGGTCCGCGGTGTCGGTGACGCCGTCGCCGTTGAGGTCCCAGGCGCAGACCGGGGCGGTGTCCTCGTTGACCTCACCGGTGATCACGAGCGCGAACCCCTGATCCTCGGCGCTGTTGACGGCGGTCGCGATCACGCGGGCCGTCCACATGCCGATCTCGGGGCTGTTGATGTGGATCTGCTCCAGGTTGTTGATGGCGTCCGCGGAGCCGCCGCTGGTGGACGAGCCGCCGGAGAAGACGTTGCCCCTGTAGGTCGTGCCGCCTGGAGCAACAACCTCGAGGTCGAGGTTGTTCACCGGCGCGAACGATGCGGAAACGCCGGCTTCCTTGTCGGTGAAGGCCATCGTGAGGCGGAGCTGCTCGCTGTCGCCGGAGACGTTGAACTCGAACTCCGTGGTCTCTGCGGTGTCCATCGCCTCACCGGAGGAGTTGCGGATGTCCTTGACGATCATGGTGCGGGTGTCGCCTGGGAAGAAGAGCGCCGCGTCGGCCAGCGCCCTGCCCCAACCCTCGCGGTTGCTGGGGTAGCCGCTGACGCCGGTCATGTCCTGCGCGCCGTTGATCAGCGTCGCCTTGATGAGCGCGGCGGTCGGGGTGAACGCGTCAGCGCCGTTGGCCATACCGCTGGGGTAGTAGCCATCGGTGAAGTACTGCCTGTTGAGGAGGCCGAGACCAGCGATCGCAGGCGCCGCCATCGACGTGCCGGTCAGACCGGTCGTCGAGCAGCCGGAGCCGAAGGACGAGCGGGTGTTGCAGCCGGGAGCGTAGATCTCCGGCTTGCGGCGCCCATCGCTGGTCGGGCCCTGACCGCCGGAGCAGAAGCTGGCCTGCGAGGGCGAGTCCTGCGAAGCGCCGACCGCGAGCACGTTCTTGGCGTTCTCAGGTGTTTTGAGCGTGCTGAGGTTCGTCACCGCGAAGATCACGAGCGAGTCTTCCTCGTCGTGCGAGAAGACATCGACGGCGCGCGTCCAGGAGTTGTACGACGTGGAGCCGTCGTTGCCCCAGCTGTTCGTGTGGATCCGGGCGCCCTGGTTGTGGTGCGTCTGCAGGTTGCCGGTCAGGGCGCTCTGCGAGAACGAGGGCGGCGTGTCGAAGGCGAACTTCGCTTCGTAGGCGATGCCCCGCGTGTCGTTATCGACGGTGGGGTTCTGGTTGCCTGCGACGGTGCCTGCGACGTGCGTGCCGTGCGTGTCGGAGCCGAGCGTTGTGTTGTACGCGACGATCTTGCGGTGCGAAGCGCCGATCGGGTTGGAGTCGGTGAAGGAGCAGTGGCTCGTGTTCACGCGGCCGTCCATGATGCCGGCGATCTGGCCCTCGCCGTGGAGGCCGTTGGCGTAGAGCTTCTCGTTGCCGCCTGAGTTCGTCTGGATGATCCAGGCGGTGGAGCTGTTGCGGAACGTCACGTCGAGCGCCGGCTCGATGTAGTTCACGTCCGCGAGGGCGGAGAGGGCGTCGAGGTCGTCCCGGTTGATCACCACGTCCGCGGTGAAGTGCTCGCCGGAGGAGCCGGTGGTGAACGCGATCGCGCCGGGGAACTCGTTCAGCGCCTCGAGGAACGCGTCGCTGTCCGCGCCCTCGAAGAGCGTGACGATCACCGCGGCCTCACCCTGGCGGGCGAGGTCGTTGTTCTTCGCCCAGTCAGCATCGATCGCCGGGTCGAGCTTCCACGCGTTCTGGAAGTCGCTGTGCCAGCGGATGAAGTCAATCTCAGCGACCGCCCCTGCGTCAGCGCCGGAGGCGTCAACCACGAAGGCGTTCGTCGGCAGGTAACCGCCGATGCGCAGGCCGGCCTGCTCCATCTGGGCGCGGCGGGCCTTGGTCATCGGGCCGTCGAGCTGGACAACCTGGCGGACCTTCGATTCTGCGATGCGCTCGATGTCGCCGGCGAGGTTCGTGCGGACAGCGGACGTGTCGATCACGCCGCTGCGCAGGTGCAGGGCGTTGGGCGCAGCGCCGAGCTCAGGGGCGCCGAGAAAGAGCGGGCGAGCCGCGGTGATGCCGTTGTCGGCGTTCGCGTCATCAAGCAGAACCTGCGCGCTGGCGGTGGAGCCTGCGATGGCGGCGATCGCGGAAATCAGGGCGAAGCCGGCGCGGTGCTGGCGAACGATCATCGAGCGGTGGATCATGAACATTCTCTCTGCTG
Source organism: uncultured Phycisphaeraceae bacterium (assembly GCA_964351165.1). Taxonomy (GTDB): domain Bacteria; phylum Planctomycetota; class Phycisphaerae; order Phycisphaerales; family UBA1924; genus JACKHE01. Next base: position 3,898 of record CAYGNN010000102.1, read on the forward strand.
CAAGGGTCGCCTGGTGAGAGCCGGCGATCAGGGGGTGGAAGGCGAGCCTGTGGGCCCAGTACGGGATGGCCCGGCGGCGCATAAGGAATAAACCCGACAGAACGGAGTGCGGCAAGGGTTTTCTCTTGATGCGGCGCCAATCGATGCTCTCGGACGTGTCTCGCTGTTTTCAGCTTGATAACAGCGAAAAACGACCGATAAAACCTCGCTCGGCTGGCGTCCTGCCTATGTCCGGATCGCCTCCTTGTGACGATCGGAACGCCCGCGTGCTGACCCTGCACCCACCCGCTCCTGTCTACAGAGAAAGCGAGATTTGATCCCTCGGAGGGACAAACCGTTAGCGCAGTGAAATGTCATCAGGGAAGAACGAGGGCGGTTCGGGACAAGTCAGGTCAGGCTGACCGGCATCACCACGTAGAGGAAGTCGGCGCCCGAACGCAGCACGCCAGGCTTGTTGCCAGCCTTGAGCTCGAAGATCACCTGCGAATCCTCGATGACCTTCAGCGCGTCGGTGATGAAGACAGGGTTGAAACCCACCTCCATCGCGTCGCCGTCGTAGGCCTCCATGTCCACCTTCACCTCGGCCTCGCCCATCTCAGGGGCCCGGCTGGTGAGGCAGAGCTGCTTGCCGTCGAAGGCGAGACGCACGCCGCGGGATTCCTCGTTGGTCAGCAGGGCGGCCCTGCGGACGCCGCTGGCGAGGGTGTCGCGATCGAAGGTGGCCTTCTTGTCCTGATCCTTGGGGACGACGTCCTCGTAGGGGGGGAAGGCGCCCTCGACGAGGGTCGTCGAGAGGACAGCGGAGGACCCTGTTGCCTCATCGCCGAACGCGAAGATGGCCTGGTTGTCGGTCACCGCGACCCGGACCCCCTCAGCAGGGTTCGCGGCCAGCTTGCCGACGAGGTTCAGGGCCTTGGTCGGGATGATGCCGATCGCCTCGACGCCGGAGGCGCCGCTGCCGGCGCTCGTCTTGGCGATCGCCAGGCGACGGCCATCAGTGGCGACCATCTGGATGTTCTTGCCATCGCACTTCAGCAGCACGCCATTGATCGCGTAACGCGAGTTCTCACGGGCAGTTGCAAAGCTGGTCCTGGCGATCAGGGCGCTGAGTTCGCTCGCCGGGATCTCGAAGGCGTTCTTGCCGGTGGTGTCCGATTCCGCCGGGAGTTTGGGGAAATCGCCGGCAGGGTAGCCGTAGACCTTGAATTTGGCGTCCTGACCCTTGATTTCGAGCTCGTCGTCCTTGGTGGTCAGGGTGAGGGTCTGCTCGCGATCCTCGGCAGCGATGATCTGGCGGAGTTTCTCAGCCGGGATCAGGGTCTCGCCTGGCTCATCGACCTGCACGTTGGCGGTGGTCAGCCGGAGCGAGATCTCGGCATCGGTCGCGCCCAGCGTCAGCATGCTGTCGCCATCATTGGTAGCGATGAGCTTGACGCAGGTGAGCTGCGGCTTGGGCGTCCTGCTGGCGACGACGCCGGTCGTGAGATTGATCGCGTCCAGGAGGACCGCGCGGTCGCAGATGACTTTCATCGCAGATCGCCTTTGGGGGAATGGTCGCTTGGGCCCAAGCGATTCGGAGAATCCGCGGGCAGACGGGAATATCTAGCCTTCCCAGAGAGCCTGCCCACACTGGATTGTATCCAGGCGGTGGAAAACAGGCGAACGAATCGGGGGCGTGGACGACCAGTGGACGGCTGATGGCATGTCTCCCGGTCCCTGCTCAGGTTGCCACAGGGGGGCCGGTGGCGGATACTGTTCCAGAGAATTTCCACACATCAACGAGTCCACCGACACCTGCCCTCCGCGCAGCGTTCTCCGGTCGATGGGATCGGGGATGTGGCTAATCTGCAGCCACCGCTGGCGACGTCGAGGACTTCCGACCGGGCACACCATTTCGATGTATGGCCCGCCATGGCCGAACCGTCGCCGCAATTGAGCGAAGGGGTCCGCGCCATGTCATTCGAAGCCGCCGTCCATGCCCAGGCGATCGAGCTTGATCGTCTCAGCCTTGAAATGTGCGCCGAAGCCGGCAGCGGTCACCCCAGCACGGCGATGAGCCTGGGGCACCTCGTCACCACACTCATGTTCCACACCATGCGGTGGAGCCCCGAGTACCCGGCGTACCCGACCTCCGATCGCCTCGTCCTCAGCTGCGGTCACGGCGTCCCGATCGTGTACGCCGCGTACGCGCGCCTTGGCGGAACCATCCCAGGCGGCAGCGGGCAGAGCCGCCCGCTGACTATGGACGATCTCATGACGCTGCGCGCCGTGGACTCCGTCCTGGATGGTCACCCCAACCCGATGGAAGGCTTCCCCTTCTTCGATTCAGCGACCGGTTCGCTGGGGCAGGGCCTCTCGACCGCGGTCGGCCTCGCGGAAGCGGCGCGCCTCGATGGGCTCGACCGCCGTTTCTACTGCCTGATCGGTGACGGCGAAGCGCGCGAGGGTCAGATCGCTGAAGCGCTCGACCAGCTCGCGGAGCGCCGGCTCAACGCGGTGCTGCCCATCTTCAACTGCAACGGATTCGGCCAGACCGGCCGCGTCAGCGACATGCAGGCCTCTGACGTCATGCAGCGCAAGCTCGAGGCGCTCGGCTTCACCGTGCAGGTCATCGATGGGCACGACCCGGCGCAGATCAAGGCGGCCTTCGACGCCTTCACCGCGATCGCCGGCGATGACGAGGCCGCCCCGATGGCGGTCGTCGCCAACACCGTCAAGGGCTGGGGCTCGCCCACGCTGCAGAACGGCAACTGGCACGGCAAGCCCCCGGTCGGCGAGACCCTGAACAAAGCGCTCTCCGAACTGGACGAGCGCCGCATCGAGCTGACCTCCTCGCTCGTGCAGACCGACGCGTTCACGATCCAGCCGCCCTCGGAAGCGCCGGACCGCAACGTCGAGGTTGCCGACGCGCCGACGTTCAACGAGATGATGCGCCGCAGCGACATGGAATCAGTCCTGCACACCGGGCGTCTCGCGACCCGCAAGGCGTTCGGCCTCGCCCTCAAGGCGCTGGGCCAGGCGAACCCGAACGTGGTCTCCATCGATGGCGACGTGAGCAACTCGACCTTCGCCGAGACGTTCGCGCGCGACGCGGACCTGGCGCCCCGCTTCTTCGAGGCGCGCATCGCGGAGCAGAACATGGTCTCGATGGGCGTGGGCCTCTCCGCAGCTGGGAAGATCCCCTTCATCTCGACCTTCGCGAAGTTCATGACCCGCGCGTACGACCAGATCGAGATGGCGATCAACAGCGGCGCCAACATCAAGCTCGTCGGCTCGCACGCCGGTGTCTCGCTCGCCGCTGATGGCCCCAGCCAGATGTCGCTGCCGGACATCGCGTGGTTCCGGTCGTTCTCGACCGTGCGTGATCACCGCGGCAACCCAGCGTGCTACGTGCTGCAGCCCTCGGACGCTTACGCAGCCTACGCGCTGACCATGGCGATGGGCGAGTACGACGGCGTCTGCTACATGCGCACGCTCCGCCCGGAGACGGAGTTCCTTTACTCCGACGATGACGTCTTCAACCTGGGCGGCTTCCAGGTCCTCAACGAGGGCCGGGATGTGCTGCTCGTCGCCGCTGGTTACATGGTGCACGAGGCGAACAAGGCGCTCGACAAGCTCGACGCCCAGGGCATCAGCGCGACGCTGGTTGACCTCTACTCGCTCCCCTTCGATGGCGATGCGCTGTGCGACCTCGCGCAGGCGAACAACGGCTACGTCATCTCGCTCGAAGACAACTACGGCGCCTCGATCGGCTCCGCGGTCGCCGATGTCCTGACGGAGTCGGGCGACGCCTTCAGCCTCAAGCAGATGCACGTCGCGCGGATCCCCAAGTCCGCGCGGACGCCGGAAGAGGAGCTCGCGTACGTGGGCCTCACCGCCGACGACATCACGAACGCCTGCCTGCAGCTGCTCGAAGTCGGCGCTGTCTGAGCGATCAGAAAATCAAAATTATTTTCAGATCGACTGAGCACGACATCTTGTGCAAGCGCACGACATGTAGTGCGGAGCGTGATTCTGAGCCTCTCAGGGCTGTTTTCTTGGGTTGACACTAACACTCGGTCCTTTACGATCCGCGCGCCTGACCAGTGGATGGGGCGGGCGTGCGCCGCAAGCGCACCGGATTGCTCGGGCCGGGGGGCTGTTGCAAGGCTGCTCCGGCGAGAACCACAGGGCGTGCCTGCTTGATTCATCACCAACGACAAGCGGCGTCCAACCGACTTTCAAAGGAGTCTCTCCAATGAGGCCAACCCTGCTTGCCCCGGCGATCGCCGGGATCGCCGTTGCTTCCAGCGCCCTCGGCGCCGACACCAACATGCAGACCGACGAGGTCCGCGCCCTGGTGGCCGAGATGATCGCCGACGCGGAGTCGCGCTCCAGCCTGCTCCAGAGCGGCGGCACCGCCGGCCATGACGGCAAGTTCTTCCTGGCCTCGGCCGACGGGAACTTCCGCCTGAACGTCTCCGGTCAGGTCCAGTTCCGCTACATGCTGAACTTCCGCGACGACGAGGGCGGCGTCACCGACGACTTCGTCCCCGGCTTCCAGACCCGCCGCACCAAGCTGACCTTCGCCGGCGACGCCTTCGGCGATTTCTTCTACAAGGTCAACGGCGCCTTCAGCCGCTCGACCGGCGCCTTCGGTCTCGAGGACGCCTACGTCGGCATCGACCTCGGCGACGGCTGGAAGGCCCGCTGGGGCCAGTTCAAGGAGGGCTTCATGCGTGAGGAGCTCGTCTCGAGCTCCCGCCAGCTCTTCGCCGACCGCTCGATGGTCAACGAGGAATTCAACCAGGGCCGCTCGCAGGGCATCGAGTTCTCCTACGCCGCGGATGACTGGCGCTTCTTCGGCTCCTTCTCCGACGGCTTCGGCTCCGCGAACACCGCGCTGGGCGCCTCTCCCGCCGACTGGTCCTTCACCGCAAGGGGCGAGTGGCTGCTCTCCGGCGACTGGAAGCAGTTCAAGGACTTCACCTCCGGCCGTGGCTCCGAAGAGGCCATGATGCTCGGTGGCGCCCTCCACTACGAGATGGGCCCTGACATCGGCGGCGCCGATGAGCAGACGATCCTCTCCTACACCGGCGACTTCTCCTGGGAAGGCGACGGCTGGAACGCCTTCGCCGCCTTCGTCGGCCGTCACATCGAGGACGCCGGCGGCGTCAGCGGCGCTGATTTCGATACCTTCGGCTATGTCCTCCAGGGTGGCTGGTACATCTCGGACGACTGGGAGCTCATCGCCCGCTGGGATCAGTTCCTGAACGATTCCGACGCCGGCCCCGGCGACGACTTCTCGACGATCTCCTTCGGCGCCAACCACTACATCCACGGCCACGCCGCGAAGTTCACGATCGACGCGCAGCTGTACCTCGATGACATCGCTGGCACCGGCGGTCAGATCACGGCCAACGAGGGCATCGGCTACCTCGGCAACGGCGCGGAGGAGGATGAGTTCGTCATCCGTGCCCAGTTCCAGCTGCTCTTCTGATCGAGCTGCTGCGAACGCAGCGACATCGCAGGTCAACCGCCGCACCAACCGGACCCCGCGGCGGCCGGCCTGAATCATCGATGCAAAACGAAACCGGCGGCGCTCGGAAGAGCCCGCCGGTTTTTCAATTCAGAATGTTGGAACGCCGGTCAGTCACAGATGAGACCGAAATTCGCGATCAACTGCCCGAGGTCCGCGGTGTCCACCGCGCCGTAGCCGTTGATCTCGCCGTTGGTCCCGTCAAGGTCCCCGAGCGCGACAAACGTGTCGTACACGATGTCGGGGAACACATCTTCAAACAGTTCGTGGGGTTCGGTGTCCGATCTGAACGGGTGCTGGAAGACGTCCTGCGTGCTGAAGAGATCGCCCGCTCCCGAAAAGCCAAAGCCCGCGAACTCGATGGTGTCACCAAGCTCGACGAAGAGATAGAGATCGAACGACCGGTACCCTGTCAGGTCGGTCGGGTCGTCGGGGCTGTCAACAATCGGGATCTCGACCCAGATCGTCCCTGTCGGGAGCGCCAGTGCAGGCCCTACGACGACGGATGACGCGATCAGTGAGAGGAGTGCTGACT
>CAYGNN010000103.1:0-9885 GCA_964351165.1 uncultured Phycisphaeraceae bacterium
GCGGCGCCGGCGAGTTCGACCCCCACGATGTCGTCGCTCGTATAGATGCGGAGCCAGGTCGTCGAGAAGGCGCGCTGGACGGTCTCGGCCAGTTCGGCGTCGGCGCTGGCGGCGATCATCGTCGCTGGCTTGCGCTCGGCGAGTTCCGCCGCGATCGTCGGGCCGGAGAGGTCCGCGACCGCGCCCTTCCAGTGGGGCAGGCTCTGGGCGATGACCTTCGTCGGGAGCAGGTTGGTCCCGATCTCGATCCCCTTGGCGATGCTGACGATCTGGGCGGATTCTGGGATCACGTCCCCGATCCGATCCAGGACCGCCCGGATGTGCTGCGTGGGGATGGCGATCATCACCAGATCGGCGCCCACGAGGGCCTCGGCGGCATCGGAAGTGACGACAATCGCGGGGTCGAGCCGGAACCCTGGGAGTCTGGGCGACGTACCAGAGGCCGCGAGTTGCTCGACCTCTTCCTTGAAGTTCCCCCACAGGCTGACCCGCTCAGGGCGCTGCCCCTCGCCCTCCAGCAGGATGGCGGTCATCACGAGGCCCATCTGGCCATCGCCCAGGATCGCGATCCGGCGGGGCCCGGCTGATTCGGTGTTGGCGGGTGGTGGAGTCATTCGGAGGGCTGGGAGGAGGTCGGGAGGTGGCTGGGTCGGGCGCGGCGGGCGCCCCTAGGATGCCCGCCAATGGTACGTCGTGGGGGCGTGCCGGTACGATATCTCATCCGGGAGGCCGCTATCGGCCTTCCACGGAACCCCTGCACAGGTTCGATTTTCATTCGGAGCAACGAACAGATGTCCAAGGATCAGGCGAGCCCCCAGGATCTCACCAGCCAGGCCTCCACCCCCATCGACGCGACCGGTCACCACGATGCCCCCCGCGCCGGCGCTGAGATCGCCACCGAAGAGGGCAAGATCGTCAAGTACCTCGTCGGCGGGCTCCTCGTCGCGATCACCTGGATCTGCAGCCTCGTCGGGCTCGGCTCGAACGAGATCACGCTGCTGCCGGCCTTCATCGGCACGCTCGTCATCGCCTGGGACCTTTTCATCGCCGCAGCCAGGGAACTCCGCCAGGGCCGGCCGACCAGCTCGACCCTCGCGTCGCTGGCGATCCTCGCGGCGATGGCCATCGGCGAGTACGTCACCGCCGGCTTCCTCGCGTGGATCCTGCTCGTCGCGGATCAGGTCCTTCGCAGAACCGCTTCCGGCGCCCGTCGAGCGATCGAGGACCTCATCAACCTGACCCCCGACAACGCGCGCCTCGTCGAGAACGGCGCCGAGCGCGAGGTCACGCTCGATGAAGTCAAGGTCGGCATGATCGTCCGCGTCCGCCCAGGCGAGAACCTGCCGGTCGATGGCGAGATCGTCGCTGGCCAGAGCACGATCAACCAGGCGAGCCTTACCGGCGAGTCGGTCCCGGTCGAAGCGGAGGCGGGCGCTGCGGTGTACGCAGGCACGACGAACCTCACCGGCCAGATCGACCTGCGCGTCACAAGCGTCGGTGCTGACACCACGATCGGCAAAGTCACGAAACTCATCGACGAGGCGGAATCGGAGCGCACGCCCAGGCAATTGCTCATCGAGCAGGTCGCGGCGTACTACGTCCCGGTGGCGATCACTGTCGCGGCCCTCGTGTGGTACTTCACGAGCCAGTCGAATGATCCGCAGACTGTCACCGACGCCGCGAAGCGCGCGATCACGGTGCTCGTCGTCGTCTGCCCCTCGGCGCTGCTGCTCTCCAACCCCACCGCGATGGTCAGCGCTTTCGCGACCGCGGCGCGCCTGGGCATCATGATCAAGCAGCCTAGCGAGCTCGAAGCCGCCGCCAACATCGACACGGTCATCCTCGATAAGACCGGCACGATCACGACCGGCGTCTTCGCGGTCAGCCGCCTCGCGCCTGCCGAGGGTGTTGAGGGCGCGGAGTTGCTCCAGGCCGCCGCCGACAGCGAGCAGCATTCCAACCACCCGCTTGCCAAGTCGATCCTGCAGACCGCCCGCTCGGCGCGCATCAATCCGCGCGAGGCGGTCAGCGCCGAAGAGATCCACGGCAAGGGCGTCCGCGTGAAGCTCGATGACGGCGAGATCAGCTCCGGCCGGGCCAACTGGCTGATGGAATTGAACCCAGGCATCCGCTCGGACGTCGAGCAGGTCGAGGCGAAGATCAAGGGCATGACCGGCGTCCACGTGATGGCCGGCGGCCGCTACCTGGGCGCGGTCGGTCTCGAGGACAAGCTCCGCCCCAACGCTGGTGAGGTCATCGAGAAGCTCCGCAGCCTCGACGCGAGGCACATCGCGCTCTTCACCGGCGACCGCGCCGAGGTCGCCCAGCGCGTCGGCGCCGCGGTGAAGATCGACAACATCGAAGCCGAGTGCCTCCCTGCGGAGAAGCACGAGAAGCTCGTCGATCTGATCGAGCAGGGCCGCCGCGTGCTGATGGTCGGCGATGGCGTCAACGACGGCCCCTCGCTGGCGACAGCGGACGTGGGCGTGGCGATGGGCCTCAGCGGCTCCGACATCGCGGCCAACTCCGCAGGCGTCGCGCTGATGAACGACGACCTGAGCAGGATCCCCTTCCTCATCGAGCTGGCGCGCCGCACGCGCACCGTCATCGCGCAGAACATCGTTGCCTCGATCCTCATCGCGATTATCGGGCTCATCCTCGCGGCGACCGGCACCCTCGCGATCGGCGCCGCCGCGGCATACCACTTCGCTGGCGATATCTTCGTCTTCGGCAACAGCTTCCGGCTGATCCGCTACGGCGAGGAGTTTGCGGAGTCTGAGCACAGCGAACGCGACAAGCCCAGGCGGCAGCGGGTCGAATTCCAGAGCGCCGCAACATCCGGTAACACGCGCGCCGCGACGACGTAACAGGTGATCGGACGTTGCGGATCAGATTGCGTCCGAATTTCCAGTAAAAAAACGCGCAAAGACAAGAAAACTCAGCGCTTGCGCAAATCTGCGCTACCACTGCGCTGGGTGGTTCCTGTATTGTGGGATCTCACAAGGCCGTCTCTGGGGAGAGGCGCGCCGGACAACGGGAGGATCCGGCGTGATTCGGGGGCGACGCGCGCAGGGGTGACCGGCTGACGGGCCGGTGATGCAGGCGCGCAGGAGGGAGGCTTTCGGGGATGAGCAATCTAGAGCATGACGACCTTGCCGCAGAGGCCGCAGCGCGGTTCCGGGCGATGGTCGAGAGCGTTGGGGTCAAGGGATTTTCAGGCGACATGGCGCTGTCCACGCGGCAGATCAACCGGATGCTGTCCGGCGCGCAGCCCAATCCAGTCGAGCGTTTGATCCGATGTCTGCAGTGTTGTGACCCGGAGATCGGGGACGCGGCGTTGTCCTTCATCTGCCAGGAAGCCGGAGGCCATTTCGTCAAGGACGTCGGCGTCATCGATCACGCGATCGTCAACGCGGTCCGCGAGTGCGCCGAGGCCATCGCGGCGATCTCCGACGGCGAGGTCAGCCCGGTCGATCGCAGCGAGGTCCACGAGGCGATCGCGGCGCTCAAGGGCGTCCTGCTCGCCGCGGCGACAGGCGACTCGAACCCAGAGGTGCACGTTCGGCCCACGCGGCCCGCGTCGCGGACCGACCAGGTCAACAGATCCGCCTGATCCGGTTCGCAGCGACACCAGAACCCAAGACGAGTTGCAGCGCCAACGCGCTGCGGCGCGAGTTCACAAGCCAGAGCCGACCGATTCCTCTCGGTCGGCTTGATTGTGCGCCGGCACTGCGCGGCGCACCGCCTCGATGCGCCGCTTGAATGGCTCACCCCCGAACCCCGGATCGAGGATCGCCAGCCGGTTGATCTGCACCAGCAGCTGCTCGTTGTTGCGCTCCGCCTCGGATTGATCCGCCAGCACCCTGAGCATGCGCGACCAGCACCGCCAGAAGTCGGGGTCCGCGGTCGCGCCGTCAGCCTCCAGCCCCTCTGCGACGCGCCGGTACAGCGCGAACGCGCCCTCGGCATCGCCGCTGGCCAGCAGCGCTTCCGCCAGCCAGACATCGAGCCTGGGATCGGCCCGCTCCGATTGCAGCGCCCTGAATTCCGACGCCGCCTCGTCCGCTTCGCCTGAATACAGCAACGCCAGCCCCCTCGCCCTGCGGCGCTCCCTCGACAATGGCTCCGACCGCACGCGTTGCGAATCGACCACGCGCAAGAGCAGCCCCGCCGCGGCTTGCTGCGCGGCGCTGTCGCCTCGGAGTTCCGCATCGAAGAGCATGTACTCCAGCGGTTCCAGCAAGCCGAGTATCGCGAGGTTGGCCATCAGCTCGGAGCCGACCGCTTCCGATGGCAGCCGTTCGACGACGAGCACCGCCGGCTCGTGCCGGCCCATGCGTGTGAGCGCGATGGCCTTGGACGCCGCGAGCAGCTCACGGAAGTCATCATCGATCGGTCGCAGCAGCAGCGGATCGACCCGCTCGAGCAGCGCTTTGGCGGCTCCCGATTCAGCGTGCTGCAGCAGCCCCCGCACTTCCAGGGACACCGCGCGGCGCTGCGCGCCGAGCCAGCGGTCTGACGAATCGGGGATCTGGTCGTACGCGAGGACCGCCTTGTCGTTGGCGCCTAGCGCTTCAAAGAGCGCCGCGCGACGGAGCCACAGCGCCACGCGCCGCTGCTGGTCCTCGGCGCGGTCGATCAGCACCGCGATCGTCCGATCGAACAACGCCGTCACCGGATCTGCGAGATCCGTATGCGCCTGGGCGCTGCCGATCTCGTAGGCACGGCGCAGTGCCTCGGGGGCGAGCCTCGGAGCATTGCTGTCCTCGCTCTCGGCGATCTCCAGCAGCAGGAGCATCGCGCGCCGGGGGTTGGAATCTGTTTCAAGCTCCGCCAGCGCGAGGCGCGCCTCCGCCAGCTCGATCGTGTCCAGCTCGTCCGAGCGGTCGAGCAGCCGGCGGAGCGTGTTGGCCGCTGTCGCGCTGCTGGGGTCTTCGTCAGCCAGCGACAGGGCGCGGACGACCATCGCCAGGGGGGGCGCGGATGCCGGGGTCCAGGCTTCCTCGGCCCAGAGCGCCGCGAGCCTCGCGAGGATCACCGAGCGGAGCGATCGGTAGACCGACGCTGACGGCGCTGCGCCGAGCGCTTCGAGATACCCATTGATCGCGTAGGGCTTGGCGCCTGATTCTCGGTCGAGCCGCACCGCGGCATCGGCGCGGAGCAGCGCCAGCAGAGGGCTGGGCGCCGCATCGGTGACAAAGGGGTACGCGTTGCGCAGATCGGAGAGCGCCAGCCGAGCGTCGTGATCGCCCTCGGTCTGCGCGATGGCGAGCGCCCGACCCAGGCGGGCCTCCGCGAGGTCCATCGCTGATGGCTGGTCGTCGCCTGCTCCCGACCGCGCGCGCTCGATCGCTGTCTCGAAGGACGCCAGCGCCTTCTCCGCATCGCCGAGCAGGAGCAGCGCCTCGCCTGCGATGACAGCGCCGCGCGTGTCGATCGCAGCGCCGTTGAGCGTGACCTTGTGCAGCGCGTTAACCGCCGTCGTCGCGAGCGCGGTCCTGGTCCGATCGTCTGGCTGCAGCGCCGCGAGGATGGACGCCGCCCTGGCGCGCGCCAGGGGGAGCCGCAGCTCGCGGCGCTCGATCGCGAGCGCGAACCGACGCTGCGCGTGCGCCTCGTCCGGCTCCGCCATCGAGTCGATCTGCTCGATGGCGCGGTCGATCGCCACCGATGCCGCGTCGGTCAGCTCCGCGGCTTCCGTGATCGCAGTCGCCAGCAGCGCCCGGTCATCCTCCGTCAGCACACCAAGCAGCGCGAACGCTGAACGGCCCGCGGCGTCCTGCTGCGCGATGAGCGATTCCGCCCTGTTCAGCTGCGCGATGGCCGCCTCGCCAGGCAACGGCGCAGCAGCGACCGAAGCCGAGACGAACGCGAGCAGGAGCAGCAGGCAGGTTGTGCCGAGTCGGCGGCGCATTGGTACTCCATCCATCGGCGGAATCGGTGGCTGGCCGTGACGCCGAACGCCCGAAACACGCCCTGAACCCCACAGGATCCACGCTGGATTATTGGGTCGCCGGCGGCGCGAAGCGGACGCGCTCGAACTCCGCCCTGAGGACGGCGTTGAAGACGCCCAGCGTGTGCTCCCACCTGGTGTCCGCCGCAGGAGCGATGACGAAGGCCTGGTCCGAGGCGAGCAGCCGGCCGCGGGAGGCGTCGAGCGCGCGGTAGAGCTGATCGAACGACGCGACATCGCGCGGGAGCGGACCGGTCATCGAGAGCGTGTAGTCGTCCGGCCCGTCCCCCTGCGAGCGGACGAGGATCCGCACCGGCGGCTGGGGGAGCGCGAGCGCATCAACCGGCTGCTCCTGCTCGAGCGGCTTGGGCAGATCCAATTCGAAGAGACCCTCGGGCGGGAGGAACTCCCCGACGAGCAGGAAGTACGTCAGCAGCAGGAAGACGATGTCGATCATGGGGGCCATCGCGAGCGTGATGCCGCGTCGGCCTCGCATCGCCTTGCGGCGCGGGATCGGCACGCCGATGAGCACCGGCTTGCTCGGCGCGGGGTTCGTCGCGGCCTCAGCCATCGAGGTCCTCCGTGACGAGGCGGACGTCGGTCATCCCCGCTTCCCGGCAGGCTTCCAGAATCGGATGGATGCGCTCGTACGATTCGGCGCGCGCGGCGCGCACCACCGCCGCAGCGCCGGGCTGATCCGCCTGGTGCAGCGCGAGCATGTCCTGCAGCCGCGCCAGGTCGGCGGCTGAATCCCCGAACGTGCGCACACCGACGAGGTAGTCGCCCCCCATCGCGGCGCGGCTCGACGCCGGGATGATGTTGATGACCAGGCGCCGCTGGAGTTTGTCCGGCGCGGTCTCGGCGTTCTCCACCTGCGCCAGCGGCATCGGGATCCGCTCGTTGCTGGAGAGGTGCGCGACAACGACAAAGAAGACGATCAGCAGGAACGTCACGTCCACCAGCGGCGTGAGGCTGGAGTCCTCGATCGGTCGGCTGCGTGTTCGGGACGAACGCCTGGGCATCAGTCGTCCTTCGCGTCCTTGTCGTCCGCGTCCGCCGTTGCGACGCCGGCGCGGATGAGCGCGCCGGGATCGGGGGGCGTGGTCTGCTTGGCAGCGCCGTTCGCAGGGGTTCGCCTGGGGCGGAACATGGAGAGGATCTCCTCGATGACGAGCGACGCCTCGCTCGTGCGCGCATCGATGGAGTTCCGGATGAAGGCGTGCGCCGACAGCGCCGGGATCGCGACGATCAATCCCCAGAACGTCGTCGTCAATGCGGTGCCGATACCCGCGGCCAATCCGACAGGATCAGGCGATCCCCCCGCCGCGACGATCTCGCGGAAGGCGAGGATCATGCCGTAGACCGTGCCGAAGAGGCCCAGCATCGGCGCGACGGAGCCGATGATGTGCAGGGGCTCGATCTTGCGCATCCGGCGCGCCGTGAACTCGTCGGTCGCGAGCTCCAGCGCGCGGAGCATCGGGACATAACCAGCGTGCGCCTCGCGGAGGCACGCGCCGAGCACCTGTGCGAAATACGAAGGCTCGTCGTCGATCAGCCGCTGCGCCTTGTCGCGGTCGCCGGCGCTGAGGGCGCTGACGACCTGCTGGTGCAGGTCTTCCGGCATGATCCGGTCGCGCTGGTTCTCCGTCCGCATGCGCACGATCAGGGCGACGACAACGACAGAGAGCGCGAGCAGCGCCCAGATGATGAGGCTGCCGAAGAGCTCGATCTGCCCCGACTCCGGGTTCTTCTGGATGAAAAACGCCTCGAAGATCGAGACGCTGCCGCCGCCGTTGGGGGAGGCGAGGGCGGCGCCCGGCGCGAGCGTGATCGCCGCGAGGCTGGCGCCGCGTGTTCGTACGGTCTTCATCATCGTTGCTCGTCCGGTTGCTGCGGGCCCTCCGGCTCCTCGTCCGGCGCCTTCGCTGGCTCCGTCCGATCCGCCTTCGCCCTGGTGAGTTCTTCCCGAGAAATATAGTTGTACCCGTTCGCGCCGCTGTGCGCACTGGCGATGCGGCGCAGCAGTTCTTCAGGGTCCTCGTCGAGCACCTGCACCGTCTGGATCAGGACACGCCGGCGCCCGCTCGCCTGGTCGATGGGGTTCGCGCCGTCGAGCCAGTCGAGCAGCTCCGCGCCGTTGAACGAACCGCCCTCGCGGTCGGTGATGCGGCTCGACAGGAGGAAGATCGCGTCCGGCTTGAGGTCCAGCGCCGCTTCGAGAGCCGCGCGGGGGTTCGACCGCCCCCTGGGGCGCACGGTGTTGGTGATCCACGATTCGATCTGCGATTTGATGTCGGAACTGGCAGGCAGGAGCGCGAGCTTCTTTCCTGCGCGCATAGGCGGCGTGGTGTACGTCGTCGTCGCGCCGTCGTCATCGGTCACGGTCTGAAAAACGATCACCTGGAAGCGCTGCGTGGGGTGCAGCCCATCGATGGATTGCCGGAGCCGGTCCATCACATCGGGGAGGGTCGTCAGCATCGAACCGGACCCATCGACGACGTAGACCACGTCGCGCGCATCACCGGCCGCCAACCCTGCGAAGGTCGCGCCGAGGTTCGATGGTGGCTCGATCGTCAGCGCGTCCGGCGTGGTCACCGGCATCGAGAGCGGATCGATCGCCGGCGCCGCCTCGACCAGCTCGTCGAAGTCGAAGGATTCCAGCACAGGGTCCGGCGCGAGGAGTTCCTCGATGGCCGCGGCCTCGGCTGCTTCAGCATCGTCGGAGTCGATCTCGCGATCGGGGATCAGCGTCGGGTTGTACGACGGCGCGTCGAAGCTGATCGCGCTCGCAGGCGGGTCTTCCGGTCCTTCAACGACCTGCCAGACGATGAACGCCGCACCGATGACCAGCGCCGCGTGCAGCGCGACAGACACCGCCCAGGGCGCCAGTCTCTTCGACGCGCTCTCGCTGCTCGATCGCGGTTGTTCGTTGCCTGCGGCCATCGGCCACAGGGTACCGCGATTTCTTATTCGTCATCGAGGGCGTGCTTCGGTTTTGCCGTCGGCTTGGCGTTTTTTGACGCTCGGCGCCCCAGCAGGACACGGTCGGCGCTCAGCGAGCCTGGGCCGGCCAGCAGCACCGCGATCGAGGCGCCCAGGAGTGAGAACTGCCAGAGCATCCCTCGCCAGGCGTCCACCGCGAAGTCGTTCACATCAGGCAGGAAGCCCAGCGACGAGGGCGCCCCGAGCATGACCACCGGCCCGATGTTCGTCATCCACAGCGCCATGAGCATTGTGGAGGCGATCCCAACGGCGCTGAGCCTCGTCAGGAATCCGAAGAGGATAAAGGCGCCGCCAACCAGTTCGGTGAAGGCTGCGAGCCACGCGAAGCGGATCGGCCACTCGCCCTGCCCCATGAACCGGGGCAGCATCCGATCCCCATTCTCGTCCGGCGTCGCGGCGTCCTCAAGCATGAGCGCGAGGTAGTACACCTTCTTGCGCTCGGTCATGTCCGGCGCCTCGGCGTCGTCGTACTCGCCCTCGTCCTGCACTGTGATCACGCGGAAGCCCTGCTCACCGATGAAGGCGGTTGTCCCGGTGTCGGCATCATCATCGGCGTTGCCTGCGTCAGGGTCGGGGATCGGCGCCTCGGGGATGGCAATATCGCTCGGATCGGGGTCGGTCTCGGGGACCGCGTTCTCGATGACCTCGGTGGAGGGTTCATCGGGGATCGCAGGCGCGGACATCGCGTCGAGCGTGGCGATCTGCTCGGCGGTGTAGGGCGCCTCGACGAAGACCTTGCCGTAGCCGGCCCAGAGGAAGGTCACGCCCAGGACGAGGCGGAGGCAGATGGGGCTGATATTGATGGCGAGGGAGTCGCGGAATCGCATCGGTGGAGGGCCTCTGGCTGGTTGACTGGGGGGACGCGTTCTCTTGTTCCGATTCCGCGTCCCTGGGATTCACCTATGGTAGAGGGCAAGCGGGCGTGGCGG
>CAYGNN010000104.1:0-9686 GCA_964351165.1 uncultured Phycisphaeraceae bacterium
GATGTGATCCCGATGGACGCGAGCGCGCAGAAGCACCTGATGTGCTCGGCGCAGGAGCAGGCGTCTTCGATCTACCAGGAGAACGAGCCTCGGTACATCGCCGAGGCGCAGCGTTCTATCGAATCGCAGCTGACGGCGCTGCTGTCGATGCTGGGTGTCGAGATCGAGTTCGACTGGGCGGAGCGCGAGGAGCAACGCGTCGCGGTAGCGCCGATCGAGCGTGCGCCGGTGAGCAAGCCGACACCCGCGGTGATCGCGGCTGCTGCGAAGCGGCTGCGGATCAGCGCGTGAGCGTCTATTCAGGCTACGCCGGGATCAGTCCCGGTCGTCTGCGGCATGGATGATCGCCCGGCCTGTGAAGCCATCATCGGTCGAGTGCATCTCGAGGACCGCGGCATCGCCCAGGTGGCGGAAGATGAGTTCCGGTGACGGGAAACCGATCGTAAACAGCGGGTTCGATTCGATCTGATCGCTCACGATCTCGTCGATGGTGTCCTCGTCGAGGTCGTACTCGGCGAGCTGTGCGCGCAGGGTGGATTCGAGGTTCTCGATGTTCCAGATGGCGTACTCGTACTTCTCGCGGTTGTTCTGGTAAGTGTAGAGCATGCCGTCGCCCTTGAGCATCGAGATGGCCTGGCGGAAGTCGGGGTCGTCCGCGAGGCTCGCGGCGTTGTCGTTGTTCGCCTGCCGCATGGCGTCCTCGACCTGTTCGGCCATGCCTGTGAAGAGGCGTCCGAAGCCGAGGCCGACGGCGGCGTAGGGCTCCATGTCCCAGATCACGTTGCCGAGAAAGTCGCGGGATTCGAGCCCGACCAGGCCGCCCATCGCGTTGATGCTGTTCGTGACCGCTTCGCCATCGCGGACACCGAACGCGGCGAACGCGCGGCTGCTCTCCGCGGTAAAGGGCCTGTTGATCGTGTTGATCACAAGCACGTCCTGCCGCATCGCGTTGAGCATGGGCTCGATGCCGCCTGCGAACATCCCGGCCATCATCTGCATCTGCTGGCGCTCCGATTCGATCGGGATCGCGTTGATGGCCTGGTTGACGAGCGGCATCACGCCGGCCCAATCGAAGGCGAACATGTAGATGGTGTTGGTGTCGGCGTTGACGAACGAAGGCGGGTTGAAGCCGTCGAGTTGGCGATCGAAGAGCGCGACGAGCCCTTTCTTGTTCGGCGCGACCACGCTGTAGGTCTGTTCGACCCCACCGCTGACGCCGTCGAATCGGACACTGCCGCTAAGCGAATGCAGGTCGAGCAGTCCCAGCGTGTCGAGCATGGGGTTGACGTCGAATCCGAGCATGTCCTCGGCGGGGACGAAGGCGTCGAGCATCGGCGCGACGAAACCAGCCGCGAAGATCTGGGAACCGGCGTGCGCCTTGCGGGCGTCGGCGAGTTGTGCGGTGTCTGCGAGCGTGTCGAGGTCCACGCCGTGGATGCGATCGACGGTCCGTTCGAGCGCGGAGCGGTCGCCTGCGATGACGAGGGCGCCGTCGACCCAGCCGACGTACGCGCGTTCGATCCAGGGCTCTGGCTCGTAGTCCTCCCAGTCGTCCCACTCGTCGCTGTCGTCCGCGTCATCACCCTTGTCTTCGGGTGGCGCGAGCAGCCAGATGTCTGTGCCGTCGTAGTCGGTGTTGGTGACGACGATCTCGTCGTCGTCCTCGTCGATGACCTCGATCATGGATTCGACGAAGGCGTGCATGTTCTCGCTCTCGTCGTTGTCCTCGCCAAAGTCGAGGACGACGGTCCAGAGCGGGCCTGTGACGCCGGTGTCGGCGCTCTCGCCCCACCACATCGCAGCGCCGACAGCGCCGGAGGGCGTGGCGATGTCTTCGCGCTCCATGTCGGCGCGGTCGAGGACTTTCTTGAAGAACTCGCCGGGGCCGTTGTCGGCGGTGAACTCTTCGGCGATCCCGCCTTCTTCGAGCATCCTGCTGATCCAGTCCTGCATCTCCGGATCACGCCAGAGGGCGCCTAGGAAGGACGCGTCGAATGCCTCGTGCATTGCGGTGAAGCTGTCCACGCTGACCACCGCGATCGTGTTCGGCGGGGCGATCTCGGCGATGGTCGGGCTCGCGGCGTTCGCGGCTGTGGTGATCGTCAAGGCGGCGCCGATGGCGGCGAAGGTCGTCCTGGTCATTGGTAACTCGCTTTCAGGACGCTCGCGCGGCCAGGGGATCGTTCGGTCTCGTTGCTTGAGTCGGGGTATGCGTTCTGGTTCAGCCGCCGGTCTCGTCGTCGAGCATGGGGGGCTTGGTGAACTTGCGGCGTGTGGGTGGCTCGTCGTAGGAGTAGCCGCTGTTGGGGTTGTCGCGGTCGTAGGCGAAGGCGTCGTAGTTGCGGACGAAGTCGCGGACGTAGCGGGCAGGGATGGCGAAGCCGAGGCCCTCGCCGAAGGGGATCTTCATGTTGGTGACGCCGATGACCTCGCCGCGGTCGTTAAACAGCGGGCCACCTGAATTGCCTGGGTTGATGGCGGTGGTCGTCTGGATGTAGGTGATGCCCTCGAAGTTGCGCTGCGTCGTCGCGACGACGCCGCGGCTGAGCGTGCGCTCGAGTCCCAGCGGCGAGCCGATCGCGAAGACGCCCTCGCCGGCGGAGAGTTTCTCCGCGCCCTGCACGTAGACGGTCGGGAAGGGCTTGCCCTCGGGGTGCTCGAGCTTGATGAGCGCGAGGTCGAGGTGGTTGTTGACCGCGATGATCTCGACGTCGTCGATCACGTCGCGGCGGAAGTCGAGCTGCTCCTGCGAGAAGACGGTCGCCTTGATCTTGGTCTCGCCCTGGATGACGTGCGCGTTGGTGATCGCGTAGCCATCTGGGTGGATGAGGAAGCCGGAGCCGAGACCGCCTGGCGTGGAGACCTTGATGACCGCCTCGCCGAAGCGCTTGGCGAGGTCTTCCGGCTTGCGGACCGGGAGGGAGGAGACGGTGCGGAAGAGCGTCTCGGCGGTTTCGGTCGCGTCGGCGTCATCGCTGACCTCGGCGCGTTCGATCGATTCGATGCGGTCCTTGGGGACCTGCAGCACGTCGTGGCCCAGGTCGAGCCAGAGCGCCTCGTCGGTTTCCTTGAGGATCGGCGCCTCGATGGTGCTACCGTCGGTCATGGTGACGCGGTCGAGGTCGGCATCGGCGAGCGCGACGCCGGCGCATGTCGCTGCGAGCATCGTCAGGAGCGCGGCGGTGCGCGAGCAGGGTCGTCTGCGGTTCGTCATCTGGAAATCTCCTTGGCGATCGCGGCGCGGGTCGACACGACCGGTATCATCATAGAGCAACGGATCCATCGGCGTTCTCGGGAGGGCGGATCACCGCACCTCTCTGGTACGCACGGTCCGGGTCGTTGTTGCATCGTGCGACGCCGAATCCCATGCATCGAGTGCCGACTGAGACCAATTCCATGAACCGAATCGCAACAAGTGCCGTTCTTGCCGCCTCCGCCGCCATGCTCACGATCGGGGGCGGCGCGACCGCGCAGAGCAGCGACAGCCTCGACCAGTACTTCGGCTTCAATGAATCGCGCATCGTGGTCGTCGATCACGGCGCCGGGCCGATCCTGTCGGCGGACTGCAACAACGATGGCCTGCTCGACCTCGTCGTGGTGAACAACCGCAAGAGCCGGATCGAGCTCTACCTCCAGAGGCGTTCGCCCAGGACGGAGGCGGAGACGGAGCGCGAGTACAAGGTCAACGAGATCCGTCCCAACCGCTACTACGACCACGAGTCGATCAGCGTGGCGCACCGCGTCGGCGCGGTGCTGGTGCACGACGTGACCCTCGATGGGAAGGCGGACCTGATCTACGCGGGGCAGCCTGCGGAGATCGTGGTCATGGCGCAGACGACGCCTGGCAAGTTCGAGCAGTCGTCCCGCCGCAGGGTGCGGGGGCTGAGCGCGACGCGGTCGTCGTTCGCGCTCGCCAACGTGCAGGGGAGCGGAGCGCCGGAGCTGCTCGCAGGGGTGGATGGGAAGATCAACATTTATTCGCTCGGCGAGAAGGGGCCGGTTGGCGAGCCGCTGACGCTTGGCTCAGGGGGCTCGGAGAGCAGCGTGGTGGCGTTCTTCGTTGAGGACTTCAACGGCGACGGGCTCGACGACGTGATGGGCGTGATCCCGGAAGGGCGGACGCCGCTCCGGCTCTGGACGCAGCGGCGTGTCGCTGGGAACGAATCGGTGACGGAGTTGGGCGCGGAGCTGCGGTTCGAGTCGCCAGGCGTTCGCGAGGTGGAGCCGGTGCGTTTCCCTGGTCGTGAAGCGGCCTCGGTCGCGGTGATCGAGCGGGCGACGGACCGGATCATTCTGTACGACATCGCGGAATCCGAGGGATCAACCGACGGCGGTTTCGAGCGCGACGCGCAGGCGGAGGTGTACGCCTTCCCCGGCGGTTCGCAGCGCGACCGCGGCGTGGTGGTGACGGATCTGGATCTCGACGGCATGAGCGATCTGATCGCGACGGACCCCGCCGGGGCGAGCCTGCTGGTCTACAAGCAGGGCGCTGGCGCCGGGCTCGGCGCCCCGACCAGGCACAGCGCGTTCAAGGAGCCCAAGGCGCTCGCGGCAGGGCAGTGGGACGGCGATGACACGCCTGAGGTCTTCGTCCTGAGTGAGACGGAGAAGACGGTCGGTGTTTCGCGCCGGATGGCGAACGGCCGGCTGGGGTTCCCGCAACCGATCCCGCTGGCGACGGCCGGCGCGACGCCGGTCGCGATGAGCTATGTCTCGCTGGCTGATGGGCCTGCGGTGATCATCGTCGCGAAGGAGCGGCGCACGCACACACTGGAGGTGCACCGCCCAGGCGGCGCGGAGGCGTTCACGGTTGAACTGGAGGACGTGTCGCGTCCGCCGCAGTCGATCCTGGCGGCGGACATCAACCGCGATGGCGCTTCGGACCTGCTGCTGTTCACGCCCTCGGAGCCGATGGTGATGGTGCTGGCGGACGAGGACGGCAAGCTGTCGGACGTGCGCACGGAGAAGAACACCTCGCAGTTCGGCCTGGTGGAAGAGGCTGGCCCGGACAACACGGCGCTGCTCGACATCACCGGCGACGGCTCGGACGAGCTGCTGATCGCGGATCAGAACTTCGTCCGCGCATGCCGGTACGACGACGATCAGGGCTGGGCGGTGATCGACCAGATCACGATGCCGGACTCGAGCACGCGCTTCGCGGGGCTCACGCTGCTGCACGAATCGGGCTCGGAATCGGGCGCGACGCCGACGGTGGTCGCGGCTGATAGCGCCAACCGCAGGCTCGTGATGATGCGCGCCGAGGGCGCCGCTGGGGTCGGGTCGTGGTCGGTGGCGAACACGCTGCGGCTTTCCGGGATCGACCTGGGCCGGATCTTCGCTGGTCGGTTTACCGGCGATGGCGAGCCCTCGATCCTGGCGCTCTCCGATGATGCGTTCTCGATCACGCGGCTGACCGGTGGTTCGGAGATGCTCGAGCCGGTCGTGGTCTACCGCAACGACAACGAGAACCGGCTGGAGCATGAGATCACGGTCGGCGACGTGAACAGCGATGGGTACACCGACCTGGTGGTCCTCGACGCCGGCGAGCAGATGTGCGAGATCTTCACGCTGAGCGCGGCCCGGAAGCTGCTGCCTGCGACCGAGTTCCAGGTCTACCAGTCGCGGCTCTTCTCCGGCGGGGAATCGCGTGAGTACGAGCCTTCGGACGCGATCATCGCGGATCTGACAGGCGATGGCGCTGACGACGTGGCGCTGCTTATCCATGACCGGGTCATCATTTACCCTCAGAAGACTTCGCCCTGATCTCGGGTGTTCGAGGGCGTGGTCCCAATGGCTGCCGCCCAGCGCGGGACGCGTGGGCGGGCGATTCTGTGTTGGCCCAACGCGGCGATCACCATATTCTGGGCGCCCGGCGATGGCGCCGGTTGAACCGACTTGCACGCTTGCACTGACAGGAAGAACACGCCGATGACTACCGCGACCGCGACGGCCTACGACGAACTCAAGACGCTCCTCCGCGATTCGGCGACGCTCAGCTCGGTCGGCTCGCTGCTGAACTGGGACCAGGAGACGCAGATGCCGCCCAAGGGCGGCGCGTTCCGCGGCGAGCAGGCGGCACTGATCGCCAAGCTCGCGCACGAGCGGCTGACCGATCAACGCGTTGGCGAGCTGCTCGGCGCGTGCGAGGCGGATCCAGAGCTCCAGGCGGATGCGCAGATCAGCGCGTGCCTGCGGGAGATCCGGCGCGATTACGACATCGCGACCAAGCTGCCGACGTCGCTGGTGACGGAGATGTCCTCGGCATTCTCCACCGGCGTCGAGGCGTGGCGCGTGGCTCGGGGCAAGAACGATTTCGAGTCGATGAAGCCGATCTACAAGAAGGTGGTGGAGCTGAATCGGCGCAAGGCGGAGTGCCTGGGTGCGCCTGAGGGCGGCGAGCTGTACGACGCGCTACTCGACGAGTACGAGCCGGGGATGCTGAGCGCGGAGATCGAGGCGATCTTCAAGCCGTTGCGCGAGCGGCTGACGCCATTGATCGCGGCGATCGGCGCTTCGGGGAAGACGCCTGATGATGCAGTGAACAAGGTCCCGGCGCCGCTGGACAAGCAGATGAAGTTCTGCGAGTTCGTCGCGAGCAGCGTTGGCTACGACATGGAAGCGGGGCGGCTGGATATCTCGACGCACCCCTTCTCCGAGACGATCGGGATCGGAGATTCGCGGATCACGAGCCGCTTCAACGAGGCGAACATCGCCGATCCTGTGGCGACGACGCTGCACGAGGCCGGCCACGGCATGTACGAGCAGGGGCTGCCGCGCTCGACGCACTTCGGCACACCGCTCGCGGAGGCGTGCTCGCTGGGCATCCACGAGAGCCAGTCCCGGATGTGGGAGAACCAGGTCGGGCGAGGGTTGGCTTTCTGGCAGTGGCTGACGCCGCTGATGAAGGACCTGCTGGGTCCCGAGTTCGGGAAATTCTCGCCCGAGGAGGTCTACGCGTGCGTCAACGGCGCCAAGCCGCACTTCATCCGGGTCGAGAGCGATGAATCGACGTACAACCTGCACATCATGATGCGGTTCGACCTGGAGCGTGCGCTGATCCGGGGTGATCTGTCGGTGGATGATCTGCCGGGCGCGTGGAACGAGCGGATGAAGTCCGACCTGGGGCTGACGGTGCCGGAGGACCGGCTGGGCGTGATGCAGGACATCCACTGGCCGATGGGCGCGATCGGGTACTTCCCGACGTACACGCTGGGGAACCTGTACGCGGCGCAGTTCTGGGTCACGATCCGCGAGGTCTTCCCGGATCTGGACGCGATGCTGGCCAGGGGCGAGTTCGCGCCGCTGCTGACCTGGCTCCGGGAGAACATCCACGAGCACGGCCGGCGGTACTCGGCGCCGGAGTTGTGCCAGCGGATTACCGGCAAGCCGCTGAGCCACGAGCCGCTGTGCGATTACCTGGAGGCGAAGTTCGGGCCTCTGTATGGGATCTGAGTTGTTGGGTGGTTGTTGATCCTGGGATTCGCTTCGCTCGTTCCAAGCGTTGGCCAGGCGTGGCGAAGGGATGATGTGTTGGTACACTTTTGATGATGTCAGAATTGCGATCAAATTACGACGTGGGTTCCCGGGTCCGGGTGACGCAGCAGGCGCCGCACGGGTCGGGGGTGTGGAAGACTGTGATCGAGGGCGAGGTGCTGCGGTTCGGGCAGCGCAAGACCGGGTCGTGGTACGCGCACTCGAAGGACGACAAGCTCTGGCTGGATCGGCTCGAGATCCGCAAGGACGATGGCGAGATCGCGGTGTGCAACCTCGATCAGTACAGCGTGGTCGAGCGGCTGTAACGCTGGTGCGCACCGGCGCGGCGCCGCTGGCGGCGTGCCTGAAAGAAATCTGACAATCTGAATCGCTGCTGGGTGCTGTGGTGCGATGGAAACGGAACTGATGTCGCTGGTCGCGCAGTTCGGGTCGGCGGGGCTGATCGCGATGATCTGGATGGTCGAGCGGCGGCAGGCGGCGACGCGGGATCGGCAGTTGAGCGAGGCGCACGAGCGGGTGCTCCAGCAGCGGATGGAGCTGGGGCAGCTGCTGGGGGTGGTCTCGGAGAACACGAAGGCGGTGACTGGGCTCGAGCACAGCCAGCGCGGGATCGCGGGGCTGCTGGAGCGGGTGCTGGGCGCGGAGATGCTGGGCCGGAGCCGAGACGAGGAACGCGACTCGGGATGATCCGGGATGACCAAGGGTGACATGGGATGACCTGGGGCGGCGCCGGTACACTCCCTTCGTGATGCGACCCCACGGCACAGGATCAGCAGCGCTTGCCCTGGCGGCGACCGTTCTCGCGTTCGGATTCGTCAGCGCTGGCGGGTGCGTCGAGTCGCGCGGGAGATACGATCCGATCGAGAACGCCATCGATTCGGATTGCATCTTTGATGCCGCCAGCATGCGGGTGCACCCGCTCACTCGGATTGTGTGGAGCAGCACGGAAGACGGGCCGTCGCCGGTGCTGGATGCGCACATCGAGCTGCTGGATTCCTGGGGGGATACCTCGAAGTCGCTCGGCGTCTTCCGGATGGAATTACGCCGGGCCGGGCTTCATGGCGGCGATCTGACTGATGCGGTCCGCTGGGAAGTGGACCTGCGGGATCCGTCCACGAACTCGACGCGGTTCGATCGCGTGACGCAGACCTACCTGCTGCGGCTGCTCGATCTGCCGGCGTGGGTCTCGAAGGATCACTCGGCGATGCTCAGCGCGACGTTCGTCCGTGCGGATGGGTTCTCGATGACCTCGACGCTGCGCATCGATACCGGGGCTGAGTGAGATTCGATCTCGCTCGCTGGTCGATCGCTGGCAATCGGATGTCGATGAACCCGGCCTGGCGGTCGCGTCAGAGTTCCCCGGCCTGCTCGTTGAGCATCTTCTCGAGGGCGGCGTCGAGTTTCTCGGGGGTGTCGTACTCGCCCCGCTCGATGGCGGTGCGGACCTGATCGATGAGGCCCTGTCGCACTGGTGGGAGCTCCCGTAAACGGCTGAGGAGGACGGCCTGATCGGACAATTCGACCTGGTCCCCGCCGCGGCTGACGCGGGAGGATTCGGTCGCCTGCCTGGCGACGCCGTTGCTGGCGGCGACCGACGGGCGGGGGCTGATCGGGTTGAGCTGACTGATCTCCATACGGATAGGACCTTTGCTCGGAGAGAGGGATCGAAGAGAATGCCAGGCCATGGAGCGGCGTTGGCTCAGGTGTTGGACGCTCGTCGGGTTCGAGGGTTTCTCGGAACTCCCTCGGCCCACACACAGTATCGGATGGAGGGGGAGGAACCCCTTGAACTTTGGAAAACGCTATATATGGACGTAAACTGCGGTTATTTCTAGGCTTGTGCCCGATAACATCGGGCCTGTCCCGCTGGGGGAAGCCCCAGTAAAGTTCAATGTTTGTTTGGGTATTCAAAAACCCCGTTTTCACGCGTTGGATGGAGCCTCGCATGCGAAAAAAATTTTTCTCCCGGTCTGCGGTCCTCGTTGGTCTCGCGCTGCTCAGCGCCGGCTGCGAGTCTGCGCCCAAAGCGTCGTCAGGCGCCGGCGTGGGCGATTCTGCCGGTGTCTTCGACAATCTGAACGGCTCATCGGGGGCCGCGACGCAGTCGGGGTGGACGATCGTGCTGGCGACCTTCAATGGGCCGGACGCTCGGGACGAGGCGGCTCGGGCGCTGCCGGCGATCCAGGCTGGCT
>CAYGNN010000105.1:0-7449 GCA_964351165.1 uncultured Phycisphaeraceae bacterium
GCGGATGCGCAGCGTCAGCGCCAGCGCCGGGTTGTCCTCGATGATCAGGATCGATGCGCTCATGCGGCCCTCGCATTCAGCGCTGGCGAGTTGGCCGGCAGCCGTTCCAGGATGCGGTCCTTCGCCTGCGAGATGTACCTGGTCTCCGCGTCCTTCGAGCGGATGATCCCAAGCCGGGTGTCCTGCAGCTCGTTGCGGAGGATGTTGTAATCCGTGTGAATCCGGCTCGACCAGGCGTCAACGTCGAGTGTCTGGCCCACGAGCAGGGTCGATTCGCCATCGGCGCTGGGGAACTGCAGGTCCATCGGGTAGAGCACCCCGGACAGGAAGGCGCTGAACTCTTCCGCGCCTTCCTGAGCGCCGGTGCGGACAAGCTCCATGATGCCGATCGCTCGATCGGGCGACCGACCGGCGGCGCTCGCGAGGAACATCTCGACGATCCGCTCGGGATCATCGGAGGGCAGGATCATCGAGAACGTGCTGCCCTCGCCTGGCGTGCTCTCGACGATGACACGGCCGAAGTTGATCTCCACCAGCTCGCGGACGATGTTGAGCCCGATCCCGAACCCCTTGACGTTCGAACGCACGCCCGAGCAGGTCTGCTTGAAGCGCTCGAAGAGGCGCCCGACCTCGTCCGGCGTCAGGCCGGGGCCCTGATCGGTGACCGAGATCCGGATGTCGCCCTCGTTGGTTTTCGAAGCCCGGATCGTCACCGTCGTCCCCTTGCCGGAGAACTTGAACGCGTTCACCGCGAGGTTGATCAGGGCGCGGCCAGTCTTCTCCGCGTCCACATAGAGCAGCGGCGTGTCTGGGTCGATGATCCGCTCGACCGTGACCTCCGCGCCGGAGGAGCGGGACTGGATCATCGGCCAGACACTGTCGAGGATCTCCTCAGCCTTGTGCGCCGATCGTTCGGTCCGCAGGCTCCGCGAGCGGAGCTTGCTGCTGTCCAGGAAGTCATCGACAAGCCGGGCGAGGTCGTCCGAGGCGTTGGCGATGAACCGGAGATACTCGTTCTGCTGCTCGGTGACCTCACCGCCGAAGCCATCGATGATGATCGTGGCGAACTCCCCGATGACCGACAGCGGTGTCCGGAACTCGTGCGCGACGTCATCGGTGAAGCGCATCGCGGTGTTGGTCAGCTCTTCGAGCTTGACGTTCTGCCGTTCGAGCACCTTGTTGGTCGTGTGCAACTCTTCGGTGCGTTCGACGACCCGCCGCTCGAGGGACTGATTCGTCGCGACCAGCTCGCGGCGGCTCGCAGACAGCCTCGCGGCCATATCGTTGAACGCGACTGAAAGATAAGCGACCTCGTGATCCCCCGAGATCTGCACCGGTTGCAGCGGGGTGTCGAGCGCAAGGCGCCGGATCGCGGTCTGCAATTCGCGCAGGCCCCCGGTCCAGCGACGGATCCGGACGCACGCCATCGGGAGCGCGATCAGCGAACTGAAGAGGAGCCCTGCGCCCAGCGCGATCGCGCCGTCGAGCATCGCACGCTGGGTGGCGAAGTCCTCGACGGTCAGCACGACGCTCGCAGGCGGCGGCCCATCGCCTTCTGCGATGTCATCCGGATCGCCCAGCGACGCTGTGAACGTTTCGGATTGGAGTTCATCAGCCGGCGTCGGATCGCCGCTGGAGAGCAGCACCCGGCCATCGTGGGCGACAACCTGCGCAGAACGCACCGATTCTGAATTGACGAGCCGATCCAGGGCGCGCTGCGCGATGGGGTTGTGCTGGATGATCTGGTGCTTGCTAACCTCGCTCGCGGTCAGGTCCGCCAGCGCCTGCGCGTGATCGAAGCGGTGGCTCTGGCGCCATGGCCCCTGCA
Organism: uncultured Phycisphaeraceae bacterium; assembly: GCA_964351165.1. Lineage (GTDB taxonomy): Bacteria > Planctomycetota > Phycisphaerae > Phycisphaerales > UBA1924 > JACKHE01. Next base: position 1,829 of record CAYGNN010000105.1, read on the forward strand.
GCAGCGCGAGCGCACCAGCGGTGGCGCCCGCCTGGACGAGCATGGTCAGCGCCAGCACCAACCAGAGTTTCCGGCGCAGGCCCTGCTTGGGGAGCCTGCGGACGGAGAGCTCGGTCGAGGCGCTGGGGATGATCCCGTCCAGCTTCGGGGCTTGTTCCGGGGCCTGCTCAGAACCCGGCACCGCGTCAGATGTTTGCTTCATGTTGATCACGGTGGGCGTCCTCAAGCGGCCTCGTGCCGGACGCGGTCGGGCAGTGGGATGCTGAGCGCGCTGCAGATGGAGTGTTCGATGCGGTCCCAGAGGTGGGCGCCCTTGCGGATGTAGATCGCGCCGGCGAGCATCGCGCGTCGCCTGGTCGTCGCGTCGGCGTCACCGGTGATGATGATCTTCGGGATATCGAGGGTGCGGCTGTCGTCCGCGAGCACCTCGCAGGCCTCGAGGCCGTTGCCGGTGCAGGTGTTGACATCGAGGATCATCAGATCCGGAGGGTCGGCGAAGGCGCTCTCGACCGCCTCGACCATGTTCGCGTGCGAGCGGACATAGATGCCGAGCGTTTCGCAGCGGATCTGCAAGGCCCGGCGGAGGACGCCGTCGTCATCGACGATCATGACATTGGGGTGCTGGTGCATGTATCCGACTCCTGGGTTCAGGGTTCCAACCATTCGATGATGCGGTAACCGCCGATGAGATCCTGTTCAGCGAGCACGGCGACCGTGTGGCTCGCATCGCCGACCCGGCCGGTCGAGATCAGCCGCACCGGTTCGTTGCTGTTCGCCTCGATCCGGATGTTGTCGAACCACACCGAGGACACGACGCCGACAGAGTCCGCGAAGAGCTCGAGCGTGACCGGGTCAGAAGGCGGCGAATCGCCGGTTGTGAATCGGAGCGTGTACTCGTACGTATCGCCGACGAACAGCTTGCGCACGATCGTGCTGGGTCGCAGCGCGTTGACGAGCACAACGTTCGCTGCCTCGACGACGTTGGAAAGCGTCACGTACGAAAGCAGGAAGACGCTCTCCTCTGTCGTGACCACCAGATCACTGCCAGAGTAGAGGCGGTAGCCGAACGACCCGAGCAGGGGGGGCAAACCGACGCCGCGGATATCGACCTTGATCAGGTACGTGTGGTTGGGCTGGAGCGAGAAGCCGAGACCCTGGCTGAACGATGCGGACCCAACAACCGAGAGCGCGAAGCTGATCACGCCCTGGTTCACGCCGTCGGTGGCGCCCAGCGAGAAGGCCGTCCCGATGTGTGGCAGGGTCAGCCCGGTCCAGACCAGCCCGGATCGTTCTACGTCCCAGCCGCCGATCACGCCAGAGCCAGGGGGGAAGAGCAGCGGCGAGGGGAGCATCCTGGTCTCGTCCTCGAAGCTCGGGTCATTCACCGGAGTCGCCGGCACCGCCTCCGGCGCGAAAGCGCCGGTGATCGTCAATGTCCCGCCGTCCAGGGGCTCGGCGTTCACCCACATCCCGTTGGGTTGGTCGATCGTCCATGTTTCGCTCGTGCTCATGTAGCGCAGCGCCAGGTCGATCCCCGATTCGGCGATCTGCCGGGACTGCGCGTGCTCATCAACGGAGGCCGCGATCCCGCTCGCGGTTGTCGAGCTGACCAGGAACGTCAGTCCGCCAACCAGTGCGATCGCGACCGCGAGCAGCACGAGCAGCAGGATGGCGCCACGCTCGCCTAGTCCCTTCACGCGATGTGCCGCACCGTGTTGCGTCATGAACCCATGCTCCTGCGCCGCCAGCAGTGAGTACGCCGGCGATCCTGCAGGATCGGAAGATGCGTGCGCACCGATGAGCGCAGAAGAGCCACCAAGGCTCAACATCACGCGATCAGGGGGGTGTTCGGTGGGTGGCTGGTCAGCGCAGCGGATTAAGGCGCAGCGCGCAGCGCGGCGGGTGGCGCACCTACGCGGCCGAGGTGAGCTGGCGCAGCGCGGCGATAATCACCGCCGGCTCAGGCCCATGATCGTTCTCGATCGTCATCTCGATCCGCATCTGCCGCGCCGATTGCGGGACAAGCTCATCCAGCACGACGTCCCACGCGGAGACCTGGTCGATCACCGTCGATCCTGGGAAGACCACAGTCCCAGCCAGGGCGCTGGTGATCGTGCTGAAATCATCCGTCAGGGCGAACGAGACATCATCGCCAGGCGCGAGACCGGCCGGGGCTTCGTAATTGATGATCACATCGCCGGCATTGTCCCACCAGATCAGGCGGATCTCCGAGAGCTCCGGGATCCCATTCAGGTTCGCATCGCTGCCCCAGAGCACGAGCGAGTTCGCCGTGTGATCGAGGGTCATGATCGATGTTCTGGTGAGCGTCCCGATCCTGGCGATCGCGACCTGCCGGCGGACATTGGCGCGCCGGTTGTCAGCTTGCCCGGTCGTCGCGGCAGCGATGCCGCCAAGGATCAGCAGCACAGCGAACCCGATCGCGCTGGCGATGGTGATCGCGAGCAGCAGCTCAGGCAGCGTGAACGCCGACCGGCGCCGAGACTTAGTTTGCCTGATCAATGTCATGGCCAGAAGGGCTCCGGGACAAAGCGCTGCAGCGACCAGGCCGTCCCGTCCGGTGCTGTGACAATGACCTCGACTTCGACTCCGTTCGCAGCAGCTGGGCTGAGACCGGCGACTGTCCGTGTCGCTGCGCTGATCGTGACCTGCCGGGAGAAGACCTGCTCTTCAGGGCTGCATGGGGCGCCGGTGAAATCCTCCAGATCCCCAGGCGCTTCCGTGAATCCGTTGTAACCGTCGATCGACCAGTCCGCCCTGGTCGCGCCGACCCCGGTGTAAGGGCGGGCGACAATCTCCTCGATCAGCTGTTCCGCAAGGCGGACCGCCAGGAGTCGCTGGTCCCCGTGCTCGAGATGCCCGTGCGCCGCCACCGTAGCGGTCAGGATCCCCAGCGTGGCTGTGATGAGCACGAACATCGCGATGACGCACTCGATGAGCGTCAGCCCTCGATGCCGATCCAGCGCCTTCGCGCCACTCGATCGGGTGATGTTTCCGATTGCATCCGCGTCTGTCATGCTGCGCTGATCGGTTGAAGCACGATGGATGTTGAGCGCAGTGAACACGCGATTACAGACTGCCGATCACAACCGCGATGGATACCACCCCCAGAGCCAATCAAGCGGATCGCACTTCGCCTCGGCGTGCATTTTCACTCATTGAGGTGTTGATTGTCGCCGTGGTGCTCGGGATCCTCGCGCTCGTCGTGATCCCAGAGCAGGGAACCCATCAAAGGCACGTGGTTGAGAACGCGGCCAAGCTCCTGCTCGCGGACCTCGAATACGCGCAGGTGCTGTCGATCACCGATGGTTCCGACCCTTGCGTGCTCGTGGTCGGCGCAGGAGGGGATCGCTACCACATCGCCAGGCAAAGCGACCCTGCAACGCCGATCCCCGATCCAGCAGGCGGGCGAGAATGCCTGACCATTTTCGGTGAGGGGCGGGCAAACACGCTCGATGGTGTCTCCATCAGCGCAACAACCGGGATCGTCGGCGGCGAAGTCCGGTATACCAGCCTTGGCGCGCTCCTGCAGGGGGATGATGTCACGATCACCCTCGAGAGCACACCCGAAAACTTCGTCGTTGTGGTCGACGCCAGCACCGGTGACCCTTCGGTGCAGTAACGCAGGCGCCAGCGCACAAACCGACCCCTCCACCAGACCGGGTGGCGACCGAGCGCCATGCCACCCAATCAGGCAGTGGTTTCCCGAGCGCGCACCTGTTGGGGTGGAATCAGGGTCGGGGCCTGTTTGTCGATGGTTTCCCAAAGGCGATGTTTCGATGGATTGATGTTGTGTGTGCCCGCTTTGGAGCGATCTCCAGGGCGAGCCGAATCCGCCAGGCCCCGGACCGACCGGGCGCTGCACCGGAGTGCCGCCATGATCAGCATCATCCCGGGAACACCGAGCGAACCCATCGGCTGCTTCACCGTCGGCGGGCAGGTTCGGCTGGCGCAACTCCGAATCAATGACGGTGTCTCCATCCGCGCCCTGGCATCCGAGCCGATCCAGGGCGACTCTGACGCCTGCGCATCGAACACCGAGCACGCGATCCGAAGCGCGATCGAGCAGGGCGACTTCCAGGGCAACCGCGTCGTCCTCGGCGCCGGCGCTGGGATGACCAGCTTCCGCCGGATGCTCCTCGCGCCGATGCCGGAGGATGAACTCGCCGAAGCGGTGCGTTGGCAGATGACCAAGGAACTGGGGATCGACCCCGACCGCTCCATCATCGATTACCACGATGTTGGCGAGATCACCGAGTCCGGCAAGCGCCGGCGGGAAGTGATCGGGATCGCCGCCTCGTGCCAGGACATCCGGGCGCTGCTGGGGCCAGTCCAGGCAGCGGGGTTGGAGGTGACCGCGATCGACACCGGCATCGGGGCCCTCTCCCGGTGCGTCTCCTCGCAGGGCGCCGATGACTCGTGCCTGTGCATCAACCTGCGGACCACCTCCCCGATGATCCTCGTTGCCCAAGGCGGGGAGCCACGCTTCGTGCGTGCGATATCCGCCAGGAACCTGCCCCTCTCCGTGCGCGCCAGCGCGCTCGGCGATGCCTCGCCATGCCTGGAAGAAGAGGTGGGGCAGCTCGTCCGGAGCCTCGCCGCGGAGATCAACCGCTGCGCCTACAGCCTCTCAGAATCACACGGCGGCGCCTTCTTCCCGAAGGCCGGGTGCATCCTGCACCGAGGCGGCTTCGAGGACCGGCTCGTCAGCGCGCTCTCCAAGCAGACCGAGGTCGGGTTCATCCCGGTGCAGGACGCCGCGATCAGCCCGATCCGGCCGCTGCTCGATGCGATCCCGGAAGGTGAATCCGCCAGCGACTGGATCGGGCCGATCGGGCTGGCCATGTACGGCGTCGAAGACGCGCTGACCGGAGCGGTCGCATGAAACGCGCCAACCTCCTGCCCAACGATCTGCGCCGCCGCTCCAGGCGCCGCCTGCTGCGTGACAGGTTCACCTGCGCGATCGCCGCGACAGGGTGCATCGCAGTCGCCTGGGCCTCACTGGCGGTGAGGCAGATCAGCAGCCTGAGCAGCCAGCAGCACGAGGTGGAATCCATCGTCACCAGGCTCAGCGCCGAACTTCAGGAAGTGGCGCTGCTCGAAGCGACATGCGACCGGATGCAGGCGGAGATCGAATCCATCGAAAGCCTCAGGGCCCCGATCCCGATGACCGGCGTGCTGGCGCTCCTCTCGAGGTCTGCACCGGACACGATCACGTTCGAGAAACTCATCGTCGAACTGACCCACGACAAGCGCGCGGTCACCGCTCGGCTCAACAACCGTGGGACAGCCCCGCTGCCAGGCGACACCGTCCGGATCCACGTGAGCGGCGCTGCGACGTCCGACGCGAGCGTGGTGTCGTACATCGGCCAGCTCTCCGGCGATCCAAGGATCCGCAACGTGCGCTCCGCCCCATCGATCACCAGCGCCAACGAGCGACAGAATGGAACCGAGCACCAGTTCGCGATCATCTTCGAGCTCGTCCGCCCGCAGCTCGCTGCGAGCGTTGTTGATGAGAAGGGGGCGCTATGAAACAGTTCAACGGCTTGATCAAACCACAGGTGGTCGCTGCCATGGTGCTCATCGCCTTGGTGCTCCTGGGC
>CAYGNN010000105.1:7459-9672 GCA_964351165.1 uncultured Phycisphaeraceae bacterium
CGCGATCACGAAGAAGCGTGACAGGATCGACGCAGCGAACGCCGCCATCGAGACCCTCCGCAACGAAGACCGCCGCGCCGAACTCCTGGAGCGCCGCGCCGCGCTGCTCGAACGGAGCGCCGCACTCGAGGGCACGATCCCGCAGGCCAGCGAGATCGCAGGGCTCATCAACGCCCTCAAGCGTGACTGCGAGACCATCGGACTCGCGGAGCAGACCTGGAGCATCGGCGAGCCCCGCTCGATCGGCGCCCATGCCGGGATCCCTGTTGATCTGTCCTTCGACGGTTCATTCCCAGGCGTGCACGAGCTGCTCAGCAGGATCGATGCGTACCAGCGGATCGTCCGCATCGAGAAGCTGGTCCTCATCGCAGATGCGGAGCGGCCCAGTGATGAACTCAGCGTCTCGATCAGGATCGACGCGATGGTCAGCGCCGAAGAATCGGACCGCCTCTCCAGCGAGGGATCGCGATGAAACCAACAACAGCGCAACAGAAACTCGCAGCGATCCACAGGCGGAAGATCGCGGTTCTCAGTGGCTTCGGCGCCCTGCTGGTCATCCTCATCGTGGCAAGGCTGAGGGGCGGACCAGCCCCAGCCGCCGCAGCGCCGCAGATGCCTGCGGTGCAGCAGAACGCTGAAACACCCAAGGCGCCCCTCGCCAAGACCCACGAGCAGCCGGACTGGCCAACCGTGCTGGATCGCGATCCATTCGAACGCGAAACCCCCGGACAGACATCCAACGCAAGCTCGCAGGACGCCAAGGCGCTGCAGTCGCTGGAACTCAAGAGCATCCTGTACGCCAAGGTCTCCCGCGTGCTGATCAACGACCGTGTCCTGCTCGAAGGCGACTCGATCGAGGGGTTCGTGATCCGCAAGATCAAACCCCGCTCGGTCATCCTCGAGCGCGGCGGTGTCACAGCCCAACTCGATCTGTGAGCGGACAATGCCGGAGCAGACCCCCAACCAGCACAACGCAGACGCGGATCGCAAGATCGACCTCCGCATCGGGGCCATGCTGCGCCAGCGCGAGCTGATCACCGAAGAGCAGCTGGAGGAGGCGCTCAAGCTGCAGGCAACCACAGCCGCTGATCGCAGGCTGGGGGAGATCCTGGCGGAGCAACTCCAATGCGTTGCCGCAGAAGACATCGACCGGACGCTCGCAGAATCGCTCGGCATCCCTTTTACGATCCTCGCACCGGAGATGGCGGACGCGGACGCGTTCGCGGCGCTGCCGATCGAGTTCATCGAACAGCACAACCTGCTCCCGCTTTCCGTGTGCGATGGGACCATCACGATCGCCGTCGAACGCTTCACCAACGTCTTCCTCATTGATGAGATCAGCCGCCTCAGCGGCGCGGTGGTCAACGTCGTGGCGTCCACCGCCGAGAGCATCCGCACCGCCCGGAGGTCCGCGATGCACACGCGGTCAGCGACGCAGCCCGTCGCCGACTCAGGTTCGCTGGATCAGATCCTGGGACAGATCGGCGTTGATGACCTGCAGGTCGTTGAAGAGGAGTTCGAGGAAGACGCCGACCTCGAATCCACCGCGACCGAATCGCCGGTGGTCAAGCTCGTCAATTACATCATCAAAACCGCGGTGCAATCGAACGCCAGCGACATCCACATCGAGCCGGAGGAGTCCGGATTCCGTGTGCGGTTCCGCGTCGATGGCGACCTGGTCGCCTCCGTCAGCCCGCCGCACCGGATGCTCCCCGCGGTTGTCAGCAGGATCAAAATCCTCGGCAGCATGGATATCTCCGAGCGCCGGCTCCCGCAGGACGGCGGTGTCACCGTCACCCTCTTCAACCGATCGGTGGACCTCCGCATCTCGACGATGGCCACCAAATTCGGCGAGAAGGTCGTCATCCGCATCGTCGATCGGGACGCCGGGCTGCGCAGCCTCGCCGCGATCGGGATGACGCAATCGATGCTCGAACGATTCCGCCGGGTGATCAGCGAACCCAACGGCATCGTCCTCGTCACCGGCCCGACCGGCAGCGGCAAGTCCACCACCCTGTACGGCGCCCTCGCCGAGATCGTCACCGACCGCCGCAACTACAGCACCATCGAGGACCCTGTCGAGCGCATCATCCCTGGCGTCAATCAATTCCAGGTGCACCCCAAAGCAGGGTTCACGTTCAGCAGCGCGCTTCGCGCCCTCCTGCGCCAGCACCCGGACGTTATCATGGTCGGCGAGATCCGGGATCCGGAAA
>CAYGNN010000106.1:0-9601 GCA_964351165.1 uncultured Phycisphaeraceae bacterium
CCCATCAGACAGCGGCACGAACGATGTGTTTCTCAGCTTCTTCCCGCACATCGATCCGAACAGCTCGATGTACGACCTCATCGGGACGAGCTACAACCTCAACGACCACGCGCCGGACACCGACCCGATGAGCGAGCCCTACCCAACGCTCATCCCACCGGAGGGCGGGGTCATGCCACCGGTCGCCAACACCAGCCGAACCTGGGTCTGCGGCGATCAACCCATCTACAACTACGACGATGGTGGCGACCGCGGCCAGCGCTGGCACCACGGCAAGGTGCAGGCCAACCTGCTCTTCCTCGATGGGCACGTCGGTCTGAACTTCGACGTCCCGGAAGGCCCGGTGCACACGACCGACGACTACACGTTCCTGCCAGATCCCGACTGGATCGACAGGCTCAACGTGACGCCGTAACAGGTCTGGATGAAATGAAACAGCCCCTGCAGGTCAGGGCGTGACGAGCGCCACCACGCCGGTGGTGTTGTCGTAGTTGAACGAGTACCCCTGCGGGAGCGTGAGCGTCTCGTCCGCCTGGAAGGTCAGGTCATCGAGCGAGTTGGGGTAGGCGTTGTTCTGCATCCAGTGCAGCTCGATCGCCTTCTCGACCGCCGCGAGGCTCGACTCCGCGGCCGTCTGCGACGCCTCGTCGAGGTGGTTCGACACCAGCGGCAGCACGATCGCCGCGAGCACGCCGAGGATGACGATGACGATCATCAGATCGACGAGAGTGAAACCGTTGCGCTGGCGTCCGATCATCCGAGTGCTCCTCCGGGGCGCAATGTCGCCCTCGGAGCATGGATCGGCGTAGATCCGGACCGGCTTGACCGGATCCCGGTCCGCGCGTCCGGGAACAACCGTTACGTCCCGCGCAATCCTTCCCTCGCGAGCATCAGCTCGAGGGTCTGAGCGACCAGGTCCACCTCGCGCTCGCTCAGGTTCGTGTGGAAGGGGAGGGCGATCGTCCGGCTGCTGACGCTCTCCGCGATGGGGAAGTCACCGGGGTTGTGCCCCAGCGAGTGGCGCACGTGCGGCTGCAGGTGGATGCAGGGGAAGTAGTCCGCGACGCCGATATCGTGGCGCCGCATCCCGGCCATGATCCGGTCGCGTTCCTCGCAGGAATACTCGTTGGAGAGGCGGACGACGTACACGAACCAGCTCATCCGCTCCGCGTCATCGATGTTGGGCAGCGCGACGCGGTGCTCGCCGAGCAGGCGCCGCGTGTACCGGCCAGCGACCTCCCTGCGTTTGCGCAGGATCTCGTCGAGGCGGCGCATCTGCCCGACGCCCAGCGCTGCGCTGAGCTCGCACATCCGGTAGTTGTACCCCAGCCGGTCGTGCGAGAGCCACGAGGCGCCGGAGCGCCCAGGCAGCGGGTCGTGCTTCGCGAGCTTGTCCGTCTCCTTGGTCGCGACAGGCCTGCCATGGTTGCGCAGCGAGCGGCACAGGTCCGCGACGCGGTCGTCATCGGTGACGATCATCCCGCCCTCGCCGGTGGTGATCTGCTTGTTGGGGTAGAACCCGAAGACGCCGACACGGCCGAACGCGCCGATGTTCCTGCCGCAGCCGTGCCCGCCGAGGCCCTCGCAGGAGTCCTCAACAAGGGGGATCTCGTGCCTCGCTGCGATGGCGCGGTACGCCTCCATGTGCGTCGGATCGCCGAACGCCTCGACCGCGAGGATCGCCTTCGTCCTGCTGGTGATCGCCCGCTCGACGAGGGCCGGGTCCATGTTCAGCGACTTGGGGTCGATATCCACGAAGACCGGTTTCGCGCCGACATACAGGATGCAGTTGGTCGAGGCGATGAAACTGAATGGGGTCGTGATGACTTCATCGCCCGGACCGATGCCCAGCGCGAGCATCGCCAGGTGCAGCCCTGCGGTCCCCGACGACACGCCGATCGCGTGCGTTGTGCCGACGCGTTGGGCGACCATCGATTCGAACTCTTCCAGCGCCGGACCGATCGAGAGCCGCCCTGACCGCAGCACGCGCACGACCTCGTTGATCTCCGGGTCGGTGATGTCAGGCTGGCTCAGCGGGATCTCGTCGATCATGTGTTGGGGCTCGCGCGGGGGAGTCTGAAGGGACGGATCGGCGTGGATCAATGCCGCACGCCCGAGCATATCCAATCGGCGGATCGGGACCGCCGGGTTGAGCCCCGAACATCGGTCATGCTTGCCCACCGCTGGTCCTCCGGCTGTTGTCCCTTCGCAGTCTGCCCGCTCAGATCTTCTCCGCCTGATCGATGAGTGCTTTGTGCAGCCGCTCGGCCATCGCCTCGATCGTCACGCCCTCGAAGGCCGGGCCGATCCCGCACTGCTGGTTCTCCTTGATCTGCCGTTGCAGCCGCTGCCTGGCGGTGATGACCGAGGAGTGGTTGGGCCGGTTCATGGCCCTGGCGATCTCAGGGTAGCTCCGCGTCGTCAGTTCCTTCGAGAGGTGCACCGTCAGCGCCCTCGCGAGGACGACGCGCTTGTGCCGGCCGCGGCCCAGCACCTCCGACAGCTCCACACCCAGCGCCTCAGCGACGACCTGCGTGATCGTCTCCACCTGGATCGGCTTGATCGCAGGACGCGAAGGCGTCTTGGCGCCCAGCGCCTGCTCGACGAGGCTCAGCGAGAGCCGCTGGTCGAGCCGCCCCATCCCAGGCAGGCGCCGCACCGCGTCGAGCGTGGTGATCGCGCCGACGAGGTTGCGCACCGAACCGTCGGAGCGCTCCGCGATGGCGACTGCGACGCCAGGAGCCAGCTCGAGCCCCCGCCGGTGCGCGAGCCGCTCGATGACGCGGACGCGCATCGCCTGATCCGGGAGCCCGACCTCGACCGTCATCCCGGAGAGCATCCGCGAGGAGAGCTCCTTCGAGAGGCGGTTGATCAGCGAGGGGTGCTCGTCGGTGACGAGGACGATCCGCGACCCGCGGAGGCCGAGCGTGTCGAACGTGTGCAGGAACTCCGTCTGCGTCGCGGTCTTGTTGGAGAGGAAGTGGACATCGTCGATGCACAGCAGGTCGAGGCGCCGCCGCTTGGCGCGGAACTGGTCGATCCCGTTCGTGCGGATCGCGGTGATGTACTCGTTGGTGAAGGCCTCGGCGGTCGTGCAGTGGATGCGAGCGCCCGGCTGCGTCTGCGCGAAGCGCGTCGCGATCCCGTTCATCAGGTGCGACTTGCCGAGCCCGCAGTCGCCGTGGATGACCAGCAGGTTGAAGGGGGGCGCCTGCGTCCCGTCCGCGATGGCGCAGGCGGACTCGTACGCGAGGGCGTTGCTCTGCCCCACGACGAAGTCATCGAGCATGAACCTGGGCTTGACCCGCATCGACGCGGGGCCCTGGGTGCTGAGCAGCGACTGCGCAACCCGGCCGTTCGTGGTGACCTGCTCGGAGCGCCTCGGGGGGGCGGGGCTCGGCGTGGGAGGAGGATCGCCGGGCAATCCCGCCGCCACCCGAGGGCGTTTCGTTCCGGTGGAGCGATCGCCAGGGGCGATGCTCGCCGGCGCGTCCAGCCCCGCGTTCAACCCGGAACCGGGGTCGGGATTGGGATTGGGAGCAATCCCGCGGGCAGCGCCGCTGGATTCTTCGATCGTCGTCCCGGACGGATCCACTTGAAACTCAACAAAGGCCCCCGGCTCGCCGGTGAGCTCGCGGATGGCGCTCGTGAGCGTCTGGCCGTGCCTGCGATCGAGCAGGTCCGCGACGAAGGGGTTGCCCACGATGACCGAGTAGCGGTCATCGTTCCTGCTGATCCGGGGGGATTGCGGGAAATACCGAGAGGTGCGCTCGGCGCCGATCAGCTCGGACAGGCGTTCGGTGATCCGGCTGGAGACCTCATCGGTGGAGGCCCTGCGGCGGGAAACGTTCGACGAAGCAACACCAGCAGGGGCGGACAATCTCGGCACGGTGGACCCTTCCGTGAGCGGCGCCAGGGGGGTATCCCGGGAGCCGAACCAATGCAGCACACGAATCGAATCCATTCGACAATGCGGAGGCGAGTGAAGACTCGGAGCAACGCCACCAGATCAGGGCGCACAACGACCGCTTCGGAGCCGGCGATCCGTTCGCCGCACTGTCGGTCTTTGCGAAACCTCGATTGGCGTTCACTCGGCGGGCATCCCCTCAGGAATGACGTGTCGCCCGCAATGAAATCACACACCTTCGCCGCCGGTCATGTCCGTGACCAGCGATCGGCGAATGTACGAAGACATCGGAGGCCCAACAACCCGCCGATCAACGCGCCGAACGCAGGACCGCTGCTTGACAAGCCGGTGGTGCTTAGACGACCGACACTTAGCGTCAGGAAAAAAACCTTTTCCACCACGATTTGCACCGTGCATTGTTCGCGTGGAAAACCCTTGGATTCCCATTGCGTATGTGTGCAATGCTCATTTGACACTGAAAAAACAGTGGTTTACGAGAGCGGGCGCACAAAGGCGAGGCGCCGTTCGAAGACGCGGAACCCCGCGCGCTCGTAGAGCTTCTGCGCCGGAACATTCCGCTCATCAACGGCGCAAGTGATCGGATCCGCGTGCCTGCTCAGCGTCGTGTGCAGGCCGAGGTCCAGCAGGCGCCTGGCGATCCCCCGGCCGCGCGCCGCAGGGGCCAGCCCCATGTACACCAATTCGCTGTGCTGCTGCGCAGGGCAGGGGCTGAAGAGCGCCGCGCCGACCGGCTCGCCCTGGTCCCGCACGAGCCACCACAGCGAGGGATCCCACTCGCCGGTCGCCCGGTGGCTGGAGATCACGTCGCTGGTCTTGCGCAACCCGCACAGTTCAGGGCAATCCAGCGTCTGCTCGTAGGATTGATCGAGGGCACGGCCGAGGTCCGAGTCGTCGTGGGGGTTCACCCGCTCGACTGTGATCCCTGCAGGCCACCCTGAATCAGGGCTCGGCGGCGATGGCACCGGCATCACCGGCCGCCGCATGTAGGCGAGCGTCCCGGCGTTGATGAACGACGAGCCGAGCAGGGCGTCTCTGGGGCCCTCATCACTGAGATTGATGATGGATTGGGCGATCTCAGCGCCCCTCGGAGCGTGTTCCAGACCGGCATCGAGGACCGCGGCCAGCTCGTCGATCCGCTCCCGGTCGCCGCTGTTGGGGGTGGACATGAAGACCACCAGCGTCCCGCCAGCCCCTGGGACCAGCAGGCAGGCCTCGCGGACCGTGTTCCCGCTCGGCTCGATGGAGCCCCACATGTTCGTCAGGTCGATCCCGTGCCGGATCGCGGCTTCGAGCATCTGCCTGCCTGCGGCCTCATCACCCCGACCGAAGGGCTCAGAGACGAGCAGGGCCGCGGCTCTGGCCCGGAGGCGGTCCGGGATCCGGCCAATGGTGGATTGCGTAGAAGACAAAGGCAGCACTCCAGCTAGGCGGCCCTCCGTCACGTTGACGGGGCGGCGCCTCCTCCTAGACTACTGCCCTGCATCGGTTCAGGCGGCGCTATTGCCGGGACAACCGATCGAATTTCCAGAGACCCACGCCGGGGATCCCGGCCGCACCGACGAGACGCCTGTGACCATGATCCGAGCCAGCTTCAGAGCCTGCATCCTGACGATCGCCACCGCGGTCATCGCCCTGGCCGTCCCGCTGACCACGTCTGCGGCGCCCGAGCCCTCGCCGGTCGCGACCCGATGGCAGCTCGACCTCCGCCCAGGCCCTCTGCGGATCGCGACGGTCGTTGACGAGATCGGCCTCTCGAAGACGTACTTCTACCTGACGTACGACGTGGTCAACAACACCGGTCAGGACATCTTCTTCGCGCCCTCCTTCGAGCTGGCCTCAGAGGACGGCGAGATCCGCTCCGCAGGCAAGGGCGTCCCCTCGGTCGTCACCAACGAGATCCTCGCCCGGCTCCGCAACCCGCTCCTGCTCGATCAGATCTCGATGGCGACCGCCGGCGAGCTGCTCCAGGGCGAGGAGAACGGCAGGTCGGGGCTGGTCGTCTGGCCCGCCGAGGGGCTGAAGGTGGACGAGATCAAGATCTTCGCTGAGGGATTCTCAGGCGAGACGCGGAAGATCACCAAGCCGGACACCGGCGAGGAGGTCACGCTCCGCAAGTGCCTGATGCTGGTCCACGAGACCCCAGGCGAGATCACCGGGAAAGGGGACCGCCCCCTGACGAGGTCCAGCCAGCGCTGGATTCTGCGCTGAGCGAGGGCTATATTCCCCGGCTCCGAAACCGCGGCCAGGCCGCGTCAGCGGCGTTGCAAGACGCCTCCAGTTGAACCGATTCAGTCCAAGGATTCAGAACAATGGCTCATAAGAAGGGACAGGGCTCGACCAAGAACGGTCGCGACTCGAACCCCCAATACCGCGGCGTCAAGCTCTACGGCGGCGAGTTCGCTCGCGCCGGCGCGATCATCGTCCGGCAGGTCGGCACCCCGATCAAGCCCGGCTTCATGGTCCAGCGCGCCAAGGACGACACGCTCTTTGCGCTCTGCGACGGCAAGGTCGTCTACCAGGGCCGCAAGGTCCACGTGAACCCCGCCGACGAGAGCACGCCCAGGCCCAAGCACCTGGTCGCCTGAGCCGGCTCGGCAACCAATCAAGAAACACCCGTGGTCTTCCCGATCGCGGGTTTTTTCGTGGATTGACGGCGATCGCCGAAGCCAACGGATGATCTGGTACACTCGCGCGCTCCAGCAACCAACGGCGCGCCGGGCCGAGCAACCGGCTTCCTAAACCGGAGATGGATTCGAGATGAGCAGCAGTGCGAAGACAATCGCGATGACCGGCGCCACAGGGTTCGTTGGGCGCGCCGTCGCCAAGGCCCTGGTCGAGCGTGGCCACACGGTCCGGGCGCTGTGCCGCGACCGCAACGCGCCGCGCGTGCTGCCCGAGAGCGGCGTCGAGGTCATCCTGGGCGATGTCTTCGATCGCGACGCGATGGCGCGCACCGCGCAGGGCGCCGACGCCTTCATCAACCTCATCGGGATCCACCGCGAGACCGGCGGAGGCGTGACGTACCAGCGGATGCATGTCGAGGCGACGCATCGCTGCCTCGAAGCGGCGCGGCAGGCCAGCGCGAAACGGTTCATCCAGATGTCCGCGCTGGGCACCCGCCCCGAGGCGCGCAGCGACTACCACAAGACCAAGCACAAGGCGGAGCTCGCGGTCATCGAGAGCGGCATGGACTGGACGATCGTCCGGCCCTCGCTCATCCACGGCGCTGACGGCGAGTTCATGCAGATGGCCAAGGGCTGGGTGCTGGGCCAGGGCCTGCCAGGGTTCTTCCTGCCGTACTTCGTCCCGTTCGATGGCCCCAAGCCGCTGCCTCCTGCGAGCGTGCAGCCGGTGCACGTCGATGACGTTGCGTCGCTCATCACAGAAGCGATCACGAACGACGACGCGATCGGCGAGATCTACGCGGTGGGGGGCCCCGACGCCTTCACCTGGCCGGACCTGCTGACGACGATCCGCGACAACGTGCCGGGGGCGAAGCCCTCGCTGCAGCCGCAGGGGTTGCCGGAGCCAGCCTTTGTGATGAAGGCGAAGGGCGCGAAGATGATGGGGATGGCGGCGCTGCTGCCCTTCTCCGAGGACGACGTGCTGATGGCGACGGAGCCCAACACCTGCTCGATCGCCAAGGCGCACGCGCACCTGGGGTTCAGCCCCAGGGGGTTCGAGCAGTCCCTCGCCGAGTACGCCGACGAACTCTGATCGATCCGGGCGGCGCCTGAACAACCACAAGCCAGCGGCGAGGACACGACTGCACGATGGGCAAGAAGACGAACCTGCTGACGTTCCTGATCTTCATGGGCTTGCTGCTGGGTGTGCTGGTCGGGCATTACTTCCTGTGGGACGCCTCGCTGACGGTTGAGGCCAGGGACCAGTCCGTCGCAGGCTGGAAGACGATGGGCGACCTCGTCTTCGTCCGGCCGCTGCGGCTGCTGATCATCCCGCTCGTTTTCACCAGCGTGCTGACCGGGATCACGTCGATCGGCGATCCCAAGCGACTGGGCCTGCTGGGCGGCGCCACGATCGTCTTCTACCTCGCGACGATGATCTTCGCGGTCGTGCTCGGCGTCACGCTCGGCGCGGTCTTCGAGCCGGGCGCCGGTTTCCCGGAAGACCTCCGCGCGAGCATGAGCGAGCAGGCGGCCAGTGTTGTTTCAGGCGTTTCCACAGAGAGCGGAGGCCTCAGCGGCGCCTGGCTGGCGATCCTGTACCAGATGATCCCGACGAACTTCTTCGGCGCTGCGGTCGAGGGGCAGGCGCTGTCGATCATCACCTCGACCATCTTCCTCGGCATCGGCATCGTCGCGCTGGGCGAGAAGGCCAAGCCCTTCACCACCGCCGTCGAGTCGTTGCACGAGGTGCTGATGCTCCTGGTGCAGTGGGTGATCTGGATCATGCCTGTCGGCGTCTTCCTGCTCGTCGCATGGGCGGTGGGCAAGATCGGCCTCGAGACGCTGGCCGACGCGGTGAAGAACTACATCCTCTGCGTGGTGGGGGGCCTGGGGCTGCACATGTTCGTGACGCTGCCGCTGGTGCTCTTCGTGCTGGCGCGTGTGAACCCCTACCGGTACATGTGGAAGATGAAGACGGCGCTGCTGACCGCCTTCGGCACGTCCTCCTCGATGGCGACGCTCCCGGTCACGATCGAGACCGCGACGGAAGAAGCAGGCTGCTCGAAGCGGGCCGCAGGTCTCGTGCTCCCGCTGGGCGCGACGGTCAACATGGACGGCACCGCGCTCTACCAGGGCATCGCGGTGATCTTCCTCTTCCAGGCCTTCGGGATCGATCTGTCGTTCACCGAGTACCTGGCGATCGTGCTGACCGCGACGCTCGCAGCGGTCGGCGCTGCTGGCGTGCCAGGAGGCAGCATCGCGACGATCCTCATCATCATCACGGCGGTGAACTCCACGCTTGGCGCAGGGGGCGAGAACGCGCCGCAGCTCCCGCTCGCGGCGATCGGGCTGATCCTGCCTGTCGATCGCATCCTGGATATGTGCCGCACAGTGGTGAACGTCTGGGGCGATAGCGTTGGAGCGAGGGTGATCTCCAAGCTCGCGCCGGACGAGGAAGAAGAGCGCGAGGCGGCGTACGCTTGATGCCGTGATCAACGGCCGGGCGCCACACGACACGCGGATCATCCGACTTGCCAACCGACAACGCGACAACCAGCCCAGCGGTCCTCTTCACCGCGTTCGAGCCGAGCGGCGATGAGCACGCCAGCCAGGTGATCACCGCGCTGCGCGCCCGGCGGCCGGATATCCAGATCTACGCCGCGGGCGGCCCCAAGATGCGCGCCGCAGGCGCCGAGATCATCCTCGACACCACGCACGACGCGGTGATGGGCATCCCCGGCATCGGGAAGATCCTCGAGCACAAGAAGATGAACGCGGAAATAGAGCGCTGGCTCGATGGTCGCCCGGTCGCGCTGCACTGCCCGGTCGATTCGCCAGCCGCGAACTTCCCGATCGCGAAGATCGCCAAGAAGCACAACATCGGCGTGTGCCAGCTCGTCGCGCCGCAGCTCTGGGCCTGGGCGCCCTGGCGGATCAAGAAGACAAAACGCCTGATCGACAAGCTGATGTGCATCCTACCCTTCGAGGAAGATTGGTTCCGTTCGCGAGGCGTCGATGCCGAGTATGTCGGCCACCCGATCTTCGG